>CANIBV010000022.1 GCA_947466005.1 Spartobacteria bacterium | reverse complement strand
CGGCACTTGTCGTGCTTCCCATTTCGTGCGTTCTCGGGGTGATCCTGCCGACCATCGACCCCAGCTTTCATTTTGAAACGATAGCAAATCATTTTACCACCGTGGTTGACGGGATTGTTTATCACGGGATTCCGCCGATCCCTCCGCGGTTTGAGTTCCCTTGGAAGCTTCATGACGGAATGCATCTATTGGATTCTTTTGCGGGTTTGATGAGCCTTTTCAAGGGGGCCTTCACCATCGCCGTACTTTGCGCCATCGAAACCCTTGTGACTGCCGTGTGTGGCGACAGGTTGACAGCGACACGGAGTAATGCCAATGGCGAGTTGATTAGCCAAGGCCTTGCGAACATCGCCTCGCCGTTTTTCGGTGGGTTCAGTGTCTCCGGGGCGATCCCTAGAACTGCGGCCAATATCCAGGCTGGAGGAAGCACTCCCTGGGCTTCCTTCGTTCATTCCGCATTCCTCCTTGCCTCGATACTGTTCTTTTCTCGCTACCTCGGGTATCTCCCGCTGTCCGCCATGGCGGCGCTGCTCATCTATGTCGCTTATTTCATGAGCGACGTCAGGGGTTGCGTCGACATCTTACGCACGGCACAGAGGGAGGAGTGGTTGACAATGCTTCTTTGCGCGGTTCTGACCATCCTCTTTGACATGGTAACGGCTATCGCAGCGGGGGTCGTTCTCACTGCGATTACCTTCATGTACCGCATGTCGGAGATGTCCGCGACAAAGGAAGGAGTTGAGGGATCTCTCCAAGATGAGGAATCTGAAAAGAATGCCGCCCCCATCGCTGTGCCTGAAGGCATTCTTTATTTTAAAGTTAAGGGCGCCTTGTTTTTCGGATCGGCAAGCAGGTTGACTTCCGAAATTCATCCAAAGGAGGGGGCAGAGTATGCCGTCATTGATCTTTCCGAGGTGCCGCTGATGGATTCCACGGGGATCTCCCAACTCATGATGACTGTGAAGCAGTTGCTCGCAAGCGGCCTTATTGTTTCCTTGACCGGCCTCCAACCGATTCCGAGATCGGCCCTCCGGGCTGCAAAATTAGGCGCCACATTCCCGGAAGTCCGGCTTTTCAGAACGAATGCGGAGGCCTTCCGGATCCTGCTGACCCCCATTAGCAAGATTCTTCCGCTGGGTCACATCTGACGACTGGCGCGAAATTTACGAACGCTGCTCAGAGAGCCCACAAAATCATGCACCCCCTTCATCGCCACATCTTAAACTTAGCCGAGAGGCGTCATGTCATCGGCGGCCTCACGCTCCTCGGATTATTCTATTTTGGTCCCTGCCTCCCCAGGGGGGTGACCGTACTGGTTTTTCTTGGGGTTGCCTGCATGGCGGTGACAACCCATGCGGACAGCATAAAGGTCGCCGTGGTGGCATCGGGGAGCTTTCTCGTTGCTATGGTGTTTCTTTGGCTGAAAGGGTGGAAATCCCTTTCGGGCGTTGTGCTGACATTAGGGCAGGCCGCCGAGGAAGCCTCGGTGATGATGGTCCTGGCCACGCTGATCTTCGGCACCGTTTCGTGGATTAGGAGACTCCTGAGCACCGAGCGCGCGAAACTGGACAAGGTCCTGGAGGCCTGCAACCTGTATGTCTGGATCGGTGCAACCTTTGCGTTCCTCTACACCGTTGTGGAGAGGAGTAACCATCAGGCGTTCCATCATTCGCGGTTCATGCCCACAGCATCCACTACATCCACGGCCAATGAGTGGAGAAACGATGTTCAACAGATGCTCTATTACAGCTTTGTAACCCAGACCACGCTGGGCTTTGGGGATATCCTCCCGGCGACTCATATCGCACGTGTCCTGACCATCACTCAGGCAGTCATCGGTCAATTCTATGTCGCTGTGGTGCTGACCTATATCCTCAATCTCTGGATTCACGATTTGGGAAGCCGTATTGAAAAGAAGGGGGAGCATTTCGACACAAAGAATGATCCCCATGAAAGGGACTGATCGCTCGTTCCTGATACCCTGCCTCTCTAGAGCATGCGCTCCAAGAATGAGGCGCGGTCAAAGAGGGCAAGATCACCCGCCTGTTCCCCCGTGCCGATGAAGCGCGGGGTGATGCCTGTTTCACGGGCGATGGCGACGGCGACGCCACCTTTTCCGGAGCCATCCAGTTTGGTGAGGATGAGTCCCGTAAGTCCGGCGGCGGCGTGGAATTCCTTGGCCTGAACGACGGCATTACTGCCTGTGGTGGTATCGGCCACGAGAAAGACCTCGTGGGGGGCTGAGGGGTCGAGCTTGGCCAGGGAGCGCTTCACCTTGGAGAGCTCCTGCATGAGGTTCGACTTGGTATGGAGGCGACCGGCGGTGTCGCAGATCAGGAAATCGGATTTGAGACGCTTCGCCTTGGAGAGGGCGTCATGGCAGAGAGCAGCCGGGTCGGCTCCGTAGCCACTACTTACGACTTCCACGCCGAGTGTGTCACCCCATGCCTTGAGCTGCTCCACGGCGGCCGCCCGGAAAGTGTCGGCGGCGCAGAGGAGGACGCTCTGGCCGCGGGACTTCAGAAGCGCAGCCAGCTTCGCGCAGCTGGTGGTCTTGCCTGTGCCGTTGACTCCAACCATCAGGATAACCACAGGGCCATCAGCACCCTGAGGCATGGGGGTCAGATCTTTCCCTCTTTCCGGAAGATGTTTGGCGGCTTCCTCGCGCGCGGCATCGAGAACGTTCTCGGCATGAAGGGCAAGGCCTTGGGCGCGGAGTGTCTCCAAGATGGCCGTTGCCGTGGGTGCTCCCAGATCGGACTGCCAGAGGGCGGCCTCTACCTCTTCCCAATCGACGGCCTCATGGGATCCGGTGATACGCCCGAGGACGCCTTTTAACCACCCGGCCATCAGTCGTTGGATGGCTCTTCTGAGATCTCCGCCGCCAGAGTTGGCGTAGTTGGTGCTGCTGCGGGAGTTCTCTCGGGCCTCTTAAGTGTTGCCTTGATCCGGTCGAGGACGCCGTTGACGAAGCGACCCGACTCCTCGGTACCGTACTTCTTAGCGATGTCGATGGCCTCGTTAATGGAGACCACCGGAGGGATGTCGGCGCAGAAGAGCATCTCGTGGATAGCGAGCCGCAGGATGTTCCTGTCGACGGCGGAGAGGCGTTCCAGTTCGTAGTTCTGCGAATGCTCGCGCAGGGCCACATCGACCTCTCCCGAATGGTCGAGCACGCCGCTCACCAGCCCCTCACAGAAGCGGCGGGCGGCGGGACTCAGTCCCCGGAAGGCGTAGAAATCCTCCAGATCGGAAACTGCGGAGCCACCTCCGAGATCGCGCTGGTAGAGAAATTGGATGGCGGCCTCACGGCCTTCGCGTCGTACTCCCATGATCGTGAAAAGTTGCTTTTAGATTGAGTGGTTTGAGATGGACCGGGAGGAACGGATCACCTCGATCGCCGCACGCGCAGCCTCGGTGCCGCGGTTGAGTTCCTCGCCAAGGCAGCGTTCCCGTGCCTGCTCTTGGTTTCCCAAGAGGAGGACACCGTGGATGACGGGAGTGAGAGCCTCCACGGAGAGGAGGCAGAGTGCGTTGCTCACGGAGGCGGCGATCAGGTTGGCATGGCCTGTTGCCCCCTCAAAGATGACGCCGAGGCAGATGACGGCATCTGGTTTGGATCGCTCGATGAGCTGACGGGCCAAGAAGGGGATCTCAAAAGATCCAGGCGCATGGATGACCTCCGTCTTGGTATCAGGCTCGATGAGCGCGATCTCCGCCAGTGCCTTGGCAACCATCGCCTCGACAAACTCACCGTTATAGCGACTTGCCACGATGGCGATGCGATTAGTCGACCGCAGGGCTTGGCGCGGTCGTGTGAGAAGAGGCTTGAGCATGGAATGCGGAAAGGATGGCGGAGGGAGGATGAATTATGAAGAAGGAAACAGCGCAGGTCAGGACATAGGTAAGCGTGAGGGGGGCTTTCTCTCCCCGATATCCAAGAAACCTATTAAATCAGGTGCCCCAGCTTCTTCTTCTTGGTCTTGAGGTAACGGGCATTGTGCTTGTTTGATTTGGAGCGAATAGGAACCCGCTCGACGATCTCCATCCCATAACCCTCGAGACCCACGACCTTGCGGGGATTGTTGGTCAGGAGGCGGATCTTATTGATGCCGAGGTCCGCCAGAATTTGAGCTCCCGTTCCGTAGTCACGGAGGTCGGAGGGGTAGCCGAGGCGCTCATTAGCCTCGACGGTATCGAGTCCCTCTTCCTGAAGCTTGTAGGCATGGATCTTGGCTGGCAGCCCGATGCCTCGTCCTTCTTGGCGCATGTAGACCAGCACCCCGTGACCACTTTCTGCTATCTGGGCGAGTGCGCGGTGCAGCTGACTACCGCAATCACAACGGCGTGATCCAAAGACGTCGCCGGTGAGGCATTCGCTGTGGACGCGCACAAGGGCCGGCTTCTTCGGGTCAATCGGCCCCTTCACGAGGGCCAGATGATGGTGGTTATCCATCTCCGCCCGGTAGAGGAACATCCTGAAATCGCCGAAGTCGGTCGGCATGTCGATCTCCTGCTCCCGACTCACCAGCTTCTCGCTCTTGCGTCGGTAGGCGATCAGATCCTTGATCGAGCAGATCTTGAGGCCATGCTTCTTCTTGAACTTGAGCAAATCGGGCAGGCGGGCCATCGAGCCATCCTCATTGAGGATCTCGCAGATGACACCGGATGGATCCAATCCCGCGAGGCGTGCCAAATCAACCCCTGCCTCGGTATGGCCTGCGCGTTTCAGCACACCTCCGGAGGCGGCCTGAAGGGGGAAAATATGACCGGGTTGACGGAGGTCCTTGGGGCCCCCCTTGGAGCTGCTCAGCACCTTGATCGTTGCCGACCTGTCGCGGGCGCTGATGCCGGTCGTCGTCCCCTTGGAGGCATCGACGGAAACGGTGAAGTCGGTGGCGTGCAGTTCGCGGTTATGAGCCACCATGCGTTGGAGGCCCAGGTGAGCGGCCCGATCTTCCGTCACCGGAACGCAGATCAGTCCGCGCCCGTAGTGGGCCATGAAGTTTACTGCTTGGGGAGTGACTTTGGAGGCCGCCATGACGAGGTCACCCTCGTTTTCACGATCCTCGTCATCGGTCACGATGACCATCCTCCCCCGGCGGATCTCCTCGATGACTTCCGGAATCGGGTCAAAAGGGTCTGATGACTGGGGCAGGCTTTTTTTGGAACGGGGATGGGAGATCGAAACGTTCACGCCACCCCGAGAAGTCATGCGATGCACCTTTGTTGGCTTTGAGATGGATTTCTTCTTCATGCCAGAACAGGAACATTCGATGTTGAGGCAGAGGAGGAGTTAGTGCGGCGGACGATCCAGCCGCCACCGACGACCTGGTCCCCATCGTAGAAGACGGCGGCCTGACCCGGGGTGACCGCCCGTAGCGGCTTTAGCGGGCGGATTACGGCGGTCTCATTCTCCCCCGCGGTGAGAAAGGCCAGATCGCCCGTGTGGCCGTGACGAACTTTCACAAGAATCTTCCGCGGCTCGGCGGGGGCTTCCCCATGCCAGTTCACGCGGTTCACCGTGAACTCTTCACAGAGAAGATCTTCCTCGCTGCCCAAGATCACGCGACCGCTTGCGGCGTCGATGTCGATGACATAGCGGGGAGTGCCGGCGCCGCCGGGCAGTCCTTTGCGCTGGCCGATCGTGAAGAGCTCAATGCCCTCGTGGGGCCCGAGGTGATTCCCCTGCGTGTCGTAAAATCCTCCGGGCTGGAAGGTCTCGCCGCGATCGCGCAGGAAGGCCTTGTAGTCTTTTCCGGGCACAAAGCAGATCTCCTGACTGTCCTCCTTATCGGCGACCTTGAGGCCAAGCTTGCGGGCGATGGCCCGGATCTCCTCCTTGGTCAGGGAACCGAGGGGGAAGAGGGCGCGGGAGAGTTGCTCGCGGCGGAGGCTGAAGAGGAAGTAGGACTGGTCTTTTTTAGCATCGAGTCCTTTCCGAAGGATGGGGGCCCCTTGAGTTCCCGGAGCGGCATGCTCCACCGAGGCATAGTGTCCGGTAGCGATGTACATGGCACCCAGAGCGGTTGCCTTATCCCAGAGATTGCCAAACTTGAGCTTTTCGTTGCACATGACGCACGGGTTAGGGGTGCGCCCGGCCTTGTACTCCTCGGCAAAGTAATCGATGACCAGGCGCTCAAAGGGGACGGCCTCATCAATCACGTAATGGGGAACTCCCAGTGTGTAGGCGACGCTGCGTGCGTCGGCGATCGCCTGCGGTCCGCAGCATTTGTCCTCGGCCCGGGTCATGCAGTCCTGGGGCCAGAGCTTCATCGTGACGCCGATGACCTCCCACCCCTGTTCCTTGAGAAGCCAGGCAGCCACACTGGAGTCCACGCCGCCACTCATCCCCACGACAACGCGTCGGGATTCTGTCAGGGAAGATGGTGCGCTCATGAAGGCAAGGGGCTTGGGAAGTGAGAAGCTAACGCTTCCCTGAAGGGGCGTCAACGGAGCGGACGGCTGCACTCATAAAAAGAGAAAGGCCCCGGGGTTTCCCCCGGGGCCTTTGCAAATGATTTTAAATTCTAAGATTTTTAGAAGATGAAACGGAGACCGGCGCGGGTGAGGCTCTCGTTGAGACCGTTGTTACCGAAGAGGTAACGGGAATCAGCGAAGAGGCCGATGCCGCGGTTGATGCGGTACTCAAGACCACCACCAACGTTGCCGTTGCCCTGGCTCTGGGTACCCCAGGTTGCACCACCGCCAAGAAGGGCGTAAGGAGCAAGGTGAAGGCTCTCGATCGGGAGACGGGCGATCAGGTTGCCCTGAGTGCTGTTGTAGGTGTGACCATTGCCGTTGAGGCTGGTGAGGGTATCATCGATGCCGATACCGAAGTACTTCGTGAAGAAGTAGTTCAGGCCGAGACCGCCGCCGAATCCGTTGACGGATCCGCCTTTGTAGTTGCCGGCAGCACCAGCTGCGAAGACGTCGAGCTGGACTTCACCGGCGCGGAAGAGATCTTCCTGAGGGGCGACGACGACTTTCTTGGAGGAGACTGCGGAACCGGCGAACGAGGTCGCTGCGGTAGCAATCACAACTGCGAGGAGTGTAAGTGTTTTGTTCATGTATATTGGTTTGTGGTTAGACTGACAGGTTGGGTAGTAGGACATGGAGGGAAAGCCGTCAACCTTTAATGCACTTTTTTTTCGGAGCCAAAAGAGAGCGTTGCGTTAGTTATTTCCGAGAATATTAAGATTCCCGCTTGAAGCGGATGAGTGAACTGATAACTTTCGCAACCAGCGCCAGTATAGCTCAGCGGTAGAGTAGGGGACTCATAAGCCCTTGGTCGCAGGTTCGAATCCTGCTACTGGCATATCCGATCATTCACCCGGCCCACCCAAAACCTTTCCTATGGCAACCACCAAAGCACCCGTCAAAACAAGCAACTCCGAACTCAAGCGCAAGCGTCAGACCATCAAGCGTCAGGCTCGTAACACCAGCGTCCTCAGCCGCCTGAAGACCGAGGAGAAAAAACTCCGAGCAGCCCTCGAGACAGGTGTCGATGAGGTGAAGGCTCTCTACCAGAACTTCTCCTCGGCGCTCGACAAGGCCGCCAAGCAGGGTGTCATCCACAAGAATGCAGCGGCCCGCAAGAAGAGCCGCCTCAATACCCGCCTTGCAGGTGGATCCAAGCCTGCCGCTGCGGCCAAGCCGAAGAAAACCGCTGTGAAGAAGGTCGCTCCGAAGGCCAAGGCAAAGCTGAAGCCTCGCAAGAAGTAATCGGGCTTCGGACAAGAGTCCGCCTGAGTCTGCCTTTCAAAGCCCGGTTCCCTGAAAAGGGAGCCGGGCTTTTTTGATGTGGCAGCGGGGGTTCCGGGGGCAGCAGAGTGAAATGATGAAGGGGATGCTCCTACGTCGCTGCCCTCCTACCTCCCCGCCTGTCGGAGGTTTGTTACCCCAGTGTGAGGTCCGGAGCCTAAGCCCTTCCTATCGTCTTCGGACGAAGGCAGCCAGTTCCTCTGTCGTCTGGTAGGCGAGGAAGGGGGTCATGAAATAGATGCCGGGGAAGTGATCCAGCACGGCGCGGGTGACCTCCTTGCCAATGGCGACTCCCTCCTTGCGTCCCTCGGCCCCCTCGAGTCCTTCCATCCGCGCCATCACGTGATCGGGAATCAGAATGCCGGGAACCTCGTTGTGGAGGAACTTGGCCTGGCGGCCGTTCAGCAGCGGCCAGACACCGATGAAGACAGGTACGCCGAAGTGCGCCGTGCGTCGGGCCGTCTCCTCGACCAGGCTCGTCTCAAAAACGGGCTGGGTCATCACATAGCGGGCGCCGGCCTTGATCTTCCGCTCCAGACGCTGGATCTGGGTATCGAGGTTGCGGGCATTGGGGTTGAAAGTGCAGCCGGCGATCAGATCCGGCCGGGCCTGCAGGTCGGTGCCGGCCTGAGTGTATCCCTCGTTCAGACGGCTGATGATCTCCAGGAGGCCGACGGAGTTCACGTCGTAGACTGAGGTGGCGTCGGGATGGTCTCCGCCCTTGGCCGGATCCCCTGTGAGAGCCAGCACATGGCGCATTCCCATGGCGGCCATGCCGAGTAGTTCACTCTGGAGGCCGATAACGTTGCTGTCGCGGCAACTCAGGTGAAGCAGGGGAGTGATGCCCCGTTGCTTGAGCATGGCCGCCACGGCAAAGTTACTGACCCTGAGGATGGCGAGGGAATTGTCGGCCAAGGTGATGGCATCGCTCCCGGCGCGCGAAAGGGCCTCGGCCGCCGCAAAGAATTTTTCCAAGGGAAGTGTCTTTGGCGGATCCAGTTCCGTGACAATGACTGTCTTCCCCGCCGTGATGAGGTCGAGGAGGCTTTTCTCCCCTTGAGCAGGGAAGGGAACCGATTCTTCGTTGGTGACGCTTCCCTTCGCCTGATGGCGGACTGGCTGGAGCCCAGTGAGCGCGGACGAGAGGGCCTTGATGTGACGGGGCGAGGTGCCGCAGCAACCACCGACCACCACGGCCCCGGCTTCAGCCATCCGCCGCCCAAGATCGGCGAAATACTCGGGCGAGGTCCCGTAGGCAATCCGTCCCTCCTGATAGGAGGGGCGGCCTGCATTTGGGAAAACAGCAAGGGGTCGCGATGGGGCGATCTTCTCGACCAGCCGCAGCATGGCCTGGGGGCCGTTCACGCAGTTCAGACCGACAAGATCCGCTCCTTGCGTTCCGAGTGTCTCAAGGACATCGCCGATCCAGGCTCCTCCGGGCAGACGCCCGCTCTCAGGGCAAGCGATCAGGGTGATGACAGGGACATTGCCCAGCGACTTGGCGATACCCAGAGCGAGCAGGAGTTCTTCCGGGTCTTGGAAGGTCTCCAAGAGGATCAGGTCACTTCCTCCCCCAAGCAGCGCGGAAATCTGTTCCCTGAAGAGGTCTTCGCGCCTGATGCCCCTCCCCTCGGCTTCGCTGTGGGAAACCCCCAGGGGGCCGACGCTTCCCGCCACCCAAGAACGGAGACCGAGGGACGTGGTGGCCTGTTTGGCAAGTTCTGCCGCCTTGCGGTTGATCTCCGTGACGCGTGACTCATGACCAAAGGCGGCAAGTTTCAGGGCATTCGCCCCGAAAGAATTCGTCGTGAGGATCCGTGCGCCCGACTCAAGGTATTCGCGGTGGATCGCTGAAATCACTTCCGGCTTGGAGACGCAGAGCTCCTCGAAGCAAGTTCCGGCTGGGATTCCATGCTCCGAGAGAAGCGTTCCCATGGCGCCATCACCGCAGAGGACGGTTGTTTTCAGCTCAGCAAGCAGGTCACTCATGGTCTTGGATGGCTGGTTGGTTGATCCCCGGTGATGCGCTGATGATGCCTTAGTTTCGCCTTGAACGTTTCGCCACGAGATTCACGCTGATGGCGAACATCACCGCCGCAAAGAGGGCCGTCACCGAGAGCCCCACGAGGTACCCGGCGGGCAGGCCCGGGCCATGGCCGGAGGCAAAGGCTGATCGGATCGCCGTCACGCCATAGCTGACGGGATTCAGGACGCCGACCCAATAGAGCCAGCCCGTTCCGGCAGGCATCGGGAAAAGGGCGCCCGACATCATCCAGAGGGGCATCAGGAAAATGTTCATGATCGCATGGAACCCCTGCGTGGAGTCCATCGGCCAGGCAACGAGGAAGCCAAGGCCCGTCATGGCAAAGCCAACGAGCACGAAGGCGGGTAGTAGCAACGCGACCTGATGCCAGCCGATCGGCATGCCCGCCAAGGGAGCAAGAACGCAGAAAAGGGCCGCCTGAAGCACCGCGAGCGTGGTGCCGCCAAGGAACTTGCCGAGAGGAATGGCTGCCGGGGAGAGAGGGGCGACAAGGGCACCCTGCAGGAAGCCCTCACGCCTATCCTCGATGACGGAGATCGTGGAGAAGATTGCCGTGAAAAGCATGATCAGCACCAGAGTGCCCGGAAAGAAGTAGACGAGGTAGCTGCCGGCATCAGAGGCAGCGCCGGGGTTGCGGAAGGAGGGGCCGAATCCGGAGCCGATGAGGAGCCAGAAGACAAGTGGGGTGGCGAGCGCGCCGATGATCCTGTTGCGCTGGCGCAGGAAGCGGATGACATCCCTCCACCAAAAGGCGATGGCTGGCGTCCAGAGAAGGCGGGTCGGCTTGGTCATGACGTGGTGTTCCCTGATTGTCTCCGCGATTAACGCTTCTTCTTTTTGGCTGCGGGCTTTCCCGCAGTGTCATTGGTCTCCACATCCTGATCGGCGAAGAGGCGACCGGTGCGCGCGATGAAGACATCCTCGAGCGTGGGGCGTGCGATGCGGAGGGAGGTGATCTCCTTGGGGAATTCCCCCGCAAGACGGGAGGCCAAGGCGTAGGCCTCGGCATGCTCGATGCGGACCTCTCCCTCGACGACGGTGGCGGGGATGCCCGTCTTTGCCGTGATGGTGGCGGCGAGTTGGTCGGCGCCGGTTTCCTTGGAAACACCCAGACTGATCACGTCGCCGCCGATGGCCGATGTCAGCTCCTCGGGAGTGCCGAGGGCAACGAGTTTGCCGGCGCTAACGATTCCGACGCGGTCGGCGCGAGCGGCTTCCTCCATCAGGTGGGTTGTGCAGAGGGCGGTGACCCCGTGCTCGCTGCGGAGTTGTTCCAGCGCCGCCCAGAGATCGAGCCGCGCCCCCGGATCAAGACCCGTGGAGGGCTCGTCCAGAAGCAGAACGTCGGGGCGGATGAGAAGGCACTTGGCGATTTCGGCACGCCGCTGCAGACCGCCGGAGAGTGTTTCCACCAGATCGTTGAGGCGGTCGGTGAGGTTCAGAGCCTTCGTTGCCTCGGTGATGCGTGATTCGAGTACCGCTCCGCGCAGACCATAGAGGGCTCCGCCGCAGCGGAGGTTCTCGAGAATGGTCAGCTTGCCGTCGAGGCTGGGAGACTGGAAGACGACGCCGAGTCGGCTGCGAACCTCAGCGGCGGCCGCAATGACATCATGGCCCGCGACTTCAGCAGTCCCCGAATCGGGAAGCAGCAGCGTCGCGAGAACCCGGAAGAGGGTGCTCTTTCCACCGCCATTCGGTCCCAGCAGGCAGAAAAGCTCTCCCTGCCGGACTTCCAGCGAGATGCCGTCGAGCGCCCGGCGCTCGCCGAATGTCTTCACCAGTTCGCGGACAACGATGGCGTGACCCGAGGTGTTAAAGTGACTCTGGAGGCTCATGAACGGGAAAGAGTCGCCGCGTCGGGAAGAGTTGGCAAGGCCTTCGCATGCACGGCCTCTCCTTTAGGAAGGCGCAGGTCGGCGATGGCGGCCATGACACGATTGGAGAGTTCCTGATAGAGGGCACGCTCATTCCCGCCGTAAGTTGCCGGATCGAGTTCCGCGGGCGTGAATCGGATCGGCTCCCCCACGACAACGGTGATGGGGGCCATGGTGATTTTTCCCGAACCCTTGGGAAACGCCTCGTAAGATCCGAAGATCCTCATCGGCTGCACCGGCGCGCGCGTCTTGGCAATGACGAGGCCGATGCCGGCCTTGCCGGGTTGCAGGTGGCCATCGGGGGAACGGGTTCCCTCGGGGAAGAGCACGACTCCGCCGCCGGATTTCACTGTGCGGATGACCGACTTGAGCGCCGACATGTCGTTTCCATCGCGGTCCACGAGGATGACATTGATGTGGGGAAGGAGGCTGCCCAATAGAGGCAACTGAAGGAGCGTCTTGCGGGCGAGGTAGTAGACGCCGCGCCGCGAGCAGATGCCGACGAGCGGCGGATCAAAGTAACTCTGGTGATTGGAGGCCAGGATCACCGGCCCTTCCTCGATCATCCGTTCCGGATGCACCACGCGGAAGCTGAAGAAGAACCGGGCGGCGATCTTCGAGAGCGTGTACCAGAAGTAGTAGGTGAAGCTCATTTTGCAATGGTGGTGAAATTCCCGAGCTTCCTGAGGTGCTCCAGCACGGCATGAATCACTTCGCTCAGATTGAGGTGGGTGGTGTCGATGACGGTGGCTCCTTTCGGAATGGTCAGCGGTGCCGTGGCCCGGCTCGAGTCGATCCGGTCACGCTCGGCAACGGAATCAACGGCTCCCTCGCCCGCCCTTCTGCGAGCCCTCTCCTCGGGGGAGGCATCGAGGTAGAACTTGTAAGGGGTCTCCGGAAAGACAACCGAGCCGATGTCTCGTCCCTCCATGACCAGATCGTGGCTTGCGGCCAGGGCGCGGAGGTGGCCGTTGATCAGATCGCGCACCTCGGGGAAGACGGCTAGGAGCGACACCTTCGCGGCGACTTCCGGATCGGAGAGATGGGGCGTGGCATCACTCCCGTCGAGCATGAGTTGCACCCCGCGCTGTGCCGTCTCGGGTCCCGTGGTTTCCACGATATCGAGGCGGCGGTTCCCAATCCATTGGGGAAGCGCCTCCTCGGAAACGCTGTCCCGTACCACACCCCAGGCGAGGGCCCGGTAGAAATGTCCCGAACTGACGAATAGAAATCCCAACGCCGAGGCGACGCCCCGGGAGGCCGAGCTTTTTCCCGAAGCAGCCGGACCATCGATGGCGATGACGCGTGTCATGCAGTGATCAGCTGGCAAGGACCGACTCAAGCGTGGCCCCGAAGGTGGGATAGGAAGTGGCCACGCACTCGACCCCCTCGATCACGGTTTCACCCTCGGCAAAGAGGCCCGCGATGGCAAAGGCCATGGCGATGCGGTGGTCGCCGAAGCATTCGAGGCGGGCTCCCTTGAGTGGGTGGCCTCCCTCGATCTCCATGCCATCTTCCGTCTCTGTCACGGGCACTCCCATCGCGCGCAGGTTGCCCGCCACTGCGGCGATGCGGTCGGTTTCCTTCACCCGGAGTTCTTTGGCGTCGCGGATGATTGTTTTGCCCCGGGCGAGGGCGCCGGCGACAGCGAGCACGGGCAACTCGTCAATGACATTCGGGATCTCCGCCCCGCCGATCACCGTGCCGTGAAGAGCCCCTCCCGAGACGCGGATCGTGCCGAGCGGTTCGGCGGCCTCGGGATCCACGGGAGTGATCTCCATCGACGCGCCCATGCGCTGGAGGACCGAGATGATGCCGGTGCGGGTCGGGTTCAGGCCGACCCCCTCGATAAGGACTTTGGATCCCTGCTTGGCGGAGGCGGCGACAAGCCAGAATGCCGCGCTGGAGATATCCCCCGGCACGGCAAAATCACGGGCCCTCAGGCGCTGGGGGCCCTTGAGGGCAATGCGACGGCGTCCATTGGCATCCGGAGCGCCGAGTTTCAGGGTCACGCCAAACTCCTGAAGCATCCGTTCCGTGTGGTCCCGGCAGGCGGCAGGCTCGATCACACTGGTCTCGCCGTCGGCGGAGAGGCCGGCAAGGAGCACGGCGCTTTTCACCTGCGCGCTCGCGACCGGCATCTCATAGGAGAGAGGCTTCAGGGGGCCGAGGGTACTTCCTTCGATCACCAGCGGCGGCTTTCCCTCGCCGCCCTCTGCCGTGAAGAGCGCTCCCATCTCGGAGAGAGGCTTGATCACCCGTCCCATCGGGCGCTTGGAGAGGGAGGCGTCGCCGGTCAGACGGATGCGGAAGGGTTGCGCGGCAAGGAGACCGGACAGTAGGCGCATGGTGGTCCCGGAGTTCCCACAATCGACATCACCCGCAGGAGGAGTGAAGCGACCCCCGATTCCCTCGACGACGAACGTCCCCTCGCCCGTGCGCTCGATCGTCACGCCAAGGGCCCTCATGGCATCGACCGTGGAGAGGCAATCCTCGCTCTCCAGAAATCCGGTGATGGTGCTGCATCCCTCGGCAAGCGAGGCGAACATGGCGCTTCGGTGGGACATGCTTTTGTCTCCGGGGACAGTGATGGAGGTGAGGATCGGCCCGCAGGAGTGCACGGAAAATGTTTTCATGGACGTTAAAGGGTTTCTTCCGGAGCGGGGAAAAGAAGCGAAGTGCGATGCTCCTTTGCCCGGGTTAAAAAATCGAGGATCGAGTCATTTCTTGCCTCCTCCAGATGTTGTGCCAGAGAATTCAGAAGCTGCGATGTCTCCCGGAGCGCGGCAACCACTTCGTGACGGTTCTCGGAAAGAATGCCTGTCCAGAGTCCCGGATCGCTTGCGGCCACCCGGGTGGCATCGTGGAAACTCCCCCCGGCCAGCAGACCTGCTCCCTCGGGAAGGGAATCGGCGACCAGGTTCACCAGCGCAAAGGCAACGGCATGAGGCAGGTGGCTGAGGCGGGCGACCAGACGGTCATGGGCGGCGGGAGGCATCTCCGTGATGCGCGCGCCAAGGGAGATCCAGAACGCACGCACCCGCTCAAGCGCATGCACATCACTTGCCTCTGTCGGAGTCACTAGGCAGGGGGCCCCCTCAAAGAGATTGGAGCGTGCGGCCGCCAGACCCGAGCGTTCGCTTCCCGCCATCGGGTGGGCTCCGACGAACTGCTTTCCCAAGAGAGGCTCAAGCTGCGCAACCACGCAGGCCTTCACGCTTCCTGCATCGGTGACGACGGTGCCGGGGGCAAGGTGAGGGGCGATGGATGCAGCGAGCTCCTGCATCGTGCCGATCGGGGTGCAGAGGACCACCAGATCAGCATCTGCTACGGCGGTTGCCGGATCGGTGTGGACAGCATCGGCCAGACCCCGCTTCATGACCTCCTCAAGGCAGGCGCGATTGCGTCCCCAGATAGAGATCGCCGTTTTCGGGCACCTGGCCCGCAGGGCTAGGGCTACTGAGCCGCCGATCAGACCGGGTCCAAAGATGGCAACGCGGCCAAATGAACCACCACCCTCCTTGCCTGCGGAAGTACTCAAGAGAGCCGGATCAAGGGATCAGGGAACCAGGAAGATTTTTCCAGAGTAGGGATCCTTCACCTCGGAGCCGGGAGGAAACCCGCGCACGTCCACATACCCTGCGGAAGCCGAGTGGGGACTGGTCACGAAGCCCTGCTTGCCCGGAACCGGAGTTCCATAAGGGAGATCGCGGGGAGCGGCCACGGGGACCGGTGTCGGAGTGGCAAAGGGATTGGAGGGGTTGGCAACCGCATTGGTCAAGAGGCCGTCGGTGTCCGTGAGGGAGCTGTCGGGAAGGGCGTTTGCATTCGTGGCCGCAGCGTTCGCGGTGAACTGGGAGTCACTGGACTGGGTGACGGCGGAACTTTTCTTTTTCGGATGAGGCGTCTCCGTGTCGGCGCATCCCGCAAGGAACAGGACGGTAAGCAGGGAAAGAAAGAGTGATAATTGTTTCATGGGTTTGACGATCAGTAGGTGATCACTGATGTGACCGGGACGGCTAGTTTGGGAAGTGCGGGAATCATCTCTGAACAAACGCATCGTGAAAGTCATGGGCATGGAAGGCGAGTAGATTCATGCAGAATTTCATGCAAGCCGGAAGTATTCCACGCAAAACCCAGCAACGCCTTAAAAAGGCGCGCCTCCTGAATCAGGCGGCAACAGCAATGTTTTTCACTGGCGCGGGGGATTTTAGCGCGCTCCTTTCCTTGTGACAAAAACGACACTGGGAGAATTTCTATTGCCAAAGCAAGAAAGCAACCCCATAGAGTAACACTCGAAGTTCGATGATAGCGAATCAGTCAATGCAGGTTCCCCGCTGTGCGGGCGGACTGCTCCATGTACCTCAGGTGAGGGCCATGGTGCATTCTATGAAATAGCCGTCAGCGTAACAGGAACCAACAAACACAAAGACAGTATGAAGTTATATATCGGGAATCTTCCCTTCTCAGCAGCAGATGCCGACCTCCGTGAGGTCTTCGGCGCACACGGCACCGTGACGGATGCAATCGTCATGATCGACCGCACCACCGGGCGTTCACGCGGATTCGGATTCGTCACCATGAGCTCCGACGACGAAGGTCGTGCAGCGATCACGGCACTCAGCGGTGCCGACATGGGCGGCCGTAACCTCACCGTCAACGAAGCCCGTCCCATGGAGGATCGTCCTCGTGGTGGTGGTGGTGGCGGCGGTGGTGGTGGATATGGCGGTGGCGGCGGCGGCGGCGGCTACCGTGGTGGTGGTGGCGGCGGCGGCGGCGGCGGCGGCGGCTACCGTGGTGGTGGTGGCGGCGGCG
>CANIBV010000021.1 GCA_947466005.1 Spartobacteria bacterium | reverse complement strand
CCTGATATGACACCGGTGGTTTAAGCTAGTTGGATTGTTTTTTTTAGGGCAACCAACCCCAAAGATTAGCTCTCTACTGGCTCGTAAAGCCGAGTCCCGTCAAGATTACCCCTCCAGATAACGGCCCAACTGCTCCTTAAGGGTCGTGCGTGCACGGAAGAGAAGACTCTTCACCGAAGGAAGACTCACGCCGAGCACCACGGCGATCTCCTCATAAGGCATCTCCTCGTGCCGTCTCAGGATGACAGCCATTCTCTCTTTCTCGGGAAGGGTGGCCATCGCTGATTCAATGGCGCGATGGAGCTCCGCGTCGAGGATCTGCTCATCGGGACCGAGTGACGGGTCCGGATGCTCGGGGAAGATTCCCTCCTCACGGGACTGGGGGATGAGACGTGTACGGGACCGACGGCGGGATTCATTGAAGACGAGCCGCTTGGTAATGGTCAGTAGCCACGTGGTGAACTTGGCATGTGGCTGAGGGCGCCATCGCGAAGAGGACTTCCAGACATTCACAAAGACCTGCTGGGCGATGTCCTCGGCATCGGCGGATCCGACCATACGGGCCACCGTCCCGATCACCAACTGCTGGTGGCGCTCGACGAGATCCCTAAAGGCACGGTTATCTCCAGAGGTAATCAGATGCATCAACTCCTCATCGGACTCCTCGGACTCTGGAGGGGTAAACGTCACGCAAACCAGCCTGAATTCAACTCCTCAACTCTTCAACTCTCTTCACCGCAATCCGTCCGATCGGGTCCCCCTTGGCCCGGAAGATTGTTTCAAATTCCGTGATCGGGCGTTCCAAGTCATCCTCCCACGAAACCTCCACCCATCCACCCTGAAGTGCGAGGTGTTCCTTCATCGCCTCAAAATATCCCGGGTGATCGGTCATCAGGCGGAGAACGCCGCCAGCTTTCAGTCGCGTTGCCGCGATCTCCAAAAACTCGCTATTCACCAGCCGGCGAAACCAATGCCGCCGCTTCGGCCAGGGATCGGGAAATGAGACATGGAGCACATCAAGGAATCCCTCCGGGATCAGGGCCTCCAGAGATTCCTTTCCCCACCCTCTCCACACAGCAGCGTTGCCGAGGCCCAGGCGATCGATTTTCCGATTACTCCTTCTGACGCGGTCGGAAAGCCCCTCGATGCCGGCGAAGAAGACAGTGGGATTCAGGGCCGCACTCTCGCTCAGGAACTTCCCCTTCGCGGCCCCGAAGTCGCACTCGACTCTGGAATAGGACGACGACGCAAGAATCAGTTCGGAGCGGGCTTGAGCGAGCTCCTGATTCGGAGACATCCGTCCCGGGACCGGTATCTCTTCGAGATCAGCCTTCCTGACCACCGGATCAGGCGGCGTCCTTGTCCTGACGGCGGCGGATCATCGGGGACCTACGCCCCTCGATGACGGCGCGATTGAGAGTCACTCCCGCAAGGTCTTCCCTGTCGGGAGCCTCGTACATGACATCCAGCATAATCTTTTCCAGAAGCGAGCGAAGCGCACGTGCTCCGGTCCCCTTCTTTACGGCGGCCTCCGCAAGAGCGGCAAGGGCATCCTTGGTAACCGTCAGAGAGATGTCATCCATGGCAAGCAACTTGGTAAACTGCTTCACCAGTGCATTCCGGGGTTCCGTGAGGATCTTCACGAGTTCCTCCTCACTGAGTTGTTGAAGGGTGGTCAGGACAGGGAGGCGACCGATGAACTCTGGGATCATCCCGAAGGCGAGAAGATCCTCCGGTTCTACCGCCTCAAGAACTTTCAACTCATCCATGGGATCATCGCTTGCGCTGTTCTTGGAATGGAATCCCAGCGTCTTCCCAGCTGTGCGCCTCTGGACGATCTTATCAAGGCCGACAAAGGCACCGCCGCAAATGAAGAGGATGTTCTGGGTATTGAGCTGGATGTACTCCTGATGGGGATGCTTGCGCCCACCCTGGGGGGGCACGTTGCAGGTGGTGGCCTCCAGGATTTTGAGAAGGGCCTGCTGGACGCCTTCACCCGAAACGTCACGGGTGATGGAAACGTTGTCCGTCTTGCGGCCGATCTTGTCGATTTCATCAATGTAGACGATGCCGATCTCGGCTTTCTTCACGTCGTAGTCGGCATTCTGAAGTAGCCGAAGGACGATATTCTCGACATCCTCGCCGACATACCCCGCTTCCGTCAGCGTGGTGGCATCCGCGATACAGAAAGGGACATCCAGAATGCGCGCAAGGGTCCGCGCCAGAAGGGTCTTTCCAGAGCCAGTCGGGCCGATCAGGAGAACATTGCTCTTCTCCACCTCGACATCAGCCAACCCCTCGGCGAGGACTCCCGCCGGGAGTCCCTCACGCTCCAATGCGATGCGCTTGTAGTGGTTATGGACGGCAACCGAGAGTGTGCGCTTCGCGAGATCCTGACCTATCACATGGTGATCAAGTTCGCTGCGGATCTCGGAAGGTTTTGGGACACTAAGCGAAAACTCAGAGTCCTTGACGACTCCCTCCCTGACCTCCTTGTCCAGTATCCCCTTGCAGACAGTGATGCAGCTATCGCAGATGTAGACGCCGGGTCCGGCTATGAGCTTGCGTACCTCAGCGTGGCTCTTTCCGCAGAAAGAGCACATCGTCAGATTGCTGGTGCGTGCCATGGCGTCGGTTTTTTTGCTATACTTATTGTTTACTCAGCGGATTCCTTGCTCTTCTCGGGCGGGGCCTTGAGTTCCTTGCGGGATTTCACCACCTCATCGACGAGACCGTAGGAGCAGGCCTCCATGGCAGTCATGTAGTAATCGCGGTCGGCGTCCTTCTTGACCTCCTCTTGGGGCTTGCCGGTGTGGTTCGCAATGATCCCGATCAGGCGGCGGTTCAGCTTGTACATGAACTCGACGCTCCTCTCCACGTCGCTGGTCGTTCCCTGCGCACCGCCGGAGACCTGATGGATCATTATGTCCGAGTTCGGAAGGGCAAAGCGCTTGCCCTTGGTCCCCGCGCAGAGGAGGACGGCCCCCATGCTGGCAGCCATGCCCATGCAGTAGGTGTTCACGTCGCAGGTGACGAACTGCATGGTGTCATAGATCGCCAACCCCGCCGTGACGGAACCGCCCGGTGAGTTGATGTAGATGTGGATATCCTTCTTGGCATCCTCCATCTGAAGGAAGAGCAACTGGGCGATCACCAGATTGGCGACATGGTCGTCAATCCCAGTGCCGATGAAGATGATGCGGTCCTTGAGAAGACGTGAGTAGATGTCGTAGCTGCGTTCGCCACGGCCGGTCTGCTCCACCACCATCGGCACAAGCATCGCGTGCGGAGAGTTGGAACGGGACATGCTGCTAGTGGTCGTGCCCGCAACCGGGGCCATGGACATGGGGTTCTTCATCATGGGAATGTGTTGTTGATGCCGCAGCCGGTAGTGGCTTCGGATCTTCTCCATTCACCCTAGCATGGGAGACGACCACATCAAGGGCCTTACCGAGGGAGATCTCCTCCTCGATGCCGGCGAGGGCGCGGTGCTTCTGAAGTTCCTTGAAGAGCTTCTGCGGCGTCATCTTGTAGCGTTCGGCCATCGAAGTGATGCGCCAGGCGAGTTCCTCACGGGAGACAGAGATCTCCTCCTTCAGGACGATCTCACCGAGGATAAAGTTGAGCTTCACCTTGTCACCGGCGCTCTGGCGGGCCGCTCCGAGCAACTCTTCCTGGTGGGAACGAAGCTCCTCCTCGCTGACTCCGCGGGACTGATTCTCCTGGATGATCTCCTTGAGCATCGCGGTGCTCTCCTGCTGGACCATCGTGGACGGAGTCTCGATCGTCACCTTGGCAAGGAGCTGCTTGACCACCTCGCCCCGGACGGAGCGGGAGAAGTTCTCCTCGGCGTTGGCATTGAGGCGTTCGCGGACCTGGTCACGAACCTTCTCGAGGGTCATGCCGGGGGCGAGCTTGGCCGCGAATGCGTCGTCAAGCGGAGGGAGTTCACGCTCCTTGATCTCGTGAAGGGTCACTTTGTAGGTGACCTTGTAGCCGCGGAGCTTCTCCTCGATGAAATCCGTCGGGAAGCTCACCGTGCAGTCGCGGCTTTCTGCGCTCTTCATGCCGACCATGGCGGCGGCGAGGCCGGGGATCGGGCGCTCCTCTTCGAGGCGGATCCAGAAATTCTTGCGACCTGCGTACGTCGGCTGCAGATCAGGATATGTCTCGGTGAGAGGCTTGCCCTCGATGCTTCCCTCGTAATCAAGGACCGCAAAATCACCCATGGCGAGGTCGCGCCCCTCGACGGTCTTGAACTCGGCCATATCTCCGCGAAGCCCATCGAGAAACTCCCCGACCTTCACCTCGTCGACAACGGGCTTCTCAACCGTGATCTCGAGCCCCCTGTACTCGGGAAGCTCAACCGTGGGACGGAGCACCACCGTGGCCGTGAAGCGAAGGGAGCGATCCACCTCCAGCTTGATCTCACGGACATTCGGGCTCTGGACAGGCGAGAGCTTCTGCTCATTGATCGCCTCGCGAACGGCGGCATCCATCAACTTGCGAGTGACTTCACTCTCGATGTCCCCGGCATATTTCTTCTCGACGATGGCGAGAGGGGCCTTTCCTTTGCGGAAGCCGGGAAGATTGGCCAGGCGGCGGTATTCGGTGCCGACTTCTTTCCACTCAGCCTGAAAACGCTCGGGTGGAAGTTCAATGTGCAGGTCGACGATGCAGGTCTCTTTCTGTTCGATGGTGACTTTCATGATGAGTTGTTAAAGAAAGCAGGGAGCCCCCCCTGGGACAACATCCAAAGGGGATTTTTTCAACAGGGAACGCAAAAAACTAGAATGCATTCGGGAATTCAGGAGTTCAGGAATTAACGAGGTCCCGTACAAATCCGAAACTCAGTCTGAGAGGCATCTCTGCTCTGGCCTAACAGTCCAATAGCCTTCAGCCTAATAGCCTTTCACTCCCCATGCGCACGCTCCGCCTTTTTCTCTACGGTGTCCCGGCGGCCTTGATCCTTCTCCTTGTGGCGGCCTTTGTGAATGCCACCTACCTGTCGGTGGCCAAGAAGAACGAAATGTCGATCGGCACCCTGGGTGAGCCCTCGACGCTGAATCCCATCCAGCAGGCCGACTCCGCCTCCTCCCAGGTCGGGGGACTCATGTTCAACGGGCTCCTCAAGTACAATCAGAACCTCGAAGTCGTCGGCGATCTGGCCACCAAGTGGGAACTCTCTCAGGAAACGACCTTCCAGTTCGCAACGGAGGAGGATGCAGACAAGGCATTGCACTCCGTGAATGTGCATCGGTCGATTTGTCCCGGCACGAACACCGCAACCCTTCCCAAAGAGGCTTTCTGGCCGATCACGGAAATCGACCGGTCGGGAGCAAAGCTGCTGATCCATCTAGGCCAACCCGGCCTGGATGATTCCCAAGGGATCCACGAGCTACTGCTTAAGGAGGGCCTTCGCCCACTCCCCTTCCCCGCCTTGGAGCCCGGCGGTAAGGAGCGCCCCTTCCTGGCCGAGCCGATCATCCGCTTCACCTTGCGCGACGGAGTCCGATGGCACGATGGCGCTCCCTTCACCTCGGCAGATGTCTCCTTCACTTACCGGGCGATCATGGACGAGCGGGTCGCCTCACCGCGCCGCTCCGATTTCGAGCTTGTCTCCCAGCTAGAGACACCGGCTCCTCTCCAGGTCATTGTCCGCTACAAGAAACCCTTCTCCCCTGCGCTCCTGAGCTGGATGCAGGCGATACTCCCCGAGCATCTCCTCGGTCAGTCGGAGCCCTCCAAATGGGCTGAGCTTTACAACAGGAAGCCAGTCGGCACTGGCCCCTTCAAATTCGGCTCCTGGAAAACCAATGAGTTCATCCGCTTGGTTAAAAACCCCGACTACTTCCTGGGCTCCCCGTGGCTCGACTCCGTCGTCTTCCGCGTGCTCCCCGATCCCCTCACCCTCCAACTGGCCTTCCAAACGAAACAAGTCGATTTCTGGAATGTCGATCCCTGGGCCGTGAAGAGCCTCGAGAAGGATCCGCGATTCGACCTCTTCAGCTCACCCGGCAACATGTACAACTACATCGGCTGGAACCTACGCCGGCCTCTTTTCCAAGATCTGCAAGTGCGCCGAGCACTCGCCCAGGCGGTGAATGTCCCCCAGATGATCAAATACATCATCTATGGCCGAGGCGTGCAGTCGACCGGCATCTTCACGCCGCAAATGTGGTTCTTCGATCCCTCCGTAAAGGCCCTCCCCTACGATCCCGCGGCCGCTCGCGTCTTGCTCGATGCGGCGGGCTGGAAGGTCGGTCCGGATGGCATCCGCGTGAAGGATGGAAAACGCTTCACCTTCACTCTGCTGGCGAATAACGGCAACGAAGTCCGCCGCGATATCGCCACGCTCGTGCAGGATGATCTCAAGCAGGTTGGCATCGAGGTGAAGGTGGAGATCTACGAGTGGGCCGTCCTGCTCAAACGCTTCGTGAACAAAGGGGAATTTGACGCCATCGTGCTCGGCTGGGGGCTTGGCTATGACTTTGATCAGTACGGCATCTGGCACTCCAGCCAGACTCACCCCGAAGAGCTGAACTTCATCGGCTATTCCAATCCCCAGGTGGATCACCTCCTCACGGATCTGCGTCAGGAATATGGACGACCCGAGATCATCAGCATCGCCGCCCGGATCCAGCAGGCCATCTACGCCGACCAGCCTTATCTCTTTCTCTTTGTTCCCGAGGGGACCTCGGTCATGTGGAAGGGAAGCTACCGTATCCGCCGCCCCGGCCCGAAGCCCGGCGAATGGATTGACTCACCAGTCACCATGACCAAGGCTGGCTGGAGCTACGACATGGAGTGGTTCTATCGTCCCGAGTATGCGCCGAAGGCGCAAAGGCAAAAGGCAAAATGAAGAATGCAAAAAGACTGCAGGCCCACTATGCGACGTCTGCCCAGTTCGCGCGTGTCATCGCCATGATCTCAATTTTTCATCATTCATCCTTCATAATTCATCCTTTCTCCGCGTGACTTCCTTCCTGATCCGCCGTCTTTCACTGAGCGTGGTGCTGCTGTTTATTATCAGCCTCATCTCCTTCTTCATCGTGACGCTGACGCCCGGCAGCCCCTATCCCTGGGGTGAGCTCAATCCCAAGATCTCCGCCGAGGTGAAGGCCAACTTCCGCAAGAAGTTCCACCTCGATCGCCCGCTGCACGAGCAATACGCCTTCATCATGCGCGACCTCTTCACGGGGAACCTGCGCAGCATCAAGGACGACCGGCCCGTGATGGCCAAGATCCTGGAACGCCTTCCGGCTACTCTCGCCCTGAACTTCACGGCAATCCTTATCTCTCTCGCCTTCGGCACGCTTCTCGGAGTCTACGCGGCACGCCATGCAGGCTGCTGGCAGGACATGGCAGGGTCATTCTTGGCCTTTCTCTTCATTGCTCTCCCGGGGTTCTGGATCTCCTACCTGCTCGCCATTGTCCTGGTGAAGGAATTCGGCGTCCCGATCCTAGGCACCCAAAGCTACGGCATTGAGTTTCCTAACGCCGCGGCCGCAGAACTCGACAGGATCTGGCACCTCCTCATTCCGGCGACCATCCTGGCTCTCGGAGGACTTGCCGCCCAGTCACGTTATCTCAGGGCCACGATGATCGAGACCCTTCGCGAGGACTATATTCGCACCGCACGAGCAAAGGGACTCGCCGAGGAAGTCATCCTCTACAAGCACGCCCTGCGTAATTCGATCCGCCCGCTGGTCACGGGCATCGGCATGCTTCTTCCCGCCCTGATCAGCGGCTCGGTCATCATCGAGAGTATCTTCGCCTACCCCGGTATGGGGCGTCTTGGTTACGAAGCGGTGCTTGAGCGTGACTATCCCACCATCGTCGCGCTGAATTTCGTCGTCGCCGCCCTTGTCCTGCTTGGAAACCTGATCTCCGACCTCCTCTACGCCGCCGTCGACCCCCGCGTGCGTCTGGAATAACACAGCATGAGCTCCGCACAACTTCCTTCCGCAGAGACTCCCTCCGAGCGTCTTCTGCGTCGCTTCCGGGCCAATGCCCTGGCCAAGGCTTCGATCGTTATCATCATCCTCTTTGCCCTGCTTGCGGGCGGGACGGCGCTCCTCTCGGCCTTCGACCATCACTGGCCATGCGACCCGAATCTCACGAACCTCGAGCAGAAGCTCCTTCCCCCATCTCCGCAGCATTGGCTCGGCACCGATAACCTAGGACGTGACGTCCTCTCACGAATGCTCCACGGAGCTTCCATCTCGCTCACCGTGGGCCTCATCGCCGTCGCCGTCTCCCTCGGAATCGGCATGATGGTCGGTGCCGTTGCGGGGTACTTCGGGGGGATCACCGACCAGATCCTGATGCGATCGGTCGATGCCCTCCTCTGCTTCCCCACCTTCTTCCTGATCCTCACGGCCGTCGCCCTCCTGGGGCCGAGTCTAATCAATATCGTCGTTGTCATCGGTCTCGTCAGCTGGACGGGCACGGCACGCCTTGTCCGTGGTGAATTTCTGACTCTCCGAGAGACGGAGTATGTGAAGGGAGCACGTGTCCTTGGGCAAAATTCCTGGAACATTATCACGCGTCACATTCTACCGAATGCAGCCGCCCCGATTCTCGTGACGGCGGTACTTGGAATTCCCGACGCCATCCTCTCGGAGGCAGGCCTCAGTTTCCTCGGTTTCGGCGTCCAGCCTCCCCAGGCCACCTGGGGGAATATCATCGCCGATGGAAAGACCTACCTCCTCGATGCCTGGTGGCTCATCCTCTTCCCTGGGCTCGCCATCCTGATTGCTTCGCTGTCATTCTACCTGGCGGGAGATGCGCTGCGTGAAGCGGCAGAATCCCGCAGCTGATACCCTCCCCATGCTCAAGATCGATAACCTCCAAATAGGCTTTACCTCTCAAAACGGCGTCACGCCTGCTCTTCGCGGAGTTTCCTTGGAGCTCGGCAAGGGGGAGACCCTCGCCATTGTCGGCGAGAGTGGCAGCGGCAAGAGTGTCACAGCGCTCTCCATCACCCGACTGTTACCGGCACCCCCGACCGTCTACCAAGGCGGAAGCATCCATTTCGAGGGCCAGGATCTCTTGAAGGCCACCGAGGATGAGCTTCGCAAGGTCAGAGGCAGGAAGATTGCCTACATCTTTCAGGAGCCGTCCACCTCACTGAACCCCGTCTATACGATCCGCACCCAGATCGCCGAGATGATCCGACTGCACCGTCCCGATGTGAACGATGTCGATCAGGAGATCATCCGCTGGCTGGATGCCGTTGGGATCGTGGATCCCCCGTCACGTTTGAACGACTATCCTCATCAACTGAGCGGCGGCATGCAGCAGCGCGTCATGATCGCCATGGCTCTCTCCGCCCGCCCCGAGTTGCTCATCGCCGACGAGCCGACCACCGCTCTCGATGTCACGATCCAGAAGCAGATCCTCGAGAAACTGCGCGACCTGCAGCGCGACCTCGGCATGGCCGTTCTCCTCATCACCCATAACTTCGCCATCATCAGCGGCCTGGCCCGTCACGTGGCCGTCATGTATCGCGGAGAAGTCGTCGAGTATGGAGAAACAGCGCAGGTTCTCCGTTCTCCCCGTCATCCCTACACTAAGGCACTCATCGCCTGCATCCCGCGTCTCGGCGACCGCCGGAGAAGGCTTTCCACCATCGAGGATTTTAACCCGAACTCCGAAGTTGAAAGAGATGAGTTGGCGTAAGATGGTGGCCGATAGGAGCTGCGGGGATTTCGAGGGCGTATCGATTGATACAGACGAGAATCGGCGCGACTTCTTTGCGGTCAGTAGATTGTGTCAAATCGCTCTCCTCAACTTCGGAGTTCGGGTTTAACGGCATCCCGTCATGATTCCACGCTACAACGACCTCGCGGCCAACGAGCGTACCTACCTCGCCTGGATGCGCACCTCGCTTTCGTTGATCGCCTTCGGCTTCCTGCTGGAGCGCTTCGACCTAATGATCAGGGCCTTTGCAAAATCGATCATGGATGGAAAAATGCAGATCCCTTCATCCCTCGGAAGGGAGGCGGGGATCACTCTGGTGGGAGCGGGACTGATCATCATGCTCCTCTCCACCCGACGATTCATCACAACCACGCGCCAGATCCAAAGTGATTTCACGGAATCCTACAGGATGAGGGGCATCCTGATCCTAGGAGGAGTCTTTATCCTGCTTTCACTCTTTGTGCTCCTCTATGTTACCCGGATAATCAGTATCGGGTGAACAAGCGTTCCGGCCATTTCCATATGAATAAGCTAGCCAGCTAGAGCATTTTGAATTGGTGGAAACGCATTTTTTATCCGAGGAGATAGTCGGTCACCCAAGTACCAGCATCCCGAGGGCCGCGGCTCCCATGATGGCTGTGGCGATCCATCCGAGAATGACAATGGGACGACTTGCGGTGTAGTCACCCATCACGGACTTATTCGATGCCAGGATGATGATCACGGCCATCAGGGGGACAGCCACAATGCCGTTAATTACGGCGCTCCAGATGAGTGCCTTCATCGGGTTGATCGGTGAATATTGGATGCAGAGAGCGGCCAGCACGCTGATAATGATGACGGCGTAAAAGCCGCGCGCGTCACGGACTTTCCTTTCCAGTCCCCATTTCCATCCCATGGCCTCGGAGAGCGCGTATCCAGCCGATCCAGCCAGGACGGGTACGCCGATCATGCCGACACCGAGGATGCCGATCGCGAAGAGCAGGAAGGCCGAGTCGCCGGCAAGAGGGCGGAGGGCTGAGGCGGCTTGAGCGGCTGTCTGGATATCGGTGATGCCGGCCACATGCAGAGTGACCGCAGTCGCGAGGATGATGAAGTAGGCGCTGATATTGGAGTAGAACATCCCGCTCCAGGTATCCCAACGGATCCGGCGCAGTTCCGGAGTTGCCGAGCCTGGGTCGCTCAGCAGGGGACTTTTCGCCTTATTGCGGTGCATGTCCTCAACTTCTTCAGAGGCCTGCCAGAAGAACAGGTAGGGGCTGATCGTGGTGCCGAAGACGGCAACCACCATGGTGGCGGCCTGTGCGTTGGGAGTGAACGTCGGCCAGACTGTGCGGAGCGCCACCTCATGCCATGGGACATGGATGCTGAAGAGCACGGCCGCATAGGCCAGCAGTGAGAGGGTCAGCCATTTCAGGAAAAAGACATACCGGCGGTAAGGAACGAGCACCTGGAGCAGGAGTGTTCCCGTGACAAAGAGGAGGGTCATCAGACGCGGGCTGATCCCCGTGACCAGCTCGCCCACCTCTCCCATGGCGGCGACGTCGGCTGCGATATTGAGGGTGTTAGCAACCAGTAGAAGCAAGACTACACCCTTGAGAATGAGGGGAGGGAAGGCCCCTTTGATATTCGCCGCAAGACCTCTTCCCGTGACGCGGCCAATAAGGGCACACATCGACTGAACCGCAGCCATGAGAGGGAAGGCCAACGGCATGGTCCAGAGCATGTTCAGTCCGAACTGCGCTCCCGCCTGCGAGTACGTCACCACACCGCTCGGGTCGTCATCAGCCACGCCAGTGATCAGTCCCGGTCCAACATTGGAGAGAGGATGTTCCTTGAGTCGGTTCCACATCACTTCAAAACCATGCATGCGGGTGGATTTTGTCATAGTTACAGCGGTCGGATAGCTAAGCCCTAAGGAACCACTGATTAAATCGCTTCATCTTGAGGAGGCCGATTATGAGCAGGACGCCAAAGGCGGGAAGTAATGCCGCGAGAAACATGGCAGAGGATCCAATCAGGTCCCATAGGGTGCCGGCGATGAGGCTGGCGATGAGAAGTCCAAGCCCGGAGACCAGATTGAGCACGCCGAAAGCAGTTGCCTTCAGGCCAACGGGTGCGGCATCCGCTATCATCGCCGTCAGGATTCCCTGAGTGAGGCCAAGATGCAGTCCCCAGCAGACGATCCCGAGGCCCGGGAGCAGGAGTCCAGACCCGGAGGCGAGGAGGATGTTCCCAAGGATCAGAACAAGTGTTCCGGCCGCCAGCGGGGTGATGCGGCCGAAACGATCGGAGAGCAATCCCGCAGGGTAGGAACTGGCTGCGTAGACGAGATTCATCACGACCATGATGAGTGGCACCCACGCGATCGGGAGGCCGGCCTGCTGACTCCGCAGAATGAGGAAGGCATCGCTGAACCGGGCCAAGGAGAGCAAACCCGCCAGAAGGATGGTGAACCAGAGCGCCTTGGAAAATTGACGGGGAAGCTCTCGCAGTGCGGTCAGCGAAAGAGGAAAGGGGGGCCGCTTGCTAGGAACGGATGACAGGGGGGGCTGTTCTGGCTCCGGTTCCACAGTTGGCTCCTTGACTCCGACCATCAAGAGGATGACGGCGAGGAGTGCGGGTAGAGAGGCAAACCAGAAGACGAGACGGTAGTTGTCCGCCGTCAGCAGCATCAGCCCGATAGCGATCGAGGGAGCAAGGAAGGCTCCCACGGTGTCGAGTCCCTGACGAAGCCCGAAGCAAGCTCCCCGGATGGGTGCCGGTGAGAGTTCCATGACAAGGGAGTCCCGTGGGGCACCCCGGATCCCTTTACCGATGCGGTCCACGAAGCGCGCCCCGACAAGCAGCCCGA
This sequence comes from Spartobacteria bacterium, assembly GCA_947466005.1. Lineage (GTDB taxonomy): Bacteria > Verrucomicrobiota > Verrucomicrobiia > Chthoniobacterales > UBA6821 > UBA6821. Next base: position 4,093 of record CANIBV010000021.1, on the reverse strand, counting down.
GTCCGGATGCGAGGGGAAAGAGCGGCTTGGAGAGAGCCGAGAGCCCGTAGCCGAGAACGGCGAGGAGTTTTGGTTTACGGAGTCGGTCGGCGACGACACCCGAGAAAAGCTTGGTGACCGTAGCCGTCCCCTCGGCGATCCCCTCGATGAGTCCCACAGCGATCACCGGTATTCCCAGAGCCTTCACCATGAAGAGAGGCAGGAGTGCATGGATCATCTCGCTGGAGAGATCCATCAGCAGGCTGACGAATCCCAGAATCCAGATCCCGCGAGGAATGCCTCCATGAGGGGAGAGGAATCGAAAGCGATCTGTGCTCACTCACGGAGCATACGCCACGCCACCACTCAAAAGCGAACCCGCGTCTCACGCCTCTTTTTTGCGGTGTTGCGGCTTATCAGGAAGTCAGTCGCAATGTCAACAGGGCAAAAAATAACGCAGCCTTGAGAATACCCCCCGATACCTCAAGGCTGCGCTACATCTCCGAAGAGATGCTTGAATACATAAGCCCATCTTATTAATCACGCAACACCTTCTTTACACTTTCGACAGGATACTCGAATTCCACCATCGTCTCCCCATGGAGAGAGCCGCCTATGAACTCGTGACTCTAAAAGGTGGCGCCCACAGCATCCGCTCGGTCGAGCATGGGGAGACGATGCATATCGGTAGCGGCCCCGGTCAGGAGGCACTCGAACTCCATATCCGTCAGCAGCGTCTGGCCGAGCGGGCAGGGGAGTGGCAAGGATCGGATCCCTTCGTGATCTGGGACATTGGTCTCGGTCCTGCGGGCAATGCCATCACGGCCATCGAGGAACTCGGGACGATCGGGACAAGGGTTGAGATTCACAGCTTCGAAATCGACACGGCGGTGCTGGAGTTCGCTCTCCGGCACTCCAAGGAGCTTGGCTACCTCGACGGTTGGGAGGGTGTCATCGGCCAGTTGCTCGCCGAGGGAGTTGCCTTTCCCCGGCCAAATATCCAATGGCGGCTGCATCGGGGGGATTTCTCCCGTCAGACCCACGCTGCCCCCGCTCCCTCGGTGATCTTCTTCGATCCCTACTCACCCGCGCGGAATGCAGAGATGTGGAATCTCGAAACCTTCAGCTCGCTCTGGTCCGCCGTGAGCGCTCCCGACGCTCCTCCCTGCACGATGACCAATTACACCCGCTCGACGTCTGTCCGGGTAACGATGCTGCTGGCCGGTTGGTTCGTGGGAACGGGCGTTCCGACCGGTGACAAGGATGTGACCACGATTCTTTCAAACCGTCTCCATCTCCTTGAGAAGCCTCTGGACCAGAGCTGGCTCTCCCGTGTCCGTTCCTCGACGAATGCATCCCCTCTGCGAGGCCGTAACTACGAGAGGGGGCCCATCTCCCCTCAGGACTACGCCCGTCTAAAGGATCGTCCCCAGTTCGCCTGACTGGAGAGGTCCCTCGGAGTGGGTCAGTTGGGTTATTTTATCCAAGGCGCTCCGTAGCCGCGCCCCAGATGCCTTGAGGGGGGGAGGGCAGGCGGGCGGGGTGAGATCCATAGGATGGGGATTGCAATCAGCCGCCACGGTAAGATCCTCTGAAGCCTGCCAGTCCGAGTCTCGGTTCTCTGCAGATGAGAGGACCCACCTCTTAAGTCAGCGCTTCTTTAGTTAAGCTACACCCTTCATAATAAACTACGCACTCTGCGCAATACGCGTCTCCGGGTTCCGGTGCCAGAACTACCCGGTTGCGTCCTTCCCTCTTTGCGAAGAGCATCGCCGCATCCGCACGGATGATCAACGCCCCTGGTGGCTCTGGGCAAAGTGTTGTCGTGGCAACCCCGATGCTGAGGGTGATCGGGTTATGATAAGTCTTTCTCATTTCCTTAAGATGAATCTTGCTCACGCATTCCATCAGTTGATTGGCGATTTTCACGGCATCTTCCGCTCCCGTTTCCGGCAAAATCATCACGAATTCCTCACCCCCCCATCGGCAGCAGCAATCGAGAGGACGACTTGAGAAGTCAGCAATCGAGCGGGCGATCTTCTGAAGGACCATGTCCCCGAAGTCGTGTCCATAGAGATCGTTAAAGGATTTAAAATGATCGATGTCGATGAAGAGAACGCTGAGCGGCGAGCTTGTTCGCAGGGCATGGGAGACTAGGCGGGGCAGTTCCTCATGCGCGAGGCTTCGATTCCTGAGGCCCGTGATTGGATCCGTCTTGGTTTCCAGAATGGATTTCTCAAGGTTCCTGGCTTGAGTGCTAAGTCCGCAGAAAAGCAGGGAGATGATCAGGATCACGATCAGTACCGAAAGGAAAAGAATAGTATTCTCTTTCAAAAACAAACCCACCATATCCCGCGTCGTAATCAAAACTGATGTCGACAATCCAAAGTGATCTTCGGGGAGGGTGATCGCATAAGTCATTTCGGAATGGCCGTCAGAGCTGACACGATGCAGCCTCCCACGATCTCCCTTTTGGTTTACTATCAGCCCCTGAATCAGGAGACTTCTTTTCAAGAGATCGGCATCCGTCGCGCCGGGCGTGAAATTTAGCGGGTATTGGAAGCTGGTATAACCGTTGGGCTTTAGCAGCACGACCTGTTCCCTGGTGTGAGTCAGGATCTCCTGAAGCTGACGTAGGATCTTTTCTGCATCGAGTTGCAATGCGAGGATGCCTAGAAATGCATTCTGTGAGTCCTTTAGCGGAATGGAGATATGCAAGGCAGACCGCCCCGTTATCTGGTCTACGCGCAGGCGGCCTACCGTGAATTTCTTGTCGGGGTTGTTCCTGAAATCAGTGAAATAAGATCGATCTGAAAAATCAATCCTGCGTTGGGGGTCCTCACCGCTTCGGGCGATCAGACGCCCCGAGGCATCCAGCAGAATCATGAAGTCGAACTGATCCCCCTTATTGTTCTGGCCGAACTCCCCCATGCAGGAGTTAAGCACTGCGTCGATCTGAGCGGAGTCCTTACTATGAAGGATCTCCTCGGTGAGTCTGGGTCTTGTGAGTATGAGCAGCTTCACTGCCCTCTCCAGCGCATCCTGCAGAATGAGGGAGACTGTGGCGCCGTTCTGCTCCATTTGATTCCCTATTACCCGCACGTAGAAGCCCCAAGCCGTGTATAACGCGATCCCGCTGATGAAGAAAACCGCGGTAAGGATCAATACAAGGTGCCGTCTTAACTTCAAACGGGACGTGAATGAACCTGTGAGCATGCCTTGAGGGGGGGAGGGCAGGCGGGCGGGGTAGAGAGGAAAATCCGCCATCATTGGATTTCATTCATCATGAAATCCCAAACGACCACTGCAGAAAGATACACAGGTAGGATATGTGTGCCGATATATATCTCAACGATGACGTGCAGCAGGGTCAACCGTCAGGCTTTCCGTCGGGCGTTACCATGCACCACCGAATTGCTGCGGCGGAGTCCGACCAGGCGCTGTCCGATGAGGATGGACAGCAATGTCCCAGGCTAGTGTAGAGAAAGAGCCTAGGGTGGCTTCCATGAAATCGACCACAAGAGCCCCAGGGATGGGACGAGCGTGACGACCGAGTTGATCAGGGTGAGTAGATAGCCAAGCACCCTAGGGGTGAATGATTTCATATCCTCCGAAATAGGCTTGTCCGCGTTGTCCACACGATTGGAATTTCGCCGGCGGCAAAATGCGTGGTTTAAAAAGTAGCACTTCACGAGCACGCAGGTCATCCATTCCCGCCATAAAAGGGAAAGGCGCTCGGCGGCGTACCGATAAAAGACCCCGATGGAATCGCCACGGCAAAGGCGGCCAAATAGACCCAGAGATTATGGTAAAACGTGGCGGAAGAACGCTGGGTAAGGGAAGTGATGAAATTCCGGCCCACATCACTGATCAAAACCTGCGTGGCCCCTACCAAAACGCAGGGCAATAAGATAAGCGCCGCCAGCACGAGTTTTGCGGGCCGGTTTGCGCTGATAGAAATGCTTTTGAAAGTCTGGCAAGGCGCCTGATCAGGCCCAACTACGGTGCCATCTGTTCGGGGATATCATCCCCACCGCCTTCATTTAATGGCTCACCTTTCTTTCTAAGGGCTAGACGGCTAAAGTCTAATCTCCCCTTCTGCCTCTTCTGTCTT
>CANIBV010000020.1 GCA_947466005.1 Spartobacteria bacterium | reverse complement strand
CGGTCTCGCCCGCCACATTGCGGCGGGATCTGGGAGATCTCGAGCAGTCGGGTGATGTGATCCGCGTGCACGGCGGCGTGCTTGATCCCCTGTATGCACGCACCGAGATTTCCTTCGATGAACGCCGGCAGCATCTCAACGCCGAAAAGAAATCCATCGCCGTGAAGGTGAATGAACTGATACCGCCGGGTTCCAGCGTTTTTGTGGATGCCGGCTCCACCTGCCTGGAGGCAGGACGACTTCTGATGCGGCGCGCTGACATCCGCCTGATCACGCACTCCGTCGCCCTCGTCGCGGCCGGATCCCATGCTGAGGCCAGCATCGTTTGCGTCGGCGGGGAATTGCGCAAAGTCAGCGGAGCCCTCGTCGGAGGCCCCGCACTCAACGCCTTTGCGAATCTTCAATTCGACTTCGCCCTCCTCGGCGCCACCGGCCTCGATTCTCGAGGCTGCTGGACCACGGAGCTAACCGAAGCAGAGATTAAAAAAACCATCATTGCCCGCTCCAGGCGACGCATCATCCTAGCCGACCAAAGCAAATGGAAAGCGCCCGGCACCGTTCTGTTTTCAGCCTGGGATGCCATCAATGACTTGATCCTCGACCGGTTGCCGGAAGACGCTCCAAATGTTCTCCCTAAAACCGTGTCCGTTCACCTCCCGAGTCAAAAGATAAAGCCGGAGTTTGCGGATTGATCGGCGCCTTTTGAAAGGTTTTCACAGTGCATCAACTTGTGAGTTTTGCAACCGGTATTGCCTGGGACTGGTCCCTATTTCCCTTCGGATTGTTTTGTTGAAGTGGGAGAGATCGCAGAATGCGCATGCTTGGCGGCGATGTTTTTGACAGACAGAGCAGGTCGCCGACCTCTGCTTCTACTTTCGGCTTGTGGAATGTCAGCGGGACTCTTTGCCTTGGGGGCGGCTTACAGTAAGTCCGGTTCTGGCATTGAATCCTCAATGCTTCTTATTTGGGTGTTGCTCTATGTGGCTGCCTTCTCGATAGGAATGGGCCCCCTCGTGTGGACGGTACTTGGTGAGATTTTTCCGAATCGCATCCGTACACAAGCCGCAAGCGCCTGCGTGCTTCTGCTCTGGTTGGCAAACTTCGCCGTCTCCCAGTTCTTCCCGTGGTTGCTTCGCACCTATGAATACAAGGTTTTCTGGCTATTTGGTGCGATCTGCCTGTTCAGTGTCGGCTTCATATGGCTGCTAGTGCCGGAAACAAAAGGGCGCAGCCTCGAGGATCTGGAGAAATTCATTCACTAACCAGCCGGGCTGCGCGGGACCACTGACCCGATTCCAGACACAGCCAACCAAAGCCCTAATTGGACCTCCACCGGCCTCCACCGGCCTTAATCACCCCTTGACCGATCGCCGGTAGGCCAGCGGGGAGCAGCCGAGGATTTTCTGAAAAATGCGAGAGAAGTAATACGGGTCGTCGTAGCCGAGTTTGGCCGCGACTTCCTTCACGCTCATTGCCGTGGTATCGAGGTAGTGGCATGCGGCCTGCATCCGGATGCGGATGTGGTGTTCGACAGGGGATGATCCAGTCTGCTCGCGAAAGAGCGCGGAGTAGCGGGTCGGCGAGAGTCCGGCGTGACGCGAGTAGACTGGATAAACCCCTTGCCGCCAAAAACCTCGTCCGACGGTTCATGGAATCCGTGGAACGCCTGACGGATTTCCCTGAGTCAGACTCCAAGCCCAAGGAACTCAAAGGCACACCCTACCGGCAACTCGTGAGCGCCCCACTGCGCCTCTTCTACCGCATCGCGGAAAAACAGATCCTCATCCTGCACGTCATGCGCGGTGAAAAGCTCTTTCACTTGGACGAACTGACCGCACGGGAGAAGTAATGAGCTTCCGCGAAGGTTGTAGTGAAGCTGTCCTGAATACTGAATGACTCTCACTCAAACCTCCGGCCGGAAGGCGGAGGTAGTCATGCCAAGGTCAGGCCAACACTGCCAGTGATCAATAGCCTCAGTCCTTTTAACTCTCCATCAAGGAGGGGATAGCACCTTCAAAGGTCTCGTTGAGAGAATCAATAGACCAGCTATAGCAATTGCCTCCCGTCTTGATCGAGAGGTCGGCCTTGTCCGTGACTTCGCCGATCTTGCGGAAGTGTACGCAGCTCTTGGCGAGTTCGGCTTCCACGACAGCCACATCAGAGGCCTTCACCGAGATGACGATCCTTCCCTGGGTCTCATTGAAGAGAAGTACGTCGGGGCGTTGGTCGGTATCACCGAGATCGACGGTTGCACCGAACTTGGTGCCGAAGCAGGACTCCGCGAGCGTGACGGCGAGCCCCCCCTCGGAGCAGTCGTGGGCGCTGCGGACGAGGCCCTTGCGGATGAGACTGAGGAGTGCGTGATGGATGGCGATTTCTTTCTCGAACACAAGTACCGGGGGCGCTCCCTCCTTGCGGCCATGGATGGCGAGGAGGTAGTGGGATCCGCCAAGTTCATCCCCAGTCTCTCCGATCAGAATGATCTGATCACCGGCCTGCTTGAAGGACTGGGTGGTGATGTGGGCGATGTCATCGATGCGGCCGACCATGGAGATGGTCGGGGTTGGATCGATCGCCCCGGCGGGGCTCTCGTTGTAGAGGCTGACGTTGCCGCCTGTGACCGGCACACCAAATGCACGGCACCCTTCAGAGATTCCCTCCACGGCGGCGCGGAGCTGGTAGAAGTTCTCCGGCTTGTGCGGGTTGCCGAAGTTCAGGTTATCGGTAACGCCGATCGGAACGGCTCCCGAGCAGGCCAGGTTGCGGGCGCACTCGGCGACGGCGATGCGGGACCCAACCGAAGGATCCAGTTTGCAATAGATGGCGTTGCAGTCCGTGGCGGCCGCCAGAATCTTGTTCGCCTCGCGCACGATGAAGACCGCGGCATCCGAGCCCGGAAGGACTGCGGTACCGGTGCGGACCATGTGGTCGTACTGGCGCCAGACCCAGCGCTTGCTGGCGATGCTTGGGTGGGAGAGAAGCTGAGGCAGAGCCTTAAGCGGATCCGCCTGAGTCACAGTGGCCAGGTCAAGTGGTGCGGGAGGAGTGAAGGGGGCTGCCTCGCGGCTGTAGAGCGGGCCGTCATCGGCAAGGGCGCGGGCCGGCACATCCACCACGACATCCTTACCGTTGCGCACACGCATCTGGCCGTCATCCGTCACGACGCCGATCTCGGCATAGGGGAGATCCCATTTCTCGAAGATTTCCTTCACCGTGGCCTCCTGGCCTTTCTTGACGATGACGAGCATGCGCTCCTGTGACTCGCTGAGGAGAACTTCGTAAGGCGTCTGTCCCTTGGCGCGCTGAGGCACGAGTTGGATGTCGATCTCGACACCGGTGCCTCCGCGACTGGCGGTCTCGCAGGTCGAGCAGGTGAGACCCGCAGCCCCCATGTCCTGGATGCCAGCGACGCAATCGGTGGCCAGAAGTTCAAGACAGGCCTCAAGCAGAAGCTTCTCGCGGAAGGGATCTCCCACCTGGACGGCGGGACGATCGGCCTTCGACTCCTCGGTCAACTCGCGCGAAGCGAAGGCTGCCCCGGCGAGTCCGTCGCGGCCGGTCTCGGCCCCGACATAGAAGACAGGATTGCCGATTCCCTCGGCGGCTCCACGAGCAATCTGCTCGTGTCGGAGAATGCCTAGGCAGAAGGCATTGACCAGCGGGTTGCCATTGTAACTGTCGTCGAAGTAGACCTCTCCGGCAATGGTTGGAAGGCCGATGCAGTTGCCGTAGTGGGCGATTCCGGCAACGACTCCCGCGAAGAGGCGGCGGTTCGTCTTCGCCTGCTCGCTGTCGCCCTTGATGGAACCAAAGCGGAGGGAATCCATGAGGAAAACCGGGCGGGCTCCCATGGTGAAGATGTCACGGATGATGCCGCCGACGCCGGTCGCAGCACCCTGGAAGGGCTCCACGGCGCTGGGGTGATTGTGGCTCTCAATCTTGAAGGCAACGGCCCATCCATCACCGATATCGATGACGCCTGCGTTCTCCTCACCGGCCTTGACCAGAACGCTCGGTCCCGTGGTCGGAAACTTCCGCAACTCGGGACGGGAGTTTTTGTACGAGCAATGCTCGCTCCACATGACGGAAAAGACGCCGAGCTCTTCAAAGCTCGGTTCGCGGCCAAGGATAACAAGGACCTTTTCGTACTCCTCAGGGGAGAGGCCGTGCTTAGCAATGAGTTCGGGAGTGATCGCTGGATTGGCGGAAAGGTTGGCCATGTTCGGAAAAAAATCAGTTGTTGGATTTGTGGGCGGCCATCCAGTCGATCATCGACTGGAAGATACCGCGGCCATCGGTGCCGCCGAGGATCAGGTCGCAGACACGCTCGGGGTGGGGCATGAGCCCGAAGACATTGCGTCCGTGGCTACAGATGCCGGCGATGTTTTCCAGTGAGCCGTTGGGATTGGCTGCCGCAGAGACATTCCCCGAGGCATCGCAATAGCGGACGAGTACCTGGTTGTTGGCCTTGAGGGCCTGTAAAGTCTCGGCATCGGCGAAGTATCTTCCCTCGCCGTGCGCGATCGGGATCTCCAGCACCTGCCCCTGATGGAGCACGGAAGTGAAGGGGGAATCGTTGTTTTCCACACGGAGATGGAGAGTCTCGCAGCGGAAGAGCAGATCCCGGTTGCGCATCAGGGTGCCGGGCAGGAGCCCTGCCTCGCAGAGGATCTGGAATCCGTTGCAGATGCCGAGCACCAGCACCCCGGTCGATGCGGCGAGGCGGACGGCCGCCATGATCGGCGAGAAGCGTGCGATCGAGCCGCAGCGCAGGTAATCGCCGTAGGAAAAGCCTCCGGGAAGGACGATGACATCGTATCCAGCCAGAGAGGTTTCCTTGTGCCAGACGATCTCGGCGGTAACGCCGGGGAAGAATAGCAGGGCGGCCTGACAGTCGGTGTCGCAATTTGACCCTGGGAACTGGATGACGGCGACTTTCATCACCGTGGAAAGGGCGTCCGACACGTCAGGAAAGGATCTCGAGCTTGTAATCCTCGACCACCGGATTGGAGAGGAGGTCGTGGCAGATCTCGTGAAGTTGCTCGGTAAGGCTGGATGGATCGGCTCCATCGATCTCGATCTCGATTGATTTGCCAATACGTACGGAATGAACTCCCTTGAGGCCGAGGTGCTCCATGGCGCGAGCAGTGGCAACGCCAGCTGGATCGAGAATGGCGGGTTTCGGCATGACGGTGACGACAGCTTTCATAAAGATTGGAAAATCGGGCTTAAGAGGCGGAGGGACAAGATGAAAAATATGAATTATGAGGGATGAGGGATGAATCAGGCAAAGAAATGCCGAGTTCATTTGAAAACAACACGAATGAATGAGGGCTGGATTCTAAGGTGGCGGGTGAAAATCCAAAAAACGCTTTTCCCTCTTCATAATTCATCCCTCATCCTTCATCCTTTCCACATGAAGCCCTCCTCTTCCAATAACGTCAAAAACACACCCTGCGAATTCCTCAAAACACTGCTCAACACCCCCTCCCCTTCGGGCTTCGAGACGCGAGGACAGAAGGTCTGGGTCGATTACGTGAGTCAGTTCGCCGATTCTGTGGAGATCGACTCCTACGGGAATGCCTACGCCACCCTCAATCCTGCGGGTGGAGATGGAAACCCAACCATCCTGATCAGTGGCCATGTCGATGAGCTCGGCTTGATGGTCTCCCATATCTCCGAGGAGGGATTCCTCTCCTTCAAAGGGATCGGAGGCGTCGACCGGACTCTCATCCGCGGCCAGAGGATGACAGTCCATGGAGCCAAAGGGCCCGTCCCGGGCGTCACCGGACTGCTCGCGATTCACATGCAAGAGCCTGATGACCGCAACAAGGTCCCCGAGATCCACACGATGCATATCGATATCGGTGTCTCCTCCCGCAAGGAGGCCGAGAAACTCGTTGGGATCGGTGATGCCGTAACCTATTCGGCGGAGTTTCAGGAGCTTGCCGGAGGCCGCTTTGCCGCCCGTGGCTGCGACAACCGGATCGGTGCCTGGGCAGCAGCAGAAGGTCTCCGTCTGGCTTCGCTCAAAAAGGAAAAGCTCAAGGCCAAGCTCGTCGCCGTCTCCACCATCCAGGAGGAGAACGGGCTCTACGGGGCCTCGATGGCCGGTTACCGGGTCCATCCGGATGTGGCTCTCGTCGTCGACGTCACCCACGCCACGGACATCCCCAACTGCTCCAAAGCCAAGCATGGCGAAGTCCTCATGGGAAAGGGGCCGGTCCTGAGCCTCGGGAGCGTGAACCATCCCGTGGTGAACGAGCGTCTCCGCGAGGTCGGAAAGAAGGCCGGCATCGCCCTGCAGGTGGAGGTGAACCCCCGCTGGACAGGAACGGATGCCGACGCCATCTTCAAGCAGAAGGGGGGCATTCCCACCGTCTCCATCGGCGTGCCCAACCGCTACATGCACTCTCCTGTCGAGATGATCCAGTATTCCGATCTGGAGGAGACCGCGGAACTCCTAGCCGCCTTCGCCATCTCGGCAAAAAAAGGGGAGCGCTTCGGGGTCAAGCTGTAAGATAACCCGAGGGATGACAACAACGCCCGTCGCCGAAAGAACCAGCTGACTCCACCGGAATAAGAGTGGAGATGGTATAAAGGGGTGACGGCACAAGACCGACTCTCTCAGTGCTCCGTGGCCCGTTCGGCACCGAGACCCGTGTTGGCACGGACAACCAACTCGGGATAGAGCGCTTCCGCGGTGCGTTCCCTTGCGAAGAGGGATCCGATGATCGCCCCCAGGAAGCCCATGGGGATGCTGATGATGGCGGGGTTTTTGAGCGGGAAGAGCGGATCCTTCATGAAGTCGGGTCCGACGGCGATCAGGAGAATGCTGGAGAGGAGTCCGACCAGAAGTCCCGCAACGGCTCCCGCGGTGGTGAAACGCTTCCAGAAGATCGAGAGGACAATCACGGGAAGATTGGCGCTCGCCGCCACGGCGAAGGCGAGGCCGACAAGGAATGCCACGTTAACGGCGGGCCCGATCAGGATCGCGAGGCCGATGGCCAACGCTCCGACAACGATTGCAGTGACCCGCGCAACCCGAACCTCCTCGCCGGGCAGGTGATCCTTCCCGTGACGGATCACATTGGTGAAAAAATCATGGGCAAAGCTGGTGCTAGCACTGATGGTCAGGCCGGCGACCACCGCCAGGATGGTCGCGAAGGCAACGGCGCTAATGAACGCGAAGAAGACTTCCCCTCCAAGTGTCCGGGCAAGCTCGGGAGCGGCCATATTGGTGCCGCCGTGTCCCTTGAGGTAGTCGGGTCCGAGAATGCTGGCCGCCCCGAAACCGAAGAAGGTGGTCATGATGTAGAAGAACCCGATGATCACCATCGCCCAAACAACGCTGGTGCGCGCGGTCCTGGCGTCGGGCACGGTGTAGAAACGGATCAGGATATGGGGTAATCCGGCGGTCCCGAAGATGAGAGCCATGCCCAGGGAAAGCTGATCCCAGGGGTTTTTGAACAGAAGGCCGGGAGTCAGGAAGTTGCGGACGACTTTCCCTCCGTCGACTCCGGTCGACGTGATCGTCGTGAGCGATGAAAAGAACTTCCCGAGGTCGAAGTCGAAGCGTTTGAGCACCAGGATGCTCAGGAAGATGCTCCCGCTCATGAGAAGCACGGCCTTGACGATCTGCACCCAGGTGGTGGCGAGCATGCCGCCGAATACAACGTAGACGACCATCAGGATACCGACCCCGACGACGGCCACCTCGAAGGTTACGCCCGGTAGAAGCTGGCGAACCAAAGTGCCTGCCCCGACCATCTGGGCGATCATGTATAACAGAGAGACGGTGAGGGTGCTCAACGAGGCCGCGGCGCGGACTGGACGGGGGCTGAGGCGGTAGGCCAGCAGGTCGGCCATGGTGTACTTGCCGGCGTTGCGCAGCGGTTCGGCCACGATGAAGAGTACCGTGAGATAGGCCACCAGGAAGCCAACGGAATACATGAATCCATCGTAGCCATTGAAGGCGATCATTCCCGTGATCCCCAGAAAACTGGCGGCACTCATGTAGTCGCCCGCGACGGCCAGTCCGTTCTGCCATCCGGTAATGCGGCGACCGGCCGCGAAATAGGCGCTGGCACCCGATGACTTGCGGGCGCTGAAGTAGGTGATGAGAAGGGTCGCGAAGACAAATCCCAAGAACATCCAAAGAGCCGTGTGGCTTACGGGGGCGGGGGTGGCGGTAAGGATCATGGGATTACCTCGTGCGGAATTTGGCGATCAAGCGGGCGGCATCTCGGTCCCACCCCGCGGCGACGCCGATGTAGAGGAAGGCGAGGATCCAGGCCATCAGAAATTGTGAAAGGGCAAAAAGGTAAGCCACATTTAGCACCCCCCAAACGGGAGTCTCCATCAGTTTGGGAAACCAACCGACACCGATCGGCAAGAGGAAATAATAAATCATGAAGAAAGCCGTCGCCGGCACCACGAAAGACGCCTTTGAGCGGAGAAGCGCGGCAAACCCAGGGTCGGCCTCGATGGCTGCCCAATCCATGCCGCCGACTTCCTCCGCGGCGGTCCGCTCATGGAGGGGTTTCGGGTAGGGATGCCCCAACGGGGCCACGTCTGTCGGGGAAGCCGATATGGGCGTCAGATCCTGAATATCGGAATCGGGGGAACTCATGGTGAATGCTCGGGAGCAGCATCTTATGCTCCCATTCGCGGCGCATGACCAAGGAAAAATCGGTTCCGGTCAACATTTTGGTCGCCACCGACCGTCTCTTCCCCCTGCCGGATCACCTGTTTTCCGAAACAACAATTTCCTGATCCGTCTCCCGTCGCCGGTAGCTGATTCTCGAGTGAAGCATGCTTGTCAGGCAGGAGACTAGGGTGGAGGCAATCTCCTGCAGTTGGCAGAGGGTCACGGGAGCCTCATCATATTGACCATCGTTGATCCGGTCCTGAAGGATATCATGCACCAGATCGTCCAGTTTCTGTTGAGTGGGGCGCTCTAGGCTCCGTGAGGCACTCTCGGCGGCATCGGCGAGGCTCAGGATGACAGCTTCTATCGTCTGCGGCTTCGGGCCCGGATAACGATAGCTCTCCTCACTAACCCTGGGAATGTCCTCGGGTCGGATGTTCATGAGGCTGCCTCCGGCCCGCGCATCCCTCTCCTGTCTGCAGGCGCGTTGATAAAAATACTCCACAATGGTCGTTCCATGATGCTGCTGAATGGAATCAATGACTCGCCGATCAAGCTTGTTGCGAAGCCCCATATCCACTCCCTCCTTCACATGGGAGAGGATCACCAGGGCACTCATCGTGGGTGTCAGGTCATCGTGAGGATTATCCCCTGCGGGTATGTTCTCGGTGAAGTACTCCGGCTTTACCAACTTGCCGATATCATGGAAGTAGGCGCTGACACGGCAGAAGGTCGGGTTCCCTCCCACCTTCTCTGCGCAGGCCTCGGCAAGATTCGCCATCGCCAGCGAGTGATGGTAGGTGCCGGGGGCCTCGAGACTTAGGCGACGCAGGAGCGGGTGGTTCAGATCGGACAACTCCAACCATGAGATATCCGTGGTGATTCCGAAGAACTGCTCCAGCATTGGCAGTGATCCGCTGACCAGCACGGCCGTCATGATGCCTGTACCAACAGCGGCCAAGCTCTTCATTCCAATCACCCACAAGTCGGTCGATTGCGGTGCCTCCCAGACGATGGGGCCGATGATGCCGGAAAGCAGGGCGAGAAACCAAATCGAGAGCCCGGAATAAAATCCCGCCCGTAGCAGTCGGGAGCGGCGGCGCACCCGTGCGGTTGAGAGGACGGCAATCAGTCCACCGCTAAGTGCCAACAAGAGAGCTGTTGAATCAGGAGTGACCTGCAGGACAGACCACCAGAGTGCCGTTATCAAACAGGAGGAGAGACCCACTTGGGCACCAAGCAGGACGGAGAGAGTCAAGGGGGCGAGGGCGTAAGGGATCACGAGCGGCAGGAAGCCGGCTTCCAGATGACCCGTGGCAGACTGCACCTGAAGAAGGGTACCGAGGCCGAGTTGGAGAAGAATCAGGGCGAGGTAGAGGGCCAGTCGGGAGTTATCATGCAGGGATTTTTCCCCACTGATGACGGGCTGAATGACAGCCACCGCAAGAATGACCAGACAGTAGAAAAGATGTTTGAGAGGCTCCGCGGGATCTCCGGTGAAGCAGAGGAATCCAAGGGCGAAAGCGGCAACCGCGACAATGAGAGCGCGGATCGCGGAACTCTGCTCCAACCCCGAGAGTATTGCCCGGTCATCTGTGGAGCGGCGGGATTTTCCGCAGCTCATCCCCCGGGCGGCGAGTCGCTTTTTTTTAAAGAATCGGAACATGGAAAAAGAAGGCATCGAGGAGTTTAGAACCTAGGCTTAAAACCGGCTTTCATGGTTTCCGCGGTGCTCCTTGTAGGCCGCGATGATTGCGCGGACCAGCGGATGGCGGACCACATCACGCTCCCCGAAAAGGTGAAATCCGATCCCGGGGGTTTCGCCAAGGGCTCCCACGGCCTCGATCAGGCCACTTGGCTTGTTCTTGGGAAGATCGATCTGAGTGCGATCACCAGTGATGACGCACGTGGAACTCATGCCGATGCGCGTGAGAAACATGAACATTTGCTCGGTGGTCGTGTTCTGTGCCTCATCCAGAATGATGAAGGCCTTGTTGAGGGTGCGGCCACGCATGTAGGCTAGGGGAGCGATCTCGATGATGTTCCTCTCGATGGCTCTCTGGATCTCCTCCGGCTCCAGCATGTCATGGAGTGCGTCGTAGAGAGGGCGCAGGTAGGGGAGGATCTTTTCCTGCAATTCGCCGGGGAGGAAGCCGAGTGCCTCGCCCGCTTCCACGGCTGGGCGGGTCAGGATGATGCGACTGACTTTTTCGGCCTTCAGTGCTGCCACGGCCTTGGCCACGGCGAGGTAGGTCTTTCCGGTGCCGGCCGGACCGATCCCGAAGGTGATGTCGTGCTCTTCGATGGTGCGGAGGTAATCACGTTGCGATTCCGTCTTGGGGACGACAGGTGGCTTGCGCGGGGAGCACTGGATCCGCTCGTTATAGAGGCCCTCAAGGGGGGATGGGGAGGGCTTGCCGTTTTCCTGAACAGATGCCTCCGGCTGGTTCAGAGCAAAGAGGAACTCCCCTCGACCGATCACGGCCCCGAGCGAGATGACTTTCTGGAGCTGACTGAAGATTGTTTTGGCGCGATGCACGGAGGATGCCGGTCCGTCGATCTTCATCCAGCCATCCCTGCTGGTGATACGGATCCCAAGCTGCTCCTCCATTCTGCGTAGGAGACTTTCATCCCCGCCATAGAGCGCCTGAAGGGCGCGGGCGTTCTCGAATTCCAAGGTAAGGGATTCACCGCCAGATGTCGCCGACACTGGGGTCAGGGAAAGGTTCTTCGCGGAGGTCTTCAACTAAGGAAGCGCCGTCGCGCTTATTTGTAACCATACACCAATGCCCATGGTGTGCGCTCCTCGGGAGATTTGAGGATCTGTACGATGGCAAAAAATGTTCCCGTGGCCTTGGGATTCACGCGGGCCCCGGCAAAGCGGCCTTTCTGCCAGCTCTCCGCCTCCACCAGGTTTCCCTGATCATCGTAGATGTGAACGGAGAGGCTTGCTCCTTTCACGTCAGTTGCCATGAGGAACCAGTAGTCATTCCCCTTGAACAGCTGGGAACTGACCGCCTTCTTGTCCTTGACCCCGAGATCTCCACCCCAGGCATCCTTTCGGATCGAAAAACCCTGCTTGTAGTAGGGCAGAGCAGCCTCATAGGCGAAGGAGAGGGCGTCGTCCACCGTGGCCCGGAGCAGCGAAGGCGCCGTTACCCCGAGGAGAACAGCCGCCACCAGCAGACGGAGCGTAGCGGAGCGTGCTGTCGAGCGAAGGGGGGCGGATGAAACGTCGTTCATGATCAGTTCCCACCGTTGACGATCTGGTGATCGACGCCACTGGTGAGCTCGTGGATGGACTTCACATTCTCGGGGGTGATACCGCCGCGCGCGCCGACCATCGGGCCGATTTGCCTGAGCACCTCGCGGATGTTCGCCACGAGCGGATTCTTTCGGAGGCGGGGGCTCATGGCGGAGATGCAACGATCAAAGTAGTTCACCAGCTCGGGTTGGTGCAACAACTCGGCTCCATCCTTGGAAAAACCGGCCTGAACGATCGAGGTGAGTACCTCGGTGCCACGGAGCCATCCCCCGAGACTGACAAGCTGGGAGAGATCCTGGTCATTGAGCTCCTGCATGGCGCCACGGACATCCTGAAGGGCCCCGTCAAACTCGGCACGCACACCACGCCAGTCGCGCTGGTCGGCCTTGTCGGTGATGCTCTTGCTGCGGGCGATGACAGACTTGCGGACATTGATCGCCTCGGCCAGCGTGAGGACCTGTCGGCCGAGTTCCTTGACGCGCTCGGCATCCTCGGCTTCCACGGCGACGAATCCCTCGGCGATCACATTGCCAAGGAGCAACGCGGTGTGGGCGCGATCCTCCGGGGTCTGAGCCTTGCCGTTGCGAAGCTGGGCCTTCCAGTTCGGATTACCCAGCTTGTCGAGAACTGCGAAAATCTCGCTTGGCACAGGAACCACCACCTCTTCAACGGCGGCCGCCGGGAAATCGGAAAGCGCGATCTTCTTGGGAGGGTTATCGGCGTGAAGCGGATGCAGGGAGCCGGCGGCGATTACCAAGACCAAGAGGATGGGGAAAAGTTTCTTCATCGGAAATCCGGCAAAAATACCCTCGCCGAGGAGGGTCTTGCTGTGGAGCATGGGCGATTCGTAAAACACACTCTGTTGGTTACTTTTAATATGTAATGGACCCTAAAAGATTACAACACATTCTTGATGCCGCCTCCACCAAGCGACTTCTGGTCGTCGGTGACCTGATGCTCGATGAGTTCGTCTGGGGGAACGTCGCCCGGATCTCCCCGGAGGCCCCCGTCCCCGTCGTGGAGGTCCAGAGCGAGTCGAGTTACCCTGGCGGAGCCGCCAATGTGGCTCGTAACCTGAGGGAGTTCTCCTCCTCAGTGACCATGCTCGGCCTGGTCGGCTCCGATCTGCCTGGGGCGAAACTCACCCAGTTGCTCTTGGATGAGAAGATCTCCACTGAAGGCCTCTTCAGCGACCCCACCGTTCCGACCATTGTCAAAACGCGCATCATCGCCCAGAGGCAGCAGGTGGTCCGCGTCGATCGAGAGCAACGCGCTACGCGCGGCTCCAGCCGCGCTGACATCCTGGCAAAGGCCCGCGATCTTGTTTCTAAATCTGACGCCGTCCTGATCGAGGATTACGGCAAGGGATTCCTCGACCAACCCTTTGTTGATGCCCTTCTTGAGGCAGCCCGCGAACACGGGATCCTCGTCACCTGCGACCCGAACCCAAAAAATCCCCTCGAGTGGCCGGGCATCTCGACGATCAAGCCAAACCGCTCCGAGGCCTTTGCGGCGGCTAGAGTCCCCCTGACTCCTCCCGTTCACCCGGTGGCGAACGACACCGCCCTACTGAAGGTTGGAGAGATTCTCCTGAATCGTTGGAATGCGGGATCACTCCTGATCACTCTCAGTGAACAGGGAATGATGCTTTTCCGCCGGGATCACCCCCCCTACCACACGCCGACCCGCGCCCGTGAGATTTTCGACGTCTCAGGTGCGGGAGACACCTCCATCTCCCTTTACACCCTGGGCATCGCCGCCGGGGCCACGCCGGAAGAGGCTGCCGAGATGGCCAACCATGCGGCGGGTATTGTCGTCGGCAAGCTCGGCACCGCAACCTGCTCCAGAGAAGAGCTGGAACGCAGTTTTCTGGAAAATAGAGATTCCTAAACAGCGACTCCATGACGCACGGCCCCCTCAAGCCCGCACTCTTCATCGACCGTGACGGCACCCTTATGGTCGAGGTAGATCACTGCCACGATCCCGCGAGAGTCAGTGCCTACCCCGGTGCCGCCGAGGAGTTGGCTCGCGCTCGGGCGCTCGGCTGGGCCAATATCATTGTCACCAATCAGAGCGGCATCGGTCGCGGTTATTTCACCGTGGAGCAGTTCCATGCCGTCCAGGAGGAACTGCTGAGGCAACTCGGCGACGTCATCGACGCCTCCTACATGGCCCCCGACCATCCCGATATCCCCTCGTCGCGCCGCAAACCCGCGCCCGGTATGCTCCACGAAGCAGCCGGCGAGCATGGGATCGATCTGACGCGCTCTTTCATGATCGGAGACAAGGCCATCGACATCGAGTGCGGACGGAATGCTGGCGTCCGCACAATCCTGGTCGAGACCGGCTACGGAAAGAAGACCGCGGAGTGCAGCCCGGACCACCGCGCCCCCACCGTCACCGAAGCGATCCGCATCGCCCTCGCATCCTGACCGATTCCACCATGCCGAAAAAATCGCCACCCAAGATCGCCCTCATCATTCCGGCCCGCTGGGGCTCCACGCGCTTTCCCGGAAAATGCCTCCATTCCATTGCAGGAAAACCGCTTGTCCAGCACGTCTGGGAGCGCTCCCTGCTGGCGAAAAAGATCTCCTGTGTGCTCATCGCCACGGACGACGACCGGATCGCCGAGGCAGCCCTGAACTTCGGAGCCGAGGTTGTGATGACCTCTCCCGAGCATCCCAGCGGCACGGACCGCATCGCCGAGGTGGCTTCACGCCTGCGGGGCATCACCCACTTCATCAACGTCCAGGGAGACGAGCCCCTGATCGACCCCCAGCTTATCGAGAAGCTGGCCGACGCCCTGATCCGTGATCCCAAGATCCGCATGATCACCGCAGCCACTCCCTTTGGGGACCTCCGGGAGGCGAATGACCCGAACTGCGTGAAGGTCGTCGTCGGGATCTCCGGTGACGCCCTCTACTTCTCACGCAGTAGGATCCCGTTCCATCGGGATGCCCATGATCCCGAGAGCGCCATCACGCCGATGCTCCACCTTGGCATCTACGGCTACCGCCGGGACACCCTCAGGAAACTTGTCACTCTTTCCCCCACTCCGCTGGAGCAGTGTGAAAAGTTGGAGCAACTCAGGGCCCTTGAGCACGGCATTCCAATCAGGGTCATCCCGACCACACATCGCGGCGTCGGCGTCGACACGCCGGCCGATGCGCTCAAGGTGGAAAAGCTGATCAAGAAATCAGGGCCTGGCCTGAACAAGACCTCTCCTCGGAAGACCCTTAAAGGTAGAGGCAGGCGGCGATAACCGAAAGGGCCGTCGCTCCCAGCACGATCAGCACCTCACGCCGAAGGACCGGCGAACCGAAGAGCGCGGCCATACCGCCCTTGATCACCGTGTTGGAGAGAATCGCAAGGAGGATTGCGTGTGTGGCTGTTGCGGAGGGAAGCGTTCCCATCCCAGTCATCTGGGAGAGAGACAGGGTGATCGCATCCACATCGATCAGGCCGGAGATCCCACTCACCACAAGCACTCCGGCATTTCCCTGATGAGCTAGGGTTGCCTTCACTGCCAGCAGGATCACCGCGTAGAGTGCCCCGAACTGAAAGGCTACGCGCAAGCGGAGTGGGTTCCTGTACTCCGGCAAGTCGCCGGCATCACTTGCCCCCGAGCCCCCTCGTGTCAGACGCCAGAGACACCAAAGCGCGCCTGGAAGTGACACGGCGATCAATGCGAGCCAGGAAGCCGAGATCGCTTTCGGGCTGACAATACCAACAAGCAGGATGACCCTCCAGATCATGATCGTGCAGGCCAAAAGGATCGCCAAAGCACAGTCCCGTGACTCCGAGGGGCGCTCCCGACTTTGCCTGCTCATGGCCAGAGTCGTGGCCGTACTGGAGGCGATGCCTCCCAGAACACCCGTCACAGCGATCCCCTTGCGTTGCCCAAAGGCCCTCACAGCCAAGTAACCGATAAATCCGATACCGGAGACCAGCACCACCATCATCCAAACTATGTGTGGATTAAAGGCTCCATAGGGGCCCATCGCCTCATCCGGAACAAGTGGCAGGATCACTCCCGTCACTGCGGCAAACTTCAGGGCAGCACGGACATCCTCCATCGTGATGCCACGGGTGAAGCGGTGGAGCACTGGCTTGAGCGCAAGCAGTATCATCACGCTGACAGCCAACACCAGAGCCACGCGTTCCTGACCCCAGAAAACCAGCCCCCCGATCAGGAAGGTGATCATTCCGGCAGTTCCCGTCGTGAAACCTGGATCACCCCCAGCGCGTGCCCGACGCTGGAGAAAGAGGGTCAGCCACAGAGCCATGGCGCCAAACCCCGTGACAAAAAAGAAGGCGTGCACCGTTTGCGAAAACCAGGCGCAGAGCGTCCCAAAGAGCGCCCAGAGGGTGAAGGTGCGGAGTCCTGCCAGCACCCTGTTGCGATGATGGCGAAACTGCTCGTCCCACTGACGCTCCAGTCCGACCAGCGCACCGAGCGACCCGCTGACCAAAAGACTCAGAAGGAGGTGGTAGGAATCCGAGTGGGGCATACGGAAAGGATGAATCCGTATAGCCACCCTATGAAAGCCGAAAGAATCTGGCTCTTCGCTCCTTCGGACTTCCCCGTTTCAGGTTTCAGCCCTCGGTTATCTCTACTCCAGCCAGCCGAGGATATTGAAGTTCGCTGAAATGAGGGCGGCGACAAGCGCCAGTCCGCCGAGCAGATGACCGACGAGGATCACCGGGAGTGCGACGAGCAGCCAGCGACCGAGGCTTTCTTCAAAGGCGTTCTGCCTAGCCGTTGGCTCAGCGGGAAGAGGGAAGGTGTTCATTGCGGGATCTGAAGTACCGAGTGGAGTCGGAAGTGTCAACGACGAGGGGCTCTGCCCTTGCGGGGAGCCGCTGTCTTTTTACCGCCGAGACGCTTCTGTGGCTTGTGTGAGGGGGCGCGACGGGGACGCGGCACCGCCTTCAAGAGAGGGCGACGCGGAGACTTCTCCTGAGTTTCCTTTTTTTCCTTAGTACCCCTGTTCTCCTTATCTTCCCTGACTGAGTCTGCATCCTCCGCGGCGATGGCGGCATTGGCGATCGTACGGCCCTCCTTTTTGCGATCCTGAACCTCACGGCTATCGCGTCCCTTCATGCGAAGGCGGATCGGAACACCTGGAAAGGGCCAGCGTGCCCGGAATTGGTTGAAGAGGTATTCGCGATAAGCATCCGTGATGAGATCGGGATCATTCACAAAGAGCAGGAACTCGGGCGGACTGAACGGCCGCACGACCGCCGGCAGCACCTGGGTGGCGTAGAGGAGCTTGAAGCGCTTGCCCGACTTGGAAGGAGGAGGGTGCTGCTCGAAGGTGTCTCGGAAAAATCTGTTTAGCTCTCCCGTCGAGATCCGGGTTTCGGTCTCCTGGCGGACGCTCTTGAGCGCGGTAAAAATCCGGCTGAACCCCTGGCCCGTCTTAGCCGAAATGCAGACCACCGGCGCGTAATCGAGGAAGAAGAGATTCTTTCGGATCACGTCGGACTGCTCGCCCTGGGAAGCGCGCCCTCCGTCCTCCTTGCTGACGAGATCCCATTTGTTGAGAAGGATGATGCAGGCCTTGTACGATTCCTGAAGCATGCCGGCGATGCGTTTGTCCTGGGCAGTGACTCCCTCGGTGGCATCGACCACGAGCAGCCCCGCGTCGGCCCGTCGGATCGCCTCCTCGGAGCGCATCGCGCTAAAGATCTCCACCGAGGTGTCGGGCTTGGAACGGTGACGGAGTCCTGCGGTATCAACGAGAATGTAGGGATCGCCGCCCAGCTCGCAGCGCACATCAAGGGCATCGCGGGTGGTGCCAGAGATGTCGCTGACGATACTGCGCTCCTCGCCGAGCAACCGGTTCAGGAGTGAGGATTTCCCGACATTCGGACGGCCCACAATCGCCAGTCGGGGTGCTGAGAGATCTTCGGGTTCGGTGACAGCGACGGAAGCCATCTCTCCGAGCTTGCCGCAGATCATCTCGAGCAGATCAATGGTGCCGCGTCCATGGGCGGCGCTGACTGTCAGCACCTCCGGAAAACCGAGTTGGAAAAAATCCGCCACCAGCGACTCGTGCATCTCCTGATCGATCTTGTTGATGACCAGGATGAGGGGGCGCCCTCCGGAACGAAGCATCCGAGCTAGTTCGCGATCCAGAGGTGTGAGTCCTGCCCTCCCGTCCACAACAAAGAGGAGTAGGTCGGCACTTGCTATCGCGACCTGTGCGGCCACATGGG
>CANIBV010000019.1 GCA_947466005.1 Spartobacteria bacterium | reverse complement strand
GAACATGCAGAAAGTGTGGTTGATAACCTACGATTGGTACTCATAAGAATCAGTATCATCGGAGTGCTTCTATCTGGAGCAAACATTGCCGCATTCTTTTATTTTTCTAGAAAGTAAATCAACGATCCATATGAGGATAATAAGAGTGTCACCAATCCCACCAAGTAATTCCCACTAAACGATGAAGGAGACGAAGAGATGAAGATATGAAGATCCAAAGACTTGTTTCTATTCTAATCGTTCTCAACAGCATCACCATTGCCTTGGTGCTTCTCGTTGGATGCACAACCCAATCTACCACAGTTCAAAACATTAAGGGACTCTACACCTTTCCTCCAAAAGACCTTCAAGCGGGAAAATACTACAGTGGTGAATCAATTAACTTGGGAGATGGTGTTTTTTCCTACAAAATCTTCACTGATGTCGGAGATGATCCTCGACTCAAAGACAACCCGAGAAACGGACATTTCATACTCGATGGCTGCCTTCTTGAACTCCGATTTCGGGACGGGACAAGAGATCACCTAATTCTTACTCAGCGTCATGGCCGCTTTCTGATGTGGTCTCCCAAAGATTATGAAGAGTATTTACGCACAGGCCGAGTCTCTGATGGCGTCCTTTATCAACAACCGACTAAATGACCGCAGCGACTTTTTGACTTCAATGCTGCATAATAACAAAAATGCGAACAAACCGATCGACCTATCCACCGTACCTTCGGCACAGGGTGGCCGGCGAAGCCGTCCATCCCTTCCAGCCAAAGTTTCAGAAACTTCCCAAGATCACCGAATCGGTTGGTGGGTCTCTTCTTGAAACAGCAATGCCGAGGCTAGGGATAGGCTAGAACTCGTTGGGACGGTCTTACCCATACAAAGTCACCGAAAGCACTATTTTGTATGAATTTTTCGATCCTAGCGTTTCCAACTCGGTCTAATAAAAACGATGAGAGAGTGATGGATGCCTTATTCTGAGTGCTAACAGTGTCGGAATGTCCCAGTGAAGGGAACTTTTCCGATGGATTGGGGAACTTTTCGGCTGATTTGGGACGTTTTTTAAACGAAAAATACGAAAAGGAGTGGCTTCAGTGCATGAAAAACCCCCTCCAGCGGTTAGGCTGAAGAGGGTTCCATTTGGTTCGGTCGGTTACAACCTACTCAGCACCTCTGCGAGTTTTCTATCCTCTTCCCATAGCATCTCCTTGTGCTGGATTTCCTCCATCGTAGAGAGCTTGGGCGGTTGTAAAACCGATTCTATCTCATCGATAACATCGTTGATTTCCATCTTACTGAGGTTTCTGAGGAATACCTTCTGTGATATATCCGCAATGGTCATCGATTCATGTGACAGTGCCGCAATCAACTTGGTTGCATTCGGAGAAAACTGAAAATCCTCGAATGCCCACCTAGCGGAGCTACAGCAATAATCCCACACGGCTTTGGCAGCTTTGAGATGAGGTAACTCTATCGTCTTCTTGCCATCCAAGAGGCAGAAGATGAGCGAGATCCTCACAACCTGAGGTGCTCCTCTACTAGTGGAAGATCCCCATCGACCAACTCTGGCACTGGTCAGGTCAGGATAGATCTCATGCCAGTATCTCGTCGCCTCCTCATTCCTATGAACTTGGAACGACCCTGCGTCATGAATCACACCAATGTTCTTCTTGATGATGCTGATCTCGTCGTAGAACTCCTCAGGATGGATATTCCCACCATCTGGCAGGAGTTTCGTGCGAGAACTAAATCCCCACAGGAATCTATTGGAGAACCCATTTGACGCATCAACCCCACTCATCAGCCTCCTCAGTTCAGGTTTGGTGATATGAGCAAGGATCGACATGTGGGCATCAGTAGCTTTCATGTGATTTCCCTTTGTCAGGTTACTCAGTGTGCCTGTATCCCAAGCCTGTCTGATGATTGCACTAACCGTGCTACCTGATCTGTTCATGACCTGAAGCACTTGAGCAAACTCACCTTCCATGAGCAGTATTCTCTTGTCGGTGAATGCTGCAGCGATGGGATCTGTCGGATCTTTGAGCATATCGATGACAGCCTCACCACTACCCAAGCCGCTAACGATATTACCCTTTGACCAGTCAGGATCGACTTCCTTCATCAGGGACATGACTCTTCCCCATGATGTTCCCTTTTTGCCCAAGGATGAGTCTCCTACGATAGCCGCAAACAGATTAGGGTAATGCTTATCTGATTCGGTTACATAGTAGGCTCCTCTGCCAAGGACATTACCGAGAGCAACAAGGTACTGAAGCAACAACGCTGCTGGATGAGCTTCCGTATGAGGTTCAAGCTTCTTCACCACATCACCCACCGCACCGTAAAGGGCAATAGGACTGAGGGTAGGAGGCTCAACCTTCAAGGACACTGACGATTTTAACGAAAGCACCCTAGATGATTTCTTGAACTCCGCCGCTTGGATTGCTGATAGGGACGGTATCATAGTGATTCCTCCTTCTCATGCCAGTAAGCTGCGAGATCATCAATGTCGGCTTCTGCAATGGATTCGTAAATCTCGTTCATCTCATCGATGTATTCCTCTCTTTCAGAATTAAACCTGTGAAGGTTGTCATCTGATGTAGGTAAGTAGAATCGATCACCGTCAAGATTGCTCCAGTTAGCGAAAGGATTCTCTTCTCTATCTCCAGAGTAGATGTAGCTATCGATATCTGGCTGATAATCATCGTCATCAAAGTGGTTGGGCGCAGATCTCATTTCGTTACCTCCGAGATGTTTTCGATCTGCTCCACCACAGTGATGCGATAGCGGACTTCCTTCCCAAGTTTGATGAAGGGAAGTTTTCCTGACTTCTCCCATCTCTTGAGCGTTTCTATTGACAGATTCCATCGTCTGGATAACTCACCACGAGTGAGGAGTTGAACGGTTGGGTTTTCTGTCGTTTGTTGATCCTCACCAAGACGAGGAACTATCTGTGTTGGAGCGTCAGCCAACACGCTGCTGCGAATGTATTTTTTTGTATTCATTCACAGTTACTTATTTCGCTGTGCTGATATGCAAGTGCATGTCAGAACATTTTTTTAAAAATAAATTTGATCACTGACCTATTGACTTCTAAGTGTCCGATTGTAGCGGAATTACTGCTGGTTCATTCGCATCGGTCTAACCTGAAATGGGGTAGCTGGATCCATTCAGCTTGATTAACAATCTAACGATTTTTACGAATTCAGAATGTACCGTTTAATCGTTGTGCCATCCTCTTCCTATGCTCATCAGATAGGTGTCCATAGACCTTACCGACAAGGATCCCTCCATCTTGATGTCCTAACCACTTGGCAATGGTCATGTAGTCGATCCCTGCCATAACGCATCGAGAGGCAAACCGATGTCTGCAATCATGAAAACCGAAGTCATTCAACCTAAGGGGATCTCTCACCAGATTCAGTGATTCTCGCAGCGAGATAACTGGACGATCAATTTTTCCTCTCTTCGGTGATGGAAAGAGCCAGACGCTATTTTGATCCCTACGATCCTTCATTTCCAAAAGATGCGTTTCCAACTGGGAATTGAATTCAACGGAACGACTTCTGCGGTTCTTGCTTGTGCCTCCTATCCCAGTGGAACCATGACTGATCGTTGCATCGAAGTCTGGATCTGCTCCCAACCAGAGCTTCTTCCCTAAGAAATCAATGTGTTTCCATGCGATGGAGTAGGCTTCTGTCTCTCTCGCTCCACACGCATCATACAGGAGTAAGAGATCTTTAAGCTGGAGACCGTTTTTAGTCACTGGCTCCCCAGAAGGACTCTTCTTCGAACATCCAGCTATAAGCCGCTGAAAATCTATGTCAGAGACCAATGACCTTCTAGATGGAGGAGGCACTTTGAGTTTGGGAAACCGTGGAATCTCACGGATAAATCCAGCATCCAAAGCGGTTTTTAGGACATTCCTCAGTGCGATGATATCGATGGCAACTGTTCTTGGAGATGCTGCTGCATAGATCCTTCGTCCTTTCATCAGCGTTCCCTTCAATCGCTTCTCAATGTAGAGACGGATCGTCGGGGTGCTGATCTTGTCGATCTTGATCGATCCACACACTGCGACCCACAACCCAAGGCTCTGACCCTCTTTTTTTATAGTTCTGGGACGCTTCGACTGAGTTGATGCACTGGTCAAATATTCCGCTGCAAAATCAGCAAGGGATGGTTTTTGACCAGCTAGAGGGAGTTTCTCCTCTCGTGCTTTGCCTCTTAGACGCTCATAGGATGTCTTTGCAGCACTGATGGTAATTACTGCTCTCCCATCTTCATCCAGAAGGGGAAAGCGTCTGCAAGAGCTTCTAGCATCACCCCGACTGACCCAGATTGTACCGTAGATCCTCCCATTTCGCTGGGAGAGACCTTTGATTTTCCGATTTCTAGAATCTAGGACAGGAAGAAACTTCCAGCGACCTTCAGAAACAGGAGCGATTTCTTTTCCTTCTTTCTCATTGGTTCCACCACCTTGCAAACTTGCACAATCCCTTGCACAACCTTCAACAGTTCTTGCAATCCTTCGTTGTAATTTATTGGTTTTAAGAACGTTGGAGATCTTCGAAACATGCCCAATTGGGAGCTCTGTAAATCCGCTGGCTCTGCCTTCAGAGGTTCGAATCCTCTCCTGCCCAGTCTCCTTCAGTGAAGGAATGCCCTTTATTCAGCAAGAGCTGACTAAGACAACGCGCCGGCAATGCCGTTCACGACCTCATGAATTTCCTCTTGCTTCAGTCCCGGGAAGATAGGAAGGGCCAGCGACTCTTTTGCCGCCTTTTCGCTGATCGGGAAGTCGCCGTTCTTGTGACAGAGGTAGGCGAAGCACTCCTGGAGGTGGAGCGGAACGGGGTAGTAGATGGCGCAGCCGATCTTCTGACCGGCGAGGCGCGCCATGACGGCATCCCTTTCCGGGACTCGGATCACGTACTGGTGGAAGATGTGATGGTTTTTTAGGCCGCTTGAGAGATGAGGTTCCGCAGGCAGGGTGACGCGGTCGAGGAGACCGGCCTCTGCAAAAGCACTCTTGTAGGTTCCTGCATTCGCGCGACGGGTGGCATTCCAACCATCAAGGAAGGGAAGCTTGGCGCGGAGTACTGCGGCCTGGATGGCATCGATGCGGAAATTGCCACCGACGACCTTGTGATAATAGCGCTCCACCATGCCGTGGTTGCGGATGCGGCGTAACTTCACCGCCATCTCTTCATCAAGGCAGAGAGCGGCGCCTGCGTCACCAGCGGCACCGAGGTTCTTGCTCGGGTAGAAACTGACGTAGGATGTCGGGGCGATGATGCCCGCCTTCCTGACCCCTGCGGCGGAGGGATACTCACCACCCAGGATCTGGGCGGCATCCTCGAGGATCTCGACCCCATACTCGGCGGAGATTTTCCCGAGAGCGTCCATGTCGCACATGGCTCCGAAAAGATGGATCGGAACAATCAGGCGGACACGGTTGCCGCGCGGGGAGCGGAGGAAGCCATCAGCATCGCGCTTGAGCGAGGAGAGCAGGGATCGCAGGCTCTCCGGATCCATCATGAAGGTGGCGGGGTCGATGTCGCAGAAGAGGATCTCCGCACCGGTGCGATGAATGCAGCCGGCCGTGGCAAAAAAGGTGTAGGGCGTGGAGATAACCGCATCACCGGTGCCTATCCCCATCGCCATGAGGAGAGCAAGCTGGGCGTCGGTGCCAGAAGACATGCCGACTGCGTGGCATTCCTCACCACCTTGGCCAAGGTAAGTGACCAGATCGTTCTCGAAAGCCTCCACCTCGGCACCAAGGACGTAGCCGCGGTGACCCAAGACGCGGAGGGCCGCCTCACGCACGGCCTCATCGACCTGCGGACCGAGACGGCTCAGGTCAAAGAGAGGAACGGACACAGAAAAATGCGCGGAGCCTGAAGGTCGCGAGCCTTATTTGGCGATACCGAACTCGGCGCGGCGATTCTTGGCCCAAGCCGCTTCGTTATTGGCCGAGTCGGCGGGCATCTCCTTGCCGAAGCTGACTGTCTGGACGTTGTTAGCTTTGAGTCCCTTGGAGATAAGTGCCTCTCGCACGGCAAGGGCACGCTTTTCACCAAGGCTGCGGTTGTACTCTTCGGTGCCGCGCTCATCGGTGAATCCGGCGACAATGACGGTCTTGCCCGAACCCTTGAGCGCAGAGGCAACGGCCTCGACCTTCGACTCCTGATCGGGGGCGACTGACGAGCTGTCGTAGCCGAACTGGACGGCCGCGTACTGGCCGCGGGTGACATTGGCACCCATGAAGTTGGCGCCCTCGGTGCGCTCGCCGAGCGGCGTGCCGCTCACGTAGTCACCATCGATGCCGGCGTACTGCTTGTTCTTCTTGTTGGCGCATCCGGAGAGCGCAAGCAGGACGGCAAGGGAAAGCGTGGCAAAAAGTTGGAATCGCATCCCTCTATACATGGTGAAACGGCTGCAAAGATCAAGGATTAGGATGCCCCTGCGGCACGATGCCTTGAACTTCCAGCCTTCAGCGCTCCGCCCCTATCTGGACCAGCTTGGCTCGGTGACGCTACCCAGAGCGCTCACCACGGGGGTCGACTTTCCGGTCGGGACATCCAACAGGGAGATGGTGCTGCCGGTGCTGTAGATGATGTGGCGGGAGTCGGCTCCCCAGACGGGATTCTCGCCCTGGGCGACAATGCGTGCGCCACCGCCCCCACCGCTACCGAGATCCATGACCGCGACCGCAAAACCTCCGCCCGAGCGAACATTGAATGCGAGGCGCTGACCATCGGGCGACCAGCTGGGCTCGGTGCAGTAGCCGAATCCCGTGGAGAGGAGCCGTCCTCCACCTCCTCCAGAACCGATGCGGTAGAGCTGAGGGGCCCCGCTCTCATCGCAGGAGTAGATAATCTCCCCTCCGTCCGGCGACCAGGCCGGGCAAGACTCGGAACCTCGCGTGTGCGTGAGCCTGCGGGCTCCTCCGCCGAGGCCGATGACGTAGAGCTCGGGATTCCCGTCCTTGCTGATAGTGCAGGCGAGTTGGTTGCCATCGGCCGAAAAGCGCGCGCCAGAGTTAGTGCCGGGGAATTTCACAAGGCGCACACGCGCCCCCGTGGAAAGATCGATGAGGTAGATGTCGGCGTAGCCAGCCTGGTAGCCGGTGTACGCGAGGCGGCGCCCATTGGGACTGAGCGCAGGGGAGACACTCAGTGCATTGTCATGGGTGAGTTGACGGCCGTTTGCCCCATCATAGTCGGCTAGGTAGATTTCCTTGCGTCCGCCGCGGTTACTGACAAAGGCAATCGTACTGGTGGCGATTCCCTTGTGACCGGTCAGGGTCTGGACAATATCATCAACAAACTGATGGGCAGCCACGCGCGGGGAGCCGCTGTAGCTCTTGGAGAGGACAACCTCGCCCCCCTTGACCACTTTACCCTGCAGCACCCCACCTGCCGCCGTGCCGCTCACCGTAAAGGAGGCCGCACCTGGCTGCACGAGGGCAAACCATCCGGCAAGCATCAGATCATTTTTCACAACCGCCGAAGCCGCCGCCCCCTCGCTGCCGCCGATGCCACTGAAGGCGACATTCAAGGCGTCGCTCTTACGCACAGTGATCGTGGGAGCCTCCGCGGCCAGGAGTGCCTGACGGGGAAGGCCAAGAAGAGAGAAGCAGAGTGCTAGGAGAAGGGCCGGGCGTGTGATGCGCATGCGTTTTTTGTGGTTTAAGAAGGGGAGAATGGCAAGCGGACTTCTCAACTTGTTGGCTTGTCGGGTGAGGCAGGCGAACGGCGGTTCAACGTCAGGGCGCCGGCGACCGGTAGCGGGGTCGGGTCGGGTAGGATCCCGGGATCTCCAATCGGACCGAAAGACGCCGGGCGCCGGCAAGGGCCTTCTTCACCTTGGCCTCCTCGGCAGAGCCCTCGACTTCAAGGTAAAAGACGTATGTCTCCGGCTGGCCAGGGACAGGACGGGAGACAATCCGGCAGAGATTCACCCCGGCGCGGGCAAACGGTCCCAAGAAACGATGGAGACTCCCTGAAGTCTGCGGAAGTGCCGCGACGATAGCCGTCTTGCAACGGGCCTGCCCGGGAAGAGAGGACGGCGCGCGGACGGCCGATGTGATGACGAAGAAGTGCGTGACATTCACCGCTTCCGGGCGGACAGGAAACTTAAGAATCGAGAGTCCGTACAGAGCCGCTGCACTCGGTGCAGCAAGTGCTGCGGAAGTGGCGGAAAGTGCGGCTTTTTTCGCCGCGTCGGCGGTGCTGGAACTCTCGACCATGCGGACGTTGGGGAGATGCTCCCGGATCCATTCGCGATGGTGGCGCAATGGCATGACATGGGAGTAGACCGCCCTGAGCTTGGCGAAAGCCGTCCCCGCACGGCCGAGCAGCGCCAGGCGGACATCAAGGGCAAGTTCCTCCGTGATGGCCAGATGACCCGCCTGCTCGATGAGCAGGTCGACGGTCTCCGTGATGGTTCCACCCGAGGAGTTCTCAATCGGAACAATGCCCATCTCAGCGACTCCGGAGCGCACGGCATGGAACACCTCGGTGATGGTCGCGCAGGGAAGTCCCGGCTTCTTCGGGTAACGCCGGAGCGCCACGAGATGGGAAAAAGTTCCCTCGGGTCCAAGATAGGCAACCTTGCGGGGATCCTTAACGGCGGATGAGGCGGACATGATTCCACGATTTATGCGGTTTGTCAGGGCGACGGGCAAGCGCTTCCGAGCATTCCCCGAGAAGATGTTGACGGCGGAAGTGTTGATTTTCACGCTCAGGGAGAGCATGAAGGGAGCATGACACTCACGCTGCATCTCGCTCCACTGATGCTTTGCAGCCTGTTGTTCCTGGAAGGATGCGCCGTCCTGCATCCGGAAAAAAAAGGTCGCCCGCCAACCAACATCCCTTACGGCGATCAGGTCGCCCCTGGAACCCCCCCTGAAAGCGGGGGTTTTTTCTCCCGCATCCTTCATCACTCACCGCGCCAATCTCCTCCGCCCAAGGCTGCTGCGCTAAGGCGCATCGGCACGGTCACAACAGTCTCCAATGACGGAAGCTACGTCATTGTGGAACTGGAAGCCGGCGTGATGGTCGGCACCGGAGCCTCGTTACTGATCACCGCAACGGGCGGCGAACCCGCACGACTCAAGGTTGCGGAACTCGAATTTCCTTACTTCGTGGCCGATATTGAAAGAGGCCACCCCTCCCCCGGGGATCCGGTGATGCAGTAGGAGTCACCATCTTTCATCATGAAAGATGGTATAAGCGGAGCAGGATCGGTGAAAAAACGGCCGATCTCAAAGGCGCTGATGCCCGGATCTGGCTGACGCCGCATTGACTCCGGCCTCCTTTATCATCAGGATTCTATTTGTTAAGGACCTTAAGGACTTTCAAGAGGGACTGAAGGTTCCTGATCGGTTGATCCCATCTCCATGCCCCCGACATCCATCCCTCCTGACCGCGACCGTGACCGGGCGCTTGACCGTGACGAGGTCGGCTCGCTGGCATCCATCATCATGGTGATGCAGCGCCGTTTCATGGCGAGCCTGATGGGGGAGCTGGCACGGGGTAAGGTTTCCTTTCCCCAGTTTTTCCTCCTGGGCCATCTCTGCTCGCAAGGCCCTTCAGGCATGGGCCGCATCGCAGAATTGATGGACCACAGCACGCCCGCAGCCACCGGACTCGTACAGAGACTGGAGAAACTCGGCTACGTCCGTCGGAGCCTTGAAAAAGAGGACCGCCGTAAAGTGACCGTGAGCGCCACCCCCAAGGGGGTCCATCTTGTCGAGGGGATCCGCCAGGAAATGATCGGGAATCTGGAAAAGGTCATGGAGCGGCTTGAGCCACAAGAACAACGCGCTTGGTTGGACATTTACGGAAAAATTAACGATTATTGCACCTCCTGCCACCGATGAAGAACCGCTTCCTTTTGAATTCCTCTGCTTGGGTGATTTTTTCCTGCGGCCTGATTGCCCAGCAACCGGCATCCAATGACTTCTCGATCCAAGGTGTCTCCGTGAGCAATCAATCCGCTGTTGAGGCCGAAACTAACCTGCCGATCGTGGCAACCAACCTTCCGTCAGTGACGGATCAATCGCCTGCGGGAGTCTCGGTCGCCCCATCGCTTGCCACCAATCCTCCGGCTCCTCCGCAGGGACTGGATGCGGGAACCAATGCCTTCACCAACCTCTCCCCGATCCCGACGCCAGATCTGCCAACCGCTCCGCTGATCACCAATCCCATCACCTTGGAATCGCTCCCTGCTCCGCTGCCGGAGACCACGATGGGCCCCATTCCCCTGCCCACGCCGACGACCAACAACTTCGGGCTGATCGATAAGATCATGAAGCTAGTCAAGGATGTGCCTCTCACCGCCGAGGCTCTCGCAAAAGCCGGCAACAAAGTTGTTCCCGGAATCATTGCCAAGGATGCCAAGAGAATGAACATCGATGAGACGGTGCAATATGCCCTGTCCCATAATCCGGATATCCTTACTGCCATCCAGAATATCCAGAGAGCATCTGGTAACTACATCAACGTCCGCGCAGGCCTCATCCCCAAGCTCAACGTCCTCCCAGCATACACTTGGCTGGATCCCAACATCCAGAACGGGCAAAGCCCTAGCTCAAAAAATAATGGCGGAATCCCAAGCGTCCAAGTCAACCAATCCTGGAACATCAACTTTCAAGGCACCCAGCTTCTTTATGACGGATGGAAGACCCCCTCACTCACGGAGGCGGCGAAGCTTTCCGAGCAGATCGCTTATTTCCAACTGCGACAGACTCTCGACAAGGTTGTCGCGGACGTAGTGCGCCAGTTCTATCAGGTCGTTCTCAACCGAGCGCTTGTCATCGCCAACGAGCAGCAGGTCGCCCTTTACAAAACCCAAGTCACCGACCAACAGAGTCGTTATGATGCAGGGACAGTTCCTCGATTTAATGTACTCCAAGCTCAAGTTCAGATGGCCAACGCCATGCCTCCCTTGATCGCTGCGGAAAACAACCTGCGCACCTCCCTGTTCCGTCTCGTCCAGCTTATCGGCATGGACTACCCGAATATCCAGAATGTGAAGATCCCCTTCGATGTCAACGGAGAGCTGGGCTACTACCCGCGCAAGTTCGATGAGAATGCCTCCATTCACACCGCGCTCCAACGCAATCCCCAACTCAAAGCGCAGCGCTTCAGCATCCTCGTTACAGCGAAACAAGTCACTGCGGCTATTTCAGGATGGTTGCCGACGCTTAATGCGAACGGCGGCTATCAGGTGCAGAGTTATAGGTATGACCAATCCCTTACGGAAACCATTCAGGGATGGTTCTTCGGGGCCACCGGGAGCTGGGCGATCTTCGACGGACTAGCCACCTATGGCGCGGTCAAGCAGGCCAAGGCGACCATGCAGAGCGCCAAGATCACCTATGACAACGCTGTCCGCAGCGTCGTCACCGAAGTGCAGACAGCCATCTCCAACATCCAGCAGGCTAAGGAAACCATCGATAGCCAGAAGGCCACCGTGGAGCAGGCAGCCGAGGCCCTCAGGCTCTCTCGTGAGCGCCTTGATGCCGGTGCAGGTGTTCAGTTGGATGTGATCAATGCACAGGTTCAGCTTCTCCAAGCCCAAACCTCTGTTCTTTCAGCCCTCTTTCAGTACATCTCAGCCACTGCTGAATATGACCGTGCTCTCTCACTGCACACGCAGTATGAAGAGCTCTTCGATGATCCCCTCAACAAATGGGAGAAGGCCCGCTACCAATCCCTCAACGCGGAGAATCGCCCTCGTCCGCAGCTTCCAAGATCCATGCGCAAGAATGATCCCCTGCCACCAAATGTGAACTTTGATGATCTGATCAAGAGCTCCACCGTTCGCAAGCAAGAGCAGCCCGACGCAAAAACCAAGGGTAAATCATCCACGAGCAGGAATAAGAACGACAAGAAACCGGTCGATTGAGCGAACTCCACCCCACCGTTGAGGTTGTTCAGATCCCGGGCCTGAGTTCGCCGCGGCATGTTGCCGCCCGGTTCATCGGACGAATCCCTAATGTTGGGGTTGCACTGGAGAGAGATGCCGCAATGAGGGCCCTCGCACCTCATCAGATTTCCCTACTGAAGCAACAGGGACTCGGGAGTTATCCCTTGGTCACCGCTGAGCAGATTCACGGGCATGCCGTGGCCCTTGTCACAGAATCATCGGCAAGCCCCTTTGAGGGCGTTGACGGCCTGCTCACCACAACACGGGGGATCACCCTGGGCATCTCTGTCGCTGATTGCGCTCCAGTCTGGCTGGTTGCCAAGAATGGATCGGCGGGGGGCCTACTCCATTCCGGGAAAAAAGGAACCGAACTCGGCATTGTCCCCGAAGGCATTCGCACGCTCTGCTCCACAGCACATCTCCTGCCCCAAGATCTGATCCTCATCATCGGCCCCTGCATCCGCCCTCCCTGCTATGAGGTTGATTTCGCCGGCGATATCAGGCGTCAGGCCATAGAAGCCGGCATCTCCTCTATCCATGACGATGGCATCTGCACGGCATGTCACCCTGAGTCGTACTACTCCTACCGACGGGAACTCGGACTGACCGGACGCATGCTTGCGACTCTAACCCTCTTGCCTCAATGAGGCGGGATTTTGATCCGGCCCAACCGGAACTCATGGACCAAGCCGAACTTCTCGATGGCAGACCCTCGGCGGAGTTGCAGCGCGACCTCGCAAACCTCCGCTGGCTGAACCGCCACTTCGGCGCCATCTCCATCTTGCATCGGTTTCTGAATCGCTGGCTACTTCCAACCATCCATGATCCCCGACAACCCCGACTCAGAGTCCTGGATCTGGCCACAGGCGAAGGGGATCTCCCGAGAGAACTAGTCACATGGTGCCGAAAGAGGGGCATTCCCGTCTCTGTCGATGCCGTCGACGCTAACGCCGCCACCCTTGCGGTTGCGCGGGGGCAGAGTGCTGAATTCCCAGAGATCACTTTCCACGAGGGCGATATACGCACCTGGGAAGCGGGGAAACAGACCTCCTGGGATCTCGTGCTCTGCTCCCTGGCTCTTCATCATTTCAGCTCGGCGGATGCAGTGAGGATCCTGCGCCATGCGCGCCAACTCTCCAGCCGTCACCTGCTTGTTGCTGACCTGAAACGGAGTCGGATGGGGGCCTTGGGAATCTGGTTGCTTACTGCGATTTTTCTGCGTGAACCGATGACTGTTCACGATGCACGCCTCTCGATTCGCAGGGCCTTTTCACGGCCCGAGCTTGCCAAATTGGCACGGGATGCGGGCTGGGGATCGTTTAAACAGGCCAGTTTTCCCGTCACACGACAAGCCATCTGGATCGATAAGGTTTCGACGGGGAAAGAGTCACCTTTCAATCCGTCGGCTCCAGATTACTGAATCACGGCTGAGCGGGGAGGGCTTCCGTGGCCTGGGAGGAGGATCCCTTGGGTAATAGCTTGGGGCGCCACTTCGGGCGCTTGGCCGAGCCAACGGATTCATACTCGAAGATTTTGCTCACGGGAAACAGGACCAATCCCGGTAAACCCTGTGCATTCAGCCTCATGTTCATGCTCATCCTATCCTCGAGGTAGTAGATGGTTCCGTTGCCGATCATGTTGAACCCCTTCCCCTGAATGAGCAGATTACGGGTGGTGATCGCTCCGTTCTCGACGGTGAAGTCTGTCGTCGCCTGCCGCGCATTCTGATAGCCGAACCCAGGGATTACTTCGTTCAACAGGAGGGAAAGGGGGCCGAAGATCGGCATGGCGAGGACATTGCCGTTTTCAATCAAGAGATTCCCCCTGCCGTTCATGGCCCGCTCATCCCCACCCACGGCGCGGAATGCGTAGTCGGCAGTCAGGCTTCCGCTTGATTCGCCATAGTCGAAATACAACATGGCGAGCTTCTTGAAATCGACCTTCTCAAGATGGACGGATGCCCCGTAACGACTGTCTCCCGGAGCAACAGAGACATCAGCCTTCAGCGCCACACTTCCGCCAAAAAGATGCGAGTCGGGGAGGTCGATGGCCAACTTCTGTCCCTTTAGCAGAATGGTCCCTGAGGTGGCTCCGAAGGGAAGATCCTTGCCAATGAGCGTGTAACCAAGCCCTGATCGCGCATTTAACTCGATGCGGAGATCGTTTTTATCCGGATTATGAAGACCCACTTTGCCGCTGATCTCGAGTTCGGGCGGCTTCGTGAAACGGTAAGCCTTGAGCGAACCCGCGATGCGCGGATCAATCCATGTCATTAATTTGATTGGGTCCAACGTTGAGCGGACAACGGGAAAGCGACCCTCCCAATTCTTGTAATCGTAGATGAACTCCCCCCTCCCCGTCCCCTCGCCGATCCTGACCTGGATATCGCGGAATGAAGCAGCCCCGTTAGCGAGTTGAAACTTGGACGTAAGACTTTCAATCCAGGCGCCGCGCATGGAGGCCTTCCCAAGATCCAGGGTTCCGCTCCCCCTGATCTTGAGAGGATCGGTTCCGGGAGCCCCTCCGTCAAACGTGAGGATCAGGGGGTCTGTAAAATCCATGGAAGAGAGCGTCTCGGCCAACTTGCCGGATGCAGCAGGAGCCAGCTTCCCGGGAAAGAGCGAGGCTTTCAGACGGACGCGGTTATCTCCGGGCGCAAGCAGGAGATCGGCATCCAGAGAGCCTGGATCACCAGAGGCATGGAGATCACGGACGAGGATCTTTCCCTCATGCAGGGCGACGCCTGCCGAAAAGGCATCCATGGAGACCCCCCTGTAACGGAATCGCCCGGACTCACCCTCCACCGCGCCGTCAAACACGGCGGGGCCTGCATGCCAGTCCGCCGACATGCTTCCATTCACCCTGCAGGGGTCGATCCACTCCCAATCAGCGGCTTTATCGTGCGCTAACAACAAACGGGGAAGGACTCCGCCGTGGAAGGCCCCGGCAAATTCCAAGGACGCTTTGTTCTCATGAAAGTCCGCCCGTCCGATGGCCTGAAGTACCCCCGCCCCGTCGTCCAAAGAGAGGTTCTCCAAGGTCAGCTTCTGCTTCCTGTAGTGAAGCCCGATATCGATATGATGGAACCGGACCCCGTTCCATTCCCCTCCCGCGCTTTCGAACTCCGCGCGCTCCACGCTCAGGCTCTCCGTGTCACTGAGGTCACCCCCGGCCTCAATGGTCAGCACCGGGGCCGCATGCCCATCCCAACGGATGGAGCGAAGTCCTTTCTGGATGGATTCGATCGTGAGCGCGGTTTTCCCGGGGCCTTCGGAAGAGACTGCATTCGGGGAGAAGTTTTTGGGGTTCAAAAACGTCCCTGACGCGCGGATCTGAATGCCTGCCAAATCAAAAGAAGCCTCTGTCAGTCGAAACTCTCCGGGGGGACAGAGGATCAGCCCCCTCACATGATCCAGCCTCAACCTGGGTCCATCCGCAGGACCGAGCGGAACATCGAGGGTGACATCACGCAGGAAGATCCTCTCCAAACGGGGCTTTCCCCTGAGGATGGAATCCATGTTTACGGAGACTGCCAGCCTGTTCGCAGAGACGAGGAGTCGTCGGGCGGGGGTCCGGTCATGGATCTCCAGTTGGTCGAGGACAAATCCGCGCGTGGGACTGAAGAGAACTCTCCCGACGCTCACTTGATAAAACGTGCCGCCGAGGGCTTTCTCAGCCCGTTGCTTGACGGTTTCACCCAGACCGTGGGTGGAGGTGACCACAAGAAGAGTCGGGACTCCCACCACGCAGAGAAAAAAGAAGAAACCAAAGAGCCATGCAGCCACATAGCGCAACAGATTTTCGATCCTCCTCCAGATCCTGTTTTTATCTCCGCTAGTCTCTCCACGCTTCCCTGACAGTAGGGAGCCTTGGGGGGGCGTGGTAAGCGGAGGCATTGGCTGACTTTCCGAATTGAGCGCCGGATTGTAAAGAATGGGCGTGGATGTCGAAGGGCATGAGCGCTTCCCAAGAGGGAATCGCCCCGCATCACATCATCGAGTAAGGATCCACATCCAGCGTCATGATGACGCCCGCCGGCAGCTTGATTGCCGCCGTTACTTCCCGGGACAATTTTCCAAGCGCGGCGCCTGAGGTTGATTTCAAGGTCACGTGGAAGCGGTATTGCCCATGCGCCCTCTCCAGTGGTGCCGGGGCTGCCTCTGAAACTTCGATGGAATCCGATGCCTTTTCGCGGAATATTTTGGCAAGCGAGTCGGCTGCAAATGAGGCCTTCTCCTGTGACACACCTCTCACCTGCACCAAGAGCATCCGTGTGAAGGGAGGGTGCCGAAAGGCCTCCCTGAACGAGATTTCCTGGTCATAGAATCCGGCATAGTCGTGATGTCTGGCATGCTGAATGGAGGGGCTTGCGGGCGAAAAGGTCTGGACGATCACTTCCCCTTCCGTCTCTCCCCGGCCGGCCCGGCCTGCGACCTGAGTCAGGAGCTGAAAGGTCCGTTCCCCGGCGCGGAAATCGGGTGAGTGAAGTCCGATATCAGCATTGATGATCCCAACAAGGGTGACATTTGGAAAATCGAGCCCCTTGGCGATCATCTGCGTGCCGATGAGGATGTCTATCTGACGTGCTCGGAATTTCCCGAGCACCTCGGCGTAGGACCCCTTGCGCGTCATGGTATCGGCATCCATGCGGGCGATTCTGGCTGAGGGAAAGAATTTACGGACGCTCTCCTCCACCCGCTGCGTCCCGATCCCTGCATGTTGGATGCCAGGATCCTTGCACTCGGGACATCGGGTAGGCGGCTTCGCCGCATGGCCACAGAGATGGCACGCCAAGCGGTTATCAGCGCGGTGCAGCGTCAGCGATAGGCTGCAGTTCGGGCACCTGCAGACATGGCCGCATTGCTGGCAGAGCATGGCGGTGGAGAAGCCCCGGCGATTGAGAAAGAGGATCGTTTGCTGGCTGAGCTCGAGCCGTTTTGTGATCCCCATCTGTAGCGGTGCGGAGAGACCCCCCTCCACTTTGGCCCGCTTCCCCTGCAGGCGAAGGTCGACCACCCGGATCAGCGGCATGATTTGCCCGTCGGCGCGGCGGGGAAGCTCCAGAAGACGATACTTGCCGCTTTTCACATTTCGGTAACTTTCCACCGAAGGGGTCGCACTCCCCAGGATCACTGGGCAGCCCTCCAACCTTCCCCGCATCACCGCAACATCGCGGGCGTGGTAGCGGGGCGTCTCCTCCTGCTTGTAGGTATTCTCGTGCTCCTCATCCACGATGATGATCCCAAGGTCTTTGAGCGGGGCGAACACCGCGCTTCTGGCTCCGATCGCGATACGAGCCTCACCGCGCTGCAGCCTCATCCACTCTTCACGTCGCTCCGCATCCGTGAGATGACTGTGCAGGACGGCGACCCGGGCTCCCCCGTTCTCTTCATGTTCAAATCTGGAGCGGAAGCGCTCGACCGTCTGCGGAGTGAGCGCAATTTCAGGAACGAGCACTAGGGCGCTTTTCCCGCTCTTCAGGACGCGGGCCAGCGCTCTCAGGTAGACCTCCGTCTTACCGCTGCCAGTGACGCCGTGCAGCAGGAATGGCAGCGGCGCATCCCCGCCTCCTTCAAGCGCGCCGATGGCTTCATGGAGTTCTTGAACGACCCTCTCCTGATCGGGATTCAGACTAGGGATCCGCGATGGCAAGACCTCCTCCCCATCCCCGGAAAACCCGACCACCCGCTCCTCGGTCACCCCGAGCCATCCACCTCGGACAAGTGCCTTTAGCGATGAATCCGAGGCGTTGCAGACTCTTAGTATCTCCGGTACGGCAAGAGGCACTCCCGACTTACCAATCAGCTCCAGAATCGCCCGTTGCTTGGGGGCTCCCTTCCCAAGGGAGTCGAGATCCTCCGCCGAAGGTTTTTTCAGCAGCCTCGCCATCCTCACTTTTTTGCCGGTGATTTTTTCGCCGCGCAGCATGGGGGGCAGCATCGTCCGCATAACGGAGGCAATGGGAGCGCAGTAGTAGTCTGCCATCCAATCGGCTAACTTCATCATCACGGGAGGAAGCGACGTTTCGCCCCCCACGAGACATTCGATAGGCTTGATGCCCGGCACACTCGAATGAGTGAGCAGCGCCAGAATGGTGCCGACGGCACGCCGATTCCTCACCATCACGACCACACGATCCCCCACCGAAACCCCCACGCGCAGATTCTCCGGAATGGAGTAATCAAGCTCCCTCCCCTCGGATCGGTCGATCAGAATGCGGGCGAAGGAGGACATGGGGACAAGGTGAGGCTGTTAGGCTGAAGGCTGAAGACTATTAGGTCAGAGCCTGAATCATACTGGGGAGTCGATGGCACCTAAACCCAAAAACTGATTACCCAACACCAGATCTTCAGGGGTCTGTGTTTATCCCTGATCGATTCAGGATTGCCTTCTTCAGCCTTCAGTCTATCCACCTTCAGCCTGTAGCGGCTCAGCACAGCTGTGCCGCTACTCGGTAATGATATCCTTGTAGGTCTTGCCCGATGGGATCATCGGCAACACATGCTCCGTGTAGGGAGTCATGACATCGAGGACGAAGGTCTCCTTGGAGTCGAGCATCCGCTGGAGCGCTGCACGGAGATCCTTCTTGTGCAGGACACGTTCCGCAGGAACCCCGAAGCCTTTGCAGATACCGAGATAATCAG
>CANIBV010000018.1 GCA_947466005.1 Spartobacteria bacterium | reverse complement strand
GTGATCGCGGGATCGGAATTCGTCCAGTCACCTTTCATGGCAGTGATCCCCTTCTCGCGGAGAAGGGAGCGAACCGCCGGCACATTGATCGATGTCTTCTCGTTGAACTGACAGGTCAGGCACCACGAGGCGGTGAAATCGAGAAAGACCGGCTTGCCCTCTGATCGCAATACGTCGAGGGATGACGGAGAATAGGGAACCCATACGATTCCATCGCGGCTTACTTCACTGGAGGCTACGGGAGCGGTTTGACTGATGCGCTTCATCACAACGGCGAGTGAAATAAGGGAAACAAGAGCGATCCCGGCCATGAGCACCCATCGTGTCGCACTGCAGAGGGATCCACTGGAGATGGAACCGTAGATCCAGGCGCAGAAGCCAAGAATGAGGAAAAGGGCCAACAGCAGAAGCGCAGCCATCTCTCCCCGCTGGTTCTGAAGCACCCAGAGGAGCCAGAGATTCGTGGCAAGCAAGGGGAAACCCATGAACTGCTTGAGTCGTTCCATCCAAGCCCCCGGCTTGGGGATCCACTTCCTCCATCCGGGACGTGCCGAGAGCAGGAGGTAGGGTAGGGACATTCCAAAGGCGACAGCGGCAAACATACCCAAGATCACCCCAGGGCTTTGACCAAAGGCAAACCCAAGGGCACTGCCTAGGAAGGGGGCCGTGCAGGGTGTGGCCAGCAGGGTGGCAAACAGGCCCTGAAAAAAGGATCCTGCATAGCCACCGCGAGCAGCGGTTTGGTCGAGAGATGTCGTCGCTGTTCCGGGAAGTGAGATCTCAAAAACACCGAAGAGGTTCAGAGCGAAGAGGAAAACAACAACACTAAGTCCGATCACGAAGAGGGGGTTCTGAAATTGGAAAGCCCCCCAGGTTACTTGAGCTCCACCTGACTTCAGCATAATCACTATCGTTCCAAGAGCTAAGAACCAACTAAAGATACCCCCGGAAAATGCCACTCCATGGCGAAAGATCCGCGCGGGAGACTCTCCGGCCTGCGCAATAAAGCTGAAGATTTTTAAGGAGATCACAGGCAATACGCACGGCATCAGATTCAGGATTAGTCCGCCAAGAAAGCCCGAGAAGAGGG
This sequence comes from Spartobacteria bacterium, assembly GCA_947466005.1. Taxonomy (GTDB): domain Bacteria; phylum Verrucomicrobiota; class Verrucomicrobiia; order Chthoniobacterales; family UBA6821; genus UBA6821. The sequence goes on along the minus strand of CANIBV010000018.1, from coordinate 18,726 downwards.
CTGAAATCAGCACAATTAATGAGCCATCTATTCCTTTTACATCAGTAGTTTGCAATGCGTTCTTACTAATCCACCATGCTTTTTTTTCACCACCAATCCGCTCCACAAGAAGCCCCTTGAATGGTGCGGATCCATCCCAAGGAACCGAGAACACCACCGCGGATCCCTTGGGCCCTTGGGAAGAGAGTTGAGTGACATGTCCCGCCGTCGTTCCATCTGTAGGGGCCGGATATAATTGATAGTTAGCAACAGAATTGCCAGTGAATGAGACAACGATATTAGTTGCGGCCTTCTCGGAGATGGAAACAGGAAAGGGGGGCTTTCCGGAAAGAGGCCAGTCTCCCTTGGGAGCCTGAATAGATGCCCAATCTAAATCGGTCGTCGCTGTCGGCCCCGGAATCTTGAGTTCCACATCAGCCGATCCCGGGACGCAGAGTTCCTTGCAGGCGAGCCATGTCAGAGAGGCCTTGATGGGATAAAACCGATCTTTCTGAAGCTCCTTGGAGGGCGTGATCACGGCCCGCAGAAGTTGCTGCTTCTCGTAGCCATACACAATCATGTCACCCGATTCGGAGAACTGATGCGGAATCGCGAACTCGATCGGACAGGCCGTCCACCCCTCGGGGAGATGCCAGGTCACCTTGGGAGGGAGGCCCGAATCCCCCGGATATTGCCAGTAGGTGTGAAAACCGGGCTGAAGATCGAGCACCACTGTGGCGGTAAAAGGTTTCCCGGGAACCAATGGCACGGAGGCATCCGTCGCAAGCCATGCCTTCACCCCCTCGCCCGACCCGGCGTAAAGGGAAGCAACCCCCATGAAGAGAACCGCAAGGAGATTCATCAGGCGGCTCTTCATCCGTGGAAATGTCTCCATGGGTTTCATATTCATCCCTTTGTGTTAAAATCGCGACTCAGAGTTTCAGACTCTTTTTTGTAAAGCTCCTGCTGACCGCCGAAAACCTTGCGGATCACCTCCTCGATCGGCACCTCGCTGACCGAGAGATCGATCACCTGCCCCCCCGCAAGGAGCGCCGCGCAGGCCCGGGGGACCTCGGCGCGGGGAACCTCGATCTTGAGTTGAAGCGGATTCCGCTCGAGCACGCTGCCGGGTGGCGTAAAGGTCTCTGGAAGTGGCGTACTGAAATCGACCTCGATGATCTTGGTCAAAGTGAAGCGGGAAACCACCTCCGAGAGCGATCCGTCGAAAAAGATCTTCCCATGATCGATTAGGATCACGCGCTCGCAGAGTTCCTCGATATCCTGCATGTAGTGACTGGTGAGCAGCGTCACGACCTGATAGCGGCGGTTATACTCACGGAGGAACTCCCTGACCTTCTTCTGACTCATCACATCAAGCCCTATGGTCGGCTCATCCAGGAAGAGTACTTTCGGACGATGCAGCAGTGCCGCGATCAGCTCCATCTTCATCCGCTCCCCAAGGCTCAACTCACGGACCATGACCCCCATCTTGTCGCGGACATCGAGCAGCTCGATGAGCTCTCCCACCGTTCTCTCAAACTCCTTTCGATCAATCCCATAAATCGCCCGGTTCAGCTCCAGCGACTCACGGGCTGGAAGATCCCACCAGAGGGCATTCTTCTGACCCATCAAGAGGGCGAACTGGCGCTTGAGTTCGACGGAACGCTTTGCCGGGTTAAAACCGAGTACGGAGGCGCTTCCCGAACTAGGCTGCAGAAGACCCGAGAGCATCTTGAGCACTGTGGTTTTTCCAGCGCCATTCGGCCCGAGGAATCCGACAAACTCCCCCTCCCCGACGGAGAAACTCACACGGTCCGCGGCCAAAGTCTCCGTATACTTGCGGTGAAAGAGGCCGCGGAATGCTCCTTTCAGTCCCTCTTCCTTACGATAGGTTCGAAAGGCCTTCGTCAGATCATGGGTCTGAATAACGGGCGTGGTTGCCATGGGATAAAGGAATCAGCTAACGGGGTTTGCTACGAGCGGCAACTGCCCCGACGACACGTTCAACTGTCGTATCGCCTCATATAGAACGATACCCGTCGAGGTGGAGAGATTGATGCTCCGCGTACCCTCGGTCATCGGAATGGTCAGTGAAGATTGCGGATGAGCCTCGAGAAGACAGGATGGCAGGCCCTTGGACTCACGCCCAAAAAGCAGGAAGTCCCCATCCCTGAACTCCACATTCCAGTAGGGGCGATCCACCTTGCTGCTCAGCAGCCAGAAGCGGGCACCGGGATGTGCCGCCAGAAGCTCTTCCCAGGATCCCCACGTTTTAAGATCGAGGCGATCCCAGTAATCCATCCCCGCGCGCTTCACCGCTTTCTCATCGATCGAGAAGCCGAGCGGGCCGACCAGATGAAGGCGTGCACCGGCGGCCACGCAGAGACGGGCGATGTTGCCGGTGTTCTGCGGGATCTCGGGCTCTATCAAGACAACGTGAAGCATGGGGCGGGAAATTGGTAATCGTGGGATAGGAAATGGGGATTAACTAATATTCAATCTGGATTTGGTTCCTTTAAGCATCAAGAACTCATCAAGCCGAATCCATTGGTTTAAAGAATTGATTGCCCATGAGAGCATTGGATCGGGTTTCCCAAAACTCCTGTGCCCGGTCCCCTCTTCCATCTGCCAAAAGTTCTCAGCCCTCGACTCTCGCTCCTTGACTTGGCAGTCTCCCCTCATGATCCCCATCACCATCGTTATCGGCCTCCTTCTCAACATCGTCGGTCTTGTCGGATTCTTCGGAACGGGCGCCATCCACTACACTGCATTGATCCCCTGCATCCTGGGAGTGATCCTCATTCTCTGCGGCATCATCGCCCGCAATCCGAAACTCCACATGCACGTTATGCATGTCGCCGTCCTAGTCGGGATCCTTGGCTTCGGGGCGACCATCTCAGCATTTGCAAAACTCCCCAGTGTCCTTAAGTACGCAGGCGCCGAGAACGAGAACGCGGCCATCGCCAAGATGGCAACGGCAGCCCTCTGTGGGATCTTTGTGTTTCTTTGCGTCCGCTCTTTCGTCGTTGCTCGCTTGCTCAAGAAGCAGGGCAAGAAGGCTTACTAGGCTTCAGGGAACCGATCTAAGTTCCGGACTGCTCGATCCATCTCCATGGGACTGCCCCATGGGAGAGTGACCAGTCGTGGAATTTCCGGAGCGACCACCCCTCCCCCTCGATCAGGTGGGACTTGACTCTCTCGAGCTCCAGTCGCCCAAGGAGATAGCTCATCGGGACTGTCGGTTGGCAGGTGTACCAGTTCACATCGGCGCGGGCACGAGCGGATGTAAATCCGACTCCCTCGACGAGCATCTGCGCAGCCGCCTCATGGGTTAACTTCCCGGAGTGAAGGCCGCAGTCGATGATGATGCGGTAGGCGCGCCAGAGAGCATCGTGAAGTTGCTGGAGACGTGCAAGTTGGGCATGAGGCCCCTTCACCCACCCCTTCTCGACTGCCAGTTTCTCGCACCACATGGTCCATCCCTCGTAGAAAATGGCATGGGAAGAGAGTCGTCGAATATGGCTCTGGTGGCGGTTCTGAATGGCAAACTGAAGATGGTGACCGGGATAGCCTTCGTGGGCACTCGTGAGCTCCAACCCGAAGTGCTGCCGTTCCTCGCGGAGCTTCTCGGCGGGATCCTTTTTGGTCGCACCCAGGTCATTGACCCAGAAGATTCCACGTTGTCGTTTCTCAAAAGCACCGGGGGAGCTGTAGGCGGCCGTTGGAAAATGCTCCCGCATGAAGTCGGGTACGGGGGTGACCTTGAGGGATTCACCCGGTGGGATCGGGAAGAGCCCGCTCTTCAGCACGCGCGCACGCCACATGTCGGAGGAGCGGGTGTAGAGATCGATTAGCGGAGCGTCCGGCGTCCAGGAATCACGGGCATGTTCCAGGATCTGTGACACCTTGCCTCGTCCATGTTTCTTTGCCTCCTTGGCCAACTCTGAAGAGAGCTCCTCAATGAGGCGGTGTCCCTCAGCCTCGATCTCGGGAAGGCTCCAGTCGAGACCGGTTCGTTCGCGTACGAGATATTCAAATCGCTCACGTCCAATAGCGAAGCCTCCGGCCTTGCCCTGCCTCTTTTTTGCAATGGCAACTGCGTACGAGTCAAAGGCCTTCCCTGCTGCACGGGCGAGTTTCCGGGTTCTGGCCGGATCAGGAGAAAGCTTGGCCAAGGTCTCTCCGATCGTTTCGATAAAGTCGCGTGCACCCTTGCACGAATGGGCTGCAAGTTTGGTCCAGAGAGGGACGGGATTCCGGACGGCAGAGGCGCCGGCCTTCAGGAATCCTGGAATGGCAGCGAGGCGAGACTCAATCGCTGGCAGAGCCTTCTTGAGATCCTCGGCGTGGCGGATCACCAACTCAAAGACAGCCCCAACGGCGGCATCACAGCACTCTTGCGGATTGGTCCGATGACGCTCGAGATCACGAGTGTTCAGCAGTTCCGTGCGGAGCAGTGAAAGAAAACAGCGGCGGTCGAGCCAGTCGTCACCCTTCAGCAGAGCGGCGGGCAGGGCCTCCGTTTCAGTGAGTAGCTGTTCCAGAAAGACGATGCGCGCCTTACGGGTATTCTCATCACTTCCTGACAGCAGAGACTCATACTTGGAGAAACCAAGACTGCTCCCCCACTGAGGGAAGTCCGAACAGGTCCGCTGAATGTAGAGCCCCCCGAGGGAGTGAAGCTTTGCACTGACTTGCCGCGAATCGGTTTTCTTCTTCACTGTTGAATCGTTCCCTTTGATTCCTTTGAAAGGGCGGCAGCCATCGCCTCGTCGGCCAGATCCCTCATCCTGCTGACATCGCCTGCGGTCGGAGTCTTTCCATCCACAGCAAGTGATCGGATAGTCTTCAGGCGTGAGGTGAGGGTGATCACGATCGGGCGCTTCTTCATCATGGGGCTAAGGGAATCCATTCGGGCAATGAAGTAATCCATGACCGGAGGACGAACCATGGCGGATGCCTTCTCCGGAGTGTAATGGTCGGCCGTGACATGAGCGGCGAGCTGGAAGCCTCGCAACCACCCACCGAGACTGATGAGATCTGCCATCTCTCCATCCTTGAGTTCGAGCATGGAGTTCTCAACATCCTCCTGGGTTGCATTGAGCTCCTCACGGAGCCCCTGCCAGTCACCACGATCACTCAACTCGAAGAGACTCTTGCTTCGGGCGGTGAGGCGCTGGCCGGCGCTGAGTGTATTCGCCTCGCGGATAAGCGCCCGGCCGATATCGATGAGCATCTGCCTTTGGCGGGCAATGGTAGCGACAAAACCATTTGCCACGAGGGCACCGAACTGCAGTGATGTCTGGAAGCGATCAGGGAAGGTCTGCTTCAGATTATATGAGCGGATCAGATCCAGCGGTGGGGGCTGAAAAAGCTCCAGATCAGTGAATACCTTGCCGACCAGGGGGGCAGTCAGCTCATTGACTCCAAGCTCCTCACGGAAGTGCTGCGTGGCGCTCTCAACAATGGACAGTGTCTCATGGTTAGTCGCTTCGCGGATCTGAGCGAAGAGTGGGGATACGATAAAAAAAGCGATGAACAGAAAGAAGTAACGCACATCTTGTTTCTAGTGAGAATGGAAGTTGCTGTCGATGCGGGACAAGGAGCACTCGAAAGTCCTGGGAATCCCTCGCTTCAAGGAGATGCGTCAATCAGCAATCTCACCCTGCGGTTGCCGTTTTCTTTCCGGTCTATTATAATAATTCATTCATATGGCCGACGACCTGACAGCACAGTTACACGCAATTGGAGAGGCAGCACGAGCAGCTTCCCGCATCCTTGCGGTCACCTCCTCGGAGACTAAGGACAAGGGGTTGCTCTCCATGGCTGACCAGCTGTTGGCTCATTCCGCTGAGATCCTGGCGGCCAATACACTTGATCTGGAGACCGGCGTCACGGCGGGACTCTCCGCCTCCATGCTCGACCGTCTCCGACTCGATGACAAGCGCCTCACCGCCATGGCCGACGGCATCAGGACGGCGGCATCACTCCCCGATCCCGTGGGACGCATTCTCAAGGAGTGGACCAAGGAGAACTCCCTCTTCTTCCAAAAGATCAGCGTTCCGATCGGTGTCATCGGTATCATCTATGAGTCCCGACCCAATGTGACGAGTGACGCGGCCGTTCTCTGCCTCAAGGCGGGAAATGCAGTCATCCTGCGCGGGGGTAGCGAGGCAATCCATTCCAACAAGGCAATCGCAGCGGCCCTCCAGGACGGTGCTGCCGCAGCTGGACTCCCGCAGGCGGCCATCCAGCTCATTCCCGTGACCGATCGTGAGGCCGTCCGCATCCTTTGTGAGATGGACAAGCACCTCGACTGCATGATCCCACGCGGTGGCAAGGGCCTGATTGAGACCGTTGCCCGGCATGCGCGCATGCATGTCATCAAGCACTACGACGGAATCTGTGCTGTCTATGTCGACAAGGCAGCCGACCTCATCATGGCAAAAGAGATCATCATCAATGCCAAGTGCCAGCGCCCTGGTGTCTGCAACGCAGCGGAGACGCTGCTGCTCCATCGGGACATCGCCTCCCCATTCCTTGCCGACGGAGGATTGGCTCTCCTCGAGCAGTGTGTCGAGCTGCGCTGCGATGAGGAGGCCCTCTCCCTGCTTCCCCAAACACTCGAAGCGAACCCCCTCGTGAAGCAGGCGACAGGTGAGGATTTCCGAACGGAGTTCCTGGCTCCCATTCTTGCCGTGAAGGTCGTTCACTCTCTCGACGAAGCGATCAACCACATCGAGACCCATGGTTCACGTCACAGCGACGCGATCGTCACGGTCGATGAGGCTGCTGCGGAGAAGTTCCTCCAAGGCGTCGACAGCTCCACCGTTTATTGGAATGCCTCAACGCGCTTCACCGATGGCGGCGAGTTCGGCTTCGGTTGTGAAATTGGCATCAGCACTGACAAACTCCATGCCCGAGGCCCCATGGCACTCGAGGAGCTCACCAGCTACAAGTACCAGATCAGGGGAACCGGACAGATCCGGGAGTGAAGCTGCCTTCTTTATGCTCACGATCAACGCACTCTATGAAGGAAAGGTTCAGGGTGTCGGCTTCCGTGCCTCGATCCTTTCGCTTGCCAAGGGGTACGAAGTGACCGGTTGGGTCAGGAATCTCGCCGATGGTCGCGTAGAGGTATTCGCCTCCGGAGAGACCTCAGAAGTGGAGGATTTCCTCCTCTCAATCCGGGAGAGTCATCTGGCCGGACACATTGAAAACGAATCCGTGATTCCCTCAACCCCGGATACGAGAGTCCGCGGTTTCCGTATCATCCCGTAACTCATCATCATGGAGACTTCATCCGCAGTTCCCGCCGTTCGCATCCGTGATCTGGAGAAGATCTTCCCCGTGCCGCTAAGGCGGCGCCAAGTCGTGGCGCTCAGGGGCCTCTCCCTCGACATTCCAGCCGGCACTGTCTACGGACTCCTCGGCCCGAACGGGTCAGGTAAGAGCACCACGCTCAAGATCCTGCTTGGACTGGTCAACGCTACGTCGGGAACCTCCGAGATCTTTGGAGTCCCAAGCTCCCAGGTCGCAAGTCGCACTGACGTGGGATTCCTACCCGAGAATCCCTACTTCTACAAATTCCTCACGGGGGCAGAGACGATCTCCTTCTACGGGAAACTCTGCGGCCTCGGTGGAAAAGCCCTGCGTTCCCGTGTGAAGGAGCTTCTGGAACTTGTCGGCCTCACCGAGGCGGGAGATCGGCGCATCAGCGGTTATTCGAAGGGGATGCTCCAGCGCATCGGACTTGCCCAGGCGATGGTCCACGATCCTCGCCTCCTGATCTTGGATGAGCCAACCGCCGGCGTTGACCCGGCGGGATCCCGTCAGATCCGCGACCTTATTCTGCAACTCAAGGCGCGCGGAAAGACCATTCTCCTGACCTCACACCTTCTGGAACAGGTTCAGGAAGTCTGTGATCGGGTCGGCATTCTTGCCAAGGGGCACCTTGTCCGCGAGGGGGAGCTCGACATCCTGACGGGAGTGACGGGTCAGACAGAATTCATTATCGAGAACGCCGGTCCCGAGTTGCAGGAAGAGATCGCCCGGCTGGCGGCCTCCCGGGGAGCCAGACTCGTGACCGCCCGCCAGCCCCAACTCGATCTTGAAACCGTCTTTCTGCAAGCCACGGAGGCGGCGAAACCGCCAGGAGTTTAGACTGAAGGCTGTTAGACTATTAGGATCAAAGCATGAGAGATCACTCTAAACTCAGAGCGTTCGAACTGGCTGATGAAGTGACTCTTCTAGTCTATCGAGTGACGCAGAAGTTCCCAAAAGAAGAAATTTACGGACTGACTTCCCAGATGAGACGCGCAGCCGTTTCAGTGCCTTCAAATATAGTGGAGGGATGTGCTCGAGAAAGTGAAATAGAATATCTGCGATTCCTCGAAATCGCTTTCGGCTCATTAAGGGAGCTTCATTATCAATTAGGCCTATCAATGCGCTTGGGCTACCCGGAAGCACTTGAATATTCTGCGTGTGAGGAAAAAATCATTGAGACGGAGAAAGTACTGAATGCACTGATCCGCTCACTCCGTAAAAGCTAATCCCCCTTCCCCCCCTAACAGCCTATCTACTCCCCAATGAACTTCTTCATCACCGGCACCGATACCGACGCTGGAAAAACCTTCGTCACTGCCCTTCTGACACGAAGCCTTCGTAAGGCCGGTTTTGACACAGTGGCCATGAAGCCGATCTCCTGCGGGGAACCTGGTGACACACTCGCTTTGCAGGTTGCCGCTGATAACGAACTGGCAATCGACGAAGTCACACCTGTCTCCTACTCAGCTCCCCTCGCCCCCATCGAGGCGGCGCGTCTGGAGGGACGCACCTTTGATCCCTCTGAAGTCATGGGGACATATGCACGCCTCCGTGCATCCCACAGGTCGCTTCTAGTCGAGGGGGTCGGAGGATGGATCGTTCCTCTCACCTCTACCTATTCCACCGCCGATCTCGCCAAGGAGATGAACCTTCCCGTCCTGCTTGTCGTCCGAAACAAGCTGGGCACCCTCAATCATGCCCTGCTCACCCTCGAGTCCATCAAGGCACGCGGACTGACCTGTGCGGGAATTGTTCTCAACAACCACCCCTCCGACGTGGCGGATCCGGCCCGCGAGGGGAACGGACGCCTCCTTGCCGAACTCAGCGGAGTCCCGATCCTCTTCGAGATCTTCCCGGGACAGACCGACCTGGAACTCGCCATAGCCTGAAGGTCACCGAAAAGTATGAATGATGAGGGTTGAATGATGAAAAGATGATGTGAGCAGCCCAGGACATGGAACAGCCCATCTCCTGAACCTGTACCGATGTTTGAAAACGCCCCCTGAACACACCAACGCTTCCTAGTTGGATTTTTTACCCTGATCATCCCCTTTTCCCTTCATCCTTCATCATTCTTAATTCATCCTTTCTCTTTCATGCGTTCCTCCGGCCCCCAGATTGTCCTCGTCCGCCACGGTGAAACCGAGTGGAGCAAAAACGGCAAGCACACCTCCTTCAGCGACATTCCCCTCACCCTTGAGGGGGAACGTCAGGCGGCCTCTCTGAAATCGGAACTCTCCGACTGGGATTTCAAGCTCGTCCTTTGCAGCCCGCGCAAGCGTGCACAGAGGACCTGTGAACTTGCCGGATTCCTCGACCGTGCCGAGACCACCGAGGATCTCGCGGAGTGGAACTACGGCGAGTATGAGGGAATTACCACCAAGGAGATCCGGGAGACCGATCCCACCTGGACTGTCTTCATGAACCCGACACCCGGAGGAGAGACCCCCGATCAGGTCGCCGAGCGGTGCGATCGGGTCATCAAACGCCTGAAAGACATCCAGGATGATGTGGTCCTCTTTGCCCACAGCCACGTGCTCCGAGTGCTGATCGCCCGATGGCTTGAGTTGCCACCCGTCGAGGGCCGTCATTTCGTCATCCAGACCGGTGTGCTTAATATCCTCAGCTACGAGCATGAGTCCACCGTCCTGATTTCGCTGAATGCCCAAGCCTTCAGGAACGACACCCGACGGCAATAAAAGGGGATTCACGAAGCCGTTGCACTCGGCAACCTCTTCCCGTTACTCTCATAGGTGTGTTTCAAGTCATTTTTAATACCACAAGTGCGGCTGAGATGAGCTCCCTTCCCAAGGATCTCCAACTTGACCTGCTGGCCGAGTTCCAGATCCTGCCTGATGATCTCAACTTCCTCGAAGGAGCCAACTTCAGCAAGATTCAGCGTGATGGACGCACGCTGCACCGCTTTCGCTGCAGCGATCACCGCATCTATTTCGAGCGCCATGCCGAGGGGATTCTCATCCATCGCGTCCTTCACAAGAACACGATCCGCGACTTCCTTTTCCGTTCTAAACTACCGATGACCGAGGAGGCCGATCAGGCAGATCTGGTGGAGGGAACCGATCAGTTCTGGAAGATGATCCACGAGACTCCTTCCACTCCTGGCCAAGAACCCGGCTGATGCACCCCCTCACCACGGTGGGCACGGAGGAGGAGCGACTTCGATCATTTCCTGTCGCCAGAAAGAGAATCTTCCTGGGACATGCGGGAGTGACGGCCCTCCCCAGCCGCGCCGCGGAGGCCATGAAGAGCTACGTCAGCTCCAGCAGCGAGGATCAGCAGGAGTTCGGTGGTGTCCTGAAAGAGATCGAGTTAACACGCCGCGACTCGGCTGCACTTCTTGGCGCCGAAGCTTCAGAAATCGCCTTACTTGGACCGACCTCCCTGGGACTAAGCCTCTTTGCCAATGGCATCGATTGGAAGAATGGCGATGAGGTTGTCATCTACGGTGATGACTATCCGGCGAATGTCTACCCTTGGCTGAATCTCCAAAGCCGCGGCGTCGTCATCAGATGGCTCGAGACAGAGACTCTCGGCAAGATCACCCCGGATTGCATCGAGGCTTTCCTGACTTCCGCCACACGGCTTGTTGCCCTTGCCTCATGCCACTTCCAGACAGGGTGGCGCATCGATGTCCCTGCCATCGGCGCACTGCTCCGCAAGCGGGGCATCCTCTTCTCGCTCGATGCCATCCAGACACTGGGGGCCTTCCCCACTCCGGCGACTGAAGTTGATTTCCTTTCGGCAGATGCCCACAAGTGGCTCCTCGGCCCCCTCGCCGCCGGCATTGTCTACGTGGCAAAGGAGCGCTTTAACGAATGCCGCCCCACGCTGCTGGGGTCGTGGAACATCAAGTCCCCGGACTTCCTGGCTCAGAAGACAATCGAGTTTGAAGAGGGGGGGCGCCGCTACGAGCCGGGAGTGCTGAATGTGGCCGGTATCTACGGAATGAGGGCCTCGATCAATCTGATCCGTGAGCGTGGCATCGAGGTCGTCTCCTCCCTCATTCTGGAACGGCGCGACCAGCTGGAGACCGGCCTAGCGTCACTCGGATTCGATTTCCTGTCGCCTAGGAGCACTGAACCTCTTCGCTCCGGCATCCTGACCACCCGCCACCCCGGCAAGGATCCCTCCAAGCTTTATGCTGATCTCGAAAAGGCCTCCATCTCCGCCTCCTACCGGAGGACGCGTGATCACGGATTCTGGCTCCGCTTCAGCCCGCATTTCTATAATACCCGGGCCGAGATCGACCGCGTTCTCGATGTCCTCTCGGATGCGATCAAGTCATAATCAGGAACTCAAGAACTCAGGAACAGCGGATTGATTGCTTTTCCAGAGTTTCCCTTTTTGTCCCTGCAGTCTTCAGCTTTTGGTACAGGTTCAAGACAAGGGTAACGCATTAGAGAAGCGCTGATTACCCCACCCACCCATGCGCCACCTTGGCAAAGTATTTGCTAGGTAAGATTGATTTTTCGCCCATACGGGCAATGATTCGATCTTACTTCCGATGGAACCAAACTACCTCACCGACGGCTTTGCCAAGATTGATCGCGACCTACGGGAACTGATGACCTGCCTCCAAGAGGTTCTGGATGAACTTGGAGAGGAGGAAACCAGAAAGCGTCTCCCTTGGATTAATGAAGAAGAGACAGGGTCAGGTGGATCACGCGGCCTCGAACAGGCTTATTCGATCGCCTTCCAGTTGCTCAACATCGTTGAGGCGAACGCCTCCGCCCGCACCCGTCGACTACGCGAGATCCACGAGGGACTTGCCTCCGAGCGTGGACTCTGGGGCAACCAGCTTGCACGCCTCACTTCCAACGGATGGACTCCCGAGGAGATCGCCGCCTATCTGCCGAACGTTCGCGTCGAACCGGTCTTCACCGCCCACCCCACCGAGGCAAAGCGCGGCGCCGTCCTTGATCAGCACCGTTCCATCCATCAACTCCTGGCTGAACTCGACCGTGAGGACCTGACCCCGAGCGAGCGGCACGAGATCCGACGAAAGATTAAGATCTGCCTCGAGAGGCTCTGGAGAAGCGGTGAGATCTTCCTCGATCAGCCCGATGTCGCCGACGAGCGACGCGCCGTCATGTTCTATCTCCGCGACATTCTTCCCGAGGCTGTCACTCGTCTTGATATGAGACTCCGATGGGCGTGGAACGAGTTGGGCTTCCCGCCCGAGCTCATGGGTTCTCCCGAGAGCCGTCCGTGCCTGAGCTTCGGAACGTGGGTCGGAGGTGATCGTGACGGCCACCCTTTTGTCACGGCCAAGGTCACCCAAGAGACGCTTCAGGAGTTGCGTCTCAATGCCCTGATCGTCCTCCACCGTCAGCTTGAAGCACTCGCCGAGGCACTCCCCCTCTCCAGCCATTTCCAGAAAGCATCACCACCTCTGCTCGAGCGGGTGGACGTGCTTCGCGAGGAACTCGGCTCCCTCGGTGAGCAGATCACATCGCGTCACCCCGGAGAGCCATGGAGACAGCTGGTGCTTCTGATTCAGGGGCGACTGCCTCTCCAGATTGGCGCCGGAGACAGGGCTTGGATCATGCAATCGGGTGTCCGTTACCAACGTCCCGAAGAAGTGGTGGCCGATCTGCAGATCCTCCAAGAGAGCCTCGACATCGTCGGAGGTCAGCGCCTCATTCGTGAGGCTGTGTGGCCCGTCCTGCGCATCCTGGATGTCTTCGGCTTCCATCTTGCGGACCTGGATATCCGTCAGAACAGCCGCACCCACGATCTCGCCATGGGCCAGCTCCTCAAGGCTGCAGGCATCCCCGATGGTGAAAACTTCCCCGAGTGGAGCGAAGAGAAGCGTCTCGCTTTCCTTCGCGAGGAGTTGAAATCACCCCGCCCGTTCCTGGGTGCCAATCACCACCTTGGCCTTGGTCCCGAAGCCGACGCTGTGCTGAGTTGCTACGATACGCTCCGCGAGCAAATCCATAAGCATGGCCCAGCGGGCATCGGCGCACTCATCGTCAGCATGACACGGCAACTCTCGGACCTGCTCGTGATTCCCATCCTGGGGCGTGAGGCCGGCCTGACGACCTGGAAGGACGGGTGCCTCGCCTCACCGCTCCCGATTGTACCCCTTTTTGAGACACTCGATGACCTGGAGAGGAGCCCCGCACTGCTGAAGGAGTTCCTGGCCGAACCGGTCGCCCAAGCTTCTCTCGATCGTCGTCACGAGCAACAGGCAACGGACACGACCTCACGGCTTCCCGTGCAGCAGGTCATGATCGGGTACAGCGACAGCAACAAGGATTGCGGAATCCTGGCAAGCCAATGGGGTCTCCATGAGGCCCAGCAGGCCATGACCAGAGTCGCCTCTGTAGCCGGCGTCAGCCTCCGCTTCTTCCACGGCCGTGGGGGCACCATCAGTCGCGGAGCCGGCCCGACCAACCTCTTCCTCGACGCACTCCCTCCCGGAGCCCTTCAGGGAGACCATCGGATGACCGAGCAGGGGGAGACCATCGCGCAGAAATACGCCAATGTCTCCACGGCCACCTACCACCTCGAACTCCTCTTGGCTGGGGTCACTGGAATTTCACTCGCCGGTCACCGTCCGGGACGAAATACCGGCACCTGCTCCCGCATTGCCGACCATCTAGCCAAGGCCAGCCGCATTGCTTACAGAGGGCTGATCGATGCCCCAGGCTTCATTACCTTTTACGATCAGGCGACACCCATTGATGCGTTGGAATCCAGCCGCATCGGCTCCCGCCCCAAGCGCCGCTCAGGCCAACGCAGCCTTGCCGACCTGAGGGCCATTCCCTGGGTCTTCAGCTGGAACCAATGCCGCTACTACCTCCCCGGTTGGTTTGGGGTAGGCAGCGCCTTGGCGGCACTGGAGAGGAAACAGCCCGAACTCTTCCAGACACTCCAGTCAGAACTTAGGAACTACTCATTCCTCTATTACGTCCTCTCCAACGTGGAAACTAACATGGCCAGCGCAGATCTCCCCATTATGAAGGAGTACGCCGGACTGGTAACCGATCCGGAGATCAGGGAAAGGATTTTTGGAATCATCTCTTCGGAGTTTGAACTTACTAGGGAACAACTCCGCAAGGTTTTTGGTGGCAGCCTCGAGGAACGTCGCCCACGCATGGGGAAGACCCTCCTGCTACGAGCCCGTGCACTCGCCCTACTTCATGAGCAGCAGATATCAACGATCAAGGAGTGGAGGACCGCTCAGAAGGAGAATCCGGCAAAAGCCGAGGCGCTGCTGCCACGCGTCCTCCTCTCAATTAACGCTATCGCAAGCGGATTAAGGACAACCGGTTAAAGTCAATTAGTACCTTTATTTGGTATTTATAAACACGTGAATCTAGCCATTGTCGGAGGTGGACCGGCGGGACTGAGGGCCGCTGAAGTTGCCGTCAATGCGGGCCTCCAAGTCACCCTCTTTGAGGGAAAGCCATCCGTGGGACGGAAGTTCCTGGTGGCGGGTCATGGAGGCCTTAACCTGAGTCACTCCGAACCGCCTGAGCAGTTTGCCACACGATATCAGGGGGGAGCTTCCCCTGAGTTCTGGCATTCCCTGATTCAAGAGTTTGGTAATCAGGAGATTAGGGAATGGGCCGCTGATCTTGGCATCGAAACCTTCATCGGAACCAGCGGAAGGGTCTTTCCCAAGGAGTTCAAGGCGGCGCCCCTCCTTCGGCGCTGGGTGGAGCGACTCCGATCCAGGGGCACCTGCTTCCAGCCACGCCATTATTTACAGGGCATCAGGTGCCAGGATGACCTTTTTACTCTAGAGTTTCACAGAGCAGAAGGAATCCAAGAGGTGCCCGCCAACTCAGTGATTCTGGCCTTGGGTGGTGCCTCATGGCCGCAAACAGGATCGGATTCCGCTTGGATTCCCATCCTAAAGTCACATGGGATCGACATCACCCCCATGAGCGCAGCCAACTGCGGATGGGAGGTCAACTGGCATCCGGACACCCTAACTGCAGCCGAGGGTCTTCCTCTCAAGAACATCACTGTTTCCACCAGCGGCAAATGCATCCCAGGTGAACTCTTGATCACCCGGTACGGTCTTGAGGGGGGCTCCCTCTACCAACTCGGGTATACCCTCCGCTCTCAGCTAACCCCAATACTAACAATTGATTTAAAACCATCCCATTCCGTGGATGAACTGATCAGTAAGATCACCTCGAACGGGGGGGATCTCCTCGCCGCCGCGGCCAAGGCATGGAAGCTTCACCCCGCTCCCCTCGCCCTTCTCAAGCAGCATGTCGTGGATCTATCACCATCGGCACCCCTCACCCCTGCACGTCTTGCCGAGTCAGCCAAAGCTCTCCCCATCACCCTCACCGGCCCGCGTCCGATTGAAGAAGCGATTTCCTCAGCCGGAGGAGTCTCCTTCTCCGAATTGGACGAGCATCTGATGGTGAAGCGCCTTCCGGGTCTGTTTGTGGCAGGAGAGATGATCGACTGGGAGGCTCCCACGGGTGGATACCTCCTCCAAGGTTGCTTTGCCACGGGAACCCGCGCCGCCCAAGGGGCCTTGGAATACCTGAAACTCAGGAATTGCTTGCCCGGCCGTTACCTCGGGTTAACTTGACCCCTCGTTCTTGGTTCCTCGTTCCTCCTTCTTGGTTGCCGGAAAACAACGAACCAAGAACCTGTAACAATCAACGGTTCCTTTTTCATTTCCTAAGCCTCCTTGGCCAGCAGTTCAGCGACCAGCGCCGTCCAACCCGTCTGGTGGGAGGCACCGAGTCCCTTCCCGCTATCGCCGTGGAAGTACTCGTAGAAGAGGATTAGATCCTTCCAGGCAGGATCCGTGGCATAGCGTTCATCGGAGCCGTTCAAGGGGCGATGGCCCTGAGCGTCGGGCAGGAAGAGACCGGTGACACGTTCGGCCAGGAGTTCCGCCGCACGTCCCAGGGTGACCTTGTGCCCAGATCCGGTGGGAAACTCGACTAGGAAACTCTCACCGTAGAAATGATCATAGGTCTTGAGCGACTGGATGATCATGTAGTTGATCGGCATCCAGATAGGCCCCCGCCAGTTGGAGTTACCGCCGAACATGGCGGTCCGCCCCTCGCCCGGCTCGTAGTCCACCGAGTAGACGGTGCCGTTCACCGTGTAGGTGTAGGGGTGCTTCTCGTGGTACTTGGAGACCGACCGGATCCCGTAGGGAGAGAGGAACTCCTCCTCGTCGAACATGTACCGGAGCATCCTCTCCAGACGGGCCCGTGGAGTCACGGTCATCAGGTGATCAAGATTGGGGTTGAAGAAGTCACCGTTGATCTCGAGGAGATGGGCAGCCAGTCCCGGGCGGTTTTTGACATACCAATCCATCCGGGAGGTGAACCCCGGACTCATCTTGCGCTGGGCCCCGCTTACGTAGCTGGTCGCAAGCATCGGGATGAAGCCCTCGATGGAGCGGATCTTCATCGGGATGCTCCGGTCCGGCAGCACGAGCATGTCGTAGTAGAAGCCGTCCTCCTCGTTCCAGAGGCCGCTCCCGCCGAACTCGTTGATCGCCTCGGCCATCCTGGTGAAATGAGTGACGAACTTCGTCCCCATGTCCTCGTAGACAGGATTGTTTTCGGCCAGAGTCAGCGCGATCTGAAGCATGGTCATGCAGTAGAATGCCATCCAGGAGGAGCCGTCGGCCTGCTTGAGCTCCCCACCCGTGGGGAGTGGTTTCGAACGGTCGAAGACCGAGATGTTGTCGAAGCCCAGGAATCCTCCCTCGAAGAGATTGTTCCCGTCGCTGTCCTTGCGATTCACCCACCAGGTGAAATTAATCAGCAGCTTCTGGAAGATACTCTCCAGAAACGCATCGTCCTGACGACCGGCGCTCCGCTCCTCGCGGTAGAGTCTGAGAGCGGCCCACGCGTGCACGGGAGGGTTCACATCGGAGAAGTTCCACTCGTAGGCAGGCATCTGCCCGTTCGGATGCGTATACCACTCGCGCAGCAAAAGGATCAGCTGACTCTTGGCAAAGGCGGGATCTATTCGTGTGAAGGCGGCGCTGTGAAAGGCGAGATCCCAGGTGCAGTAGTAGGGGTACTCCCACGTATCGGGCATCGAGAGGACATCGCGGTTGAAGATGTTCCGCCACTCGGCATTCCGGAGGGCATGGCCCGGAGGTGGTGCAGGCTCTGTCGAATCCCCCTTCGCCCACTCGGTCTGCACAAGGTTGTAGAACTGCTTACTCCAGAGCAGACCGGCGTAGGCCTGACGGGAGACCTGCTTCTCTCCGGGCGTGAGTGATGACCTCATCGTGGCATCGTAGAACTCATCCGCCTCCCTGCGCCGGAGGGCGAAGATATCCTCAAAGCCTTCGTCAAAGGGTTCCCCCACCCAGTCACCTTTTGCAGATAAACGCAGGCGCAGCACCACACAGGCACCGGCTGGGATGCTCAGGTCGTAGCGACCGGCCGCCTTCGTGCCGAAGAGATCAGGATTCAGCGCCTCGTTCTTCCCGTGGATCACCGCATCATGGAAGCCATCCTTGGTGTGGCGGTGAGCGGATGGTGTCCCGTAGAGGCGCTGCGTGTTGGTCTCATTGTTCGTGAAGAGGAATTCCGGAAGTTTCCCGTCGGGCCCCTTGTCAAAAGCCATTTCGTACTCCCCCATCACCGCGTGTTGCGCGGAGAGGATGCCGGGTTTCGCGACGGAGATTTTCGGTTCCTTGAGGCACTCCTCGCTGATCTTCCCCCAGGCCCATGTGTTCCGATACCAGAGTGATGGCAGGATGGTGAGCGGAGCCGCCTCGGGGCCGCGGTTGGTCATCGTGACCTTGATCAGGATGTCCTTGACCGACTCCTTGGCATACTCGACCTGGACATCGAAGTAGCGGTTTCCGTCAAAGATCCCCGTGTCGGTGAGCTCGTACTCTGACTGCTCCCGTGTGCGCCGTGCATTCTCATCGATCAGCTTCTGGTACGGGAACTCCCCCTGCGGGTATTTGTAGAGCCCTTTGCAGTAGGAATGGGTCGGCGTCGCATCCAGGTAGTAGTAGAGCTCCTTGACATCCTCGCCGTGGTTGCCCTGGGGGCCGGAGAGACCGAAGAGACGCTCCTTGAGGATCGGATCCTTCCCGTTCCAGAGAGCCAGACCGAAACAGAGACGCCCGAAGCGGTCACTGAGACCGAGGAGCCCGTCCTCACCCCACCGGTAGACGCGGCTGCGGGCCTGATCAAAAGGGAAGGATGTCCAGACATCCCCGTCAGCGGAGTAATCCTCACGCACCGTTCCCCACTGGCGCTCGGAGAGGTAGGTGCCCCAGAGCTTCCAGAATCGCTCGCGGCGAGTGTCCTCGCCGAGACGGATCTCTTCGTCGCTCGGTTCTTGGGGCGTTGGGGGCGATAAGTGGGATGTCTCCATGCTATGAGTTTTTTTCTTTTAAATGTTTCCGTCTTTTAACCTTTTCCTAAGTCGGTC
>CANIBV010000017.1 GCA_947466005.1 Spartobacteria bacterium | reverse complement strand
TCTCACAGCGGGTGATCAGCGACGATGTCCAGAAGCGCAAGTACTTCGACCTGCAGGCTGCGGAGTCGGGCTTGGGTTCCGCGCGCGCTAACCTCCTGTTGGCCGGCGCCCAGTTGACTCAGGCGGAGGTGAATCTCGAGCTCCTCACCGTCCGCGCGCCACGTGACGGCGAAATTCTCAGGCAGAACATGCACGAGGGGGAATATGCCGGCGTCAGCGCCTCCGATCAGAATGCACCCTCCCTGCTGCTCGGGGAGACTACTCACCTGCAACTGCGTGCCGATGTGGATGAGGACAGCGCCTCCCGGGTCAAGGCTGGTGCCCCGGCGGTCGCTTACATCAAGGGGATGCACTCCGATCCAATCCCGCTGCGCTTTGTAAGGATCGAGCCCTACATCACCGTGAAAAAATCCCTTACGGGAGATAGTAGCGAGCGCGTCGACACCCGCGTCCTGCAAGTGATCTACCAGTTCGACAAGACCAAGGTGCCCGTCTACGTCGGCCAGCAGATGGATGTCTTTATCGAGGGCAGGGGGCCGCAACCCGAGCATCCTGACGGCCGATGATGATGTATTTTGAGCGCCATGAGGTTCCCTTCATCATCGCTGCCCGATTCCACGCTGGGGTCAAGGCGAAGGTGAGTTCGGCCCGCTGGATCTAGCTTAAGGAAGGGTGGAAGTCTGCGAGACCCGGCATGTCTTCGCAGCAGGCGGCAATGAGCGACGCTTGAATTCTGGCGCGCAAAGACGCGGGGCACCTGCCCCCGAGTACCGGACGACAACTAGAGATCTGGGGGGATGTGGCCCTCGACTCCCGCTATCGCTGCAGTGCCTACTGCATCAGCTTGGATCTCCACCCACGCCCGTAAACGCGTCCTCAAAATCGCCCTCTCACCAAAAAAACGTCCTTGGTTCGACGGTCTCTTCTCAAAGAGCAGGCTCTCTTGCCCCTCCTTTTACCCAATTCTCAAACCCCTAATGCCAAATTTGGGTTTAATCAGCGCTTCCCGAGAAAAGCGGTTCCCTAATCTCCCAGGGCTTTACTCTAGAAATCGTGTGAAGGAAATGGCCGGTTCGCGGCTAGTCTGGAGGGAATTCTCGATCTTATCGCCGTCCTTGTAGCCCAGTGCCATCCCGCAGAGGAGTATCTGATCCTTGGGGATCTCAAGATGAGAGGCCACAATCCTGTGGTACTTGGTGAAGGCAGCCTGAGGGCAGGTGTCGAGTCCTCGGGCGCGTGCCGCAAGCATGACGTTCTGCAGGAACATCCCGTAATCGAGCCAACTGCCCTGCCCCATGATCCGATCCATCGTGAAGAAGAGTCCAACGGGTGCTCCGAAGAAGTCGTAGTTGCGCGCGAATTGCCGCTGCATCCGATCCCGGTTTCCCTTGGCAATGCCGAGGAGTCCATAGAGGTCGTAGCCGACCTTGCGACGGCGGTCGAGGTAGGGATGAACCCACTTGTCGGGGTAATAGGAATACTCCTGCTCGTGTTCCGTGTCGCGTGCGGGATCAAGAGCCGTCGCGATAAGTTCTCGGGAGAGGGCCTCTTTTCTCGCTCCGGTCACGACTGTGACCTTCCATGGCTGGGTATTGGTACCAGACGGGGCCCGAGTAGACACATCCAGGATCTCAAGGATGGTCTCCTGCAGGACTGGCGTCGGGAGGAATCCCCTCACCGATCGACGACTCCGGATCACCTCGTCAACGAGCCGTGTGATGTCGGCCTGTGAATGTGTATTGCCCATCGGCTTTATCTTTTCCTCTAAAAGCCTCTTTCTCACGGCTCCGGATAAGCCTTGATGAAGTTGGCGTACCAGAGAGCGGATGGCGAGGGGATGCGGTTGTGGGTCTTCTTCTCGAAGGCGAAGAGGCCGAACTGTCCGTGCCAGCCTTCGGTCCACTCGTAGTTATCGACGAGTGTCCATGGGAAGTAGCCACGGACATCCGCCCCGTCGTTCATGGCACGGCGCATCTGGGCGACGTGCTCGCGGAAGTAACGGATCGACTTCTGTCCGCTCTGTGTGCCGATGCCGTTCTCGGAGATCACGATGGGCTTGTGATAGCGGGCGGTGACATCCATGAGGACGTGGTAGAGGCCGGTCGGGGCGATCTCCCAGCCGAGCTGGGTGTAGCCGGAATTCCGCTCGCCGCTTGGACGGAAGATGAAGCGGATGGCGCTGGCCTGTTGGGAGTAGTAGTAGTTGACCCCGATCAGGTCGCACGTGTCGGCCACCATGTCGAGTTGGTCGTAGTTCTGATGCATCATCAGGTTATACATCGATCGGCTGGGGTCGAGGTATTTGGCCTTCTTCCAATGGGGCAGCGAATAGATGCCCATGATGAGGGCGTCGTGCCGCTCCTCGCGGACGATCGATGCGGCGTCCCGGAACATGTCGGCGGAGACATGCATGGCCTTCTTGTAGGATCCGGGACGGGCAAGGAGTCCCGGAGGCCAGTGAGCGGCGATCCAGCCAAGCTGGAGGGCGCCGTTGGGCTCGTTCTGCGGGACATAGATGCGGACTTGTGATTTGGTGGCCTTGACGACACGACGGACATGGGCCTGCCAGGCGGCACGGACATCGGGGTTGAGGAAGTTGGCCTTCGACTTGTCCTTGGGATAGAGCCAGTCGGGGAAGGTGAAGTGCCAGAGGGTCACGATCGGCTCCATGCCCGCTTCCCTGACCTTCCTCGCCATTCCGGCGTACTGACGGAGGGCCTCCTCATTGATCTCTCCCTTTCGCGGTTCGATGCGCGCCCACTCGACCCCGAAGCGGAAATGGTTCACGCCAAGTAGTTTCAGCGCTGCCAGATCCTTGTCGAATTCACTCCAGGAGAAGACCGCGTGGTCGCCGCGCGGAGGAGCGCCTCCCTCCTCGGCATAGCGGTCCCAGTCGGTCTTGAAATACCACTTGGAGCCCGGGGCGTAACCCTTGTCCTCATTCTGGAAGGGGGCGGTCGAGGTGCCCCACCAGAAGGGCTCCTTGGAAAGTGGCTTCAGGACGAGGGCTCCTTTTGGCGGAGCATAGGCCCTCTTGGCCGAGATGCAGCCGGGCAGGAGAAGTGCTGCCAGCGAGAGGAGGGCAAGGATGCGGGGGCGAAGGATGGTTGCTTGATGCATGAGGTGCTAGCTAGTACCTACAGGGAAGCCATTCAACGATGAAGCATTCTTTCCTTTTCCCCGTGCTCTTGCTTTTGGGCGCAGGTGTCATCCATGCCAAGACGGACCTCTCTGACAAGCGTCTGATGCCCGACACCATCGTGATGAACGACGGCACCGAAATCCACGGCCTCATCCTGAGGAATGACGCGGAGAAGGTGATTCTGCAGGAGCGCATGACGGAGGTGGAGATCCCGAAAAGTTATATCCGCCGCATCCGGGACGAGGGTAACGCAGGTGTCTACTTTGCCGACATCATCGATCCCGGGAAACTCCCCCCGTGGCGCATAATCGTCCAGGACCTGAGGACTTCCGACAATATCCGCTCCCTGCTTCAGGTTCCCGCAACAAGCATTGATAACGGCTATCTGAAAAATATTCCCTACCTTTCCTTCAAGGTTAACAAGCGCATGGAGATGAATGTCTACGGCAATCCCGAGGATCCTGTCTGCCTAGAGTTCGGCGTATATGCACACGGGGAGAAAATCACGGAGTTCAAGAAGATCATCCGCGCCTACCTGGCCGGGATCCTTCAGTCTAGGGCGGAAATCGGCGCCCTCTACGCCCTCAATGAGCAGGGTGATGACCATCAGGTGGGGAAACTTCGTTTCAAGATCCTGCCGGCCAGCGCCCCGGATGCCTACGGGGGCTGGTGGATCTCGGTCTATGATGCAGCAAGACTCGATCAGGTGCGTCTCTCCGATGCCGCCTACAGAAAAGTCACTCTCCCCTTCCGTGAGGTGAACAAGAGCAACGGGGGGTTGCGCCGGGAGCAGCAGATGAAGCACGAAAAGTTTCTCACGGACACAATGATGTCATTGGGTGGCACGGCCCCCGAACTGAGGGGCTTTTACCGTGACAGGGCCGGCGTTCTAAAGCTCCTGACATCGGGTTCCCTCAAGTTGATCTCACCTAAAGCTCCCAAGGCTTTGCCTTCACCCTCGCCTATTCCAACTTCCCGATGAATCGCCCGATCCTCACCGCCACTTCCTTCCTAGCGCTCCTCCTCACGGGTTGCACGATTCATCCGCTCGGTCCACTCGACAAGGCACCGAAGCACGAGGCGGCGAAGTTGACCGGCTACGCCCCCTTCGCCTGGGGTATCTCCACAAGCAGTCTCCAGTACGAGAACAGGGCGGAAAAGCCGGGAGATAAGAATTACTATGTCCGCGACTGGGATCTGCTCGTCGATCAGAAGAAGGCTCCCGTTGTCGGGAATGCCCTCTACACGTGGAGTGATTTCGACAAGGATCTGTCCGCTCTGAAGAAGATTGGGGTGACGCATTACCGCTTCAGTATTGAATGGGCCAGGGTGGAGCCGCATCCCGGACACTACAATGAAAGTGCGATCAAAGGTTATGTCCGCATGTGCCGGAAGCTCAAGGAGGCTGGGATCGAGCCGGTAGTGACCCTCTGGCACTTCACCTTCCCCGCCTGGCTCACCGACCCCAAGGATAGCTCAAAGACAAACTGGCTGAACCCGATCGCCCGCGAGCGCTGGAACCTCTACGTGAGCAAGATGGTGAAGGCCACGGCTCCCTATGCGACCTATTATGCACCGGAGAACGAGCCGAACGGCCAGATCCTCACGGCTTATATCATCGGGCTCTGGCCCCCGTGCCACACATTTGATTTCAAGGGATTCAAGGCAGCCACCATCGCTAGCGCTGACATGTTTCGGGACGCGGCGGCCCGCATCAAGGAAGTGAAGCCGTCTGCCAAGGTGCTCAGCGTCGAGGCTCTCCCCTGGTGGAAGCATGGGCCGCTTGATCCGGGGGGACTGCTCTACAACACGGTCATGCACGCCAACTTCGACCACCTCGACCGGATCTACGATGTCTGCGACATCATCGGCTTCAACTACTACTACAGCCAGATGGCTGGCCCCGTCAGTTTCCTCTCGGAGGGATCCCGTCACGGGTATAACTATACGATGATGGGGTGGCGCATCGATCCGAAGGCCCTTGGTAAACAGATCCGCTATGTCGGCAAGCGCTACGACAAGCCGATGATGATCACTGAGAACGGAGTCGCGACCAAGAACGAGGCAAAGCGCCAACGGTATCTACAGGAGCATATCGCTCAGATTCGCCAGACGATGGACGAGGGGTACGACGTGAAGGGATACTTCGTCTGGTCGCTGGCCGACAACTACGAGTGGCACTACGGCTATGTCCCAAAATTCGGCCTATCCACGATGGATCCCAAGACTCGTGACCGTATCCTAAAGCCTGCCGCTCACTACTACCATGATGTGATCCGCTCTTCGGAAAGGGAGCAGAAGGTTGTGGCGGAGCCGATGACCGTAAAGACACTGTAAAGACTGCGAAGCAACGACCGGGTCATCAAAGTCGAGGGACGAGAACTGAGCAGCAAAGACAAAAGGCTGAAACGGAGCCGAACGTCCGGAGGCGGAAGAAAGCCGAAGATCTGGAAAACAAGTTGGATCTCCCTCATGATGCTCCGATGAAAGTCACCGTCTTCAATACCAAGCGCTATCAGCGTGGGATTTTGGCGAAGGCGGGCAAAGTGAAGGCGCTGGAGTTCTCCCTCTTAAAGCCCAGGCTCGACGTGCACACGGCAGTGCTTTCCTCCGGTCATGTGCCGACCTTCCCGAATGTCATCGTGACGGAGCATCAGGCCGTTCCTTCGCCGTGATGAAGCACTGGCTCTTCCTTCCCGTGGTGGGCTGCCTGCTAAGCCTGGCCTCCTGTTCCCCACGCCATGAGCGGGCTGATCTGGTCTTCGTTAACGGTGCGGAGCCCGAAACCCTCGATCCTGCGCTGATCACCGGACAGCCTGAGGGAAGGGTAGTCAATGCGCTCTTCGAGGGACTACTCCGTTTCGACCGTCACGGCAGAAGCACTCCTGGTGTCGCTGCTTCCTGGGAGATCTCCCCTGATCACCTCACGTACACCTTCCATCTCCGGCCCGATGCCCGGTGGAGCGACCGGAAGGCTGTTACGGCTCACGACTTTGTGGAGTCGTGGCATCGCACGCTTGCTCCGGCGACTGCATCGGCCTACAGCTACCAACTCTTTGCAGTGAAGGGAGCTGAGGAGTTTGCAACCGGTAAAGAAAAGGATTTTGCCAAGGTGGGTGTGGCGGCCCCGGATCCCCGGACGCTCAAGGTCACCCTGGCTAGGCCAACGCCCTACTTTCTCGACCTCTGCGCGTTTCCGACGCTCTTCCCGGTGCGTACCGATCTGATCGCCCGCTACGGCGATGATTGGGTGAAGCCGGGACGGCTTGTTGGCAACGGGGCCTTCGTTCTGGAGGAGTGGCGGATCAATGATGCCATCCGCCTGAAGAAGAATCCGCTCTATTGGGATGCCGCGCAGGTCCGGCTTGGGAGTGTCGAAGTGCTCCCCATCAGCAAGGCCAATGTCGCCTACAACTTCTACGCGGCTGGTCAGGCCGATCTTATCATGGACAAGGGGCTGGCTCCACCCTCACTCCTCGACGCCCTGAAGCCCCGTCCCGACTTCCATGCGGCTCCTTTTCTCGGGAGCTACTTCCTGCGGTTCAACTGTGCCAAGGGTCCCTTCACCGATCTCCGCGTGCGCAAGGCTTTCTCCATGGCTATCGATCGCAAGCGCATCACGGATAAGATCACGAGGGCGGGGGAGTCGACGGCACTGAGTTTCGTGCCGCCTGGGATCCCCGGATACAATGCTCCCTCCGGCCTTTCAGAGAATCCAACGACCGCAGCGCAGTTGCTGGCCGAGGCAGGATATCCCGGAGGGAAGGGTTTCCCGCTGACCACGTACCTCTACAGTGAGGGGGAACTCAACGAAGGCGTCGCCATCGAACTGCAGTCAATGTGGAAGGAGGCGCTGGGGGTCTCAATCCAGCTCGCCCGGCAGGAATGGAAGGTCTATCTCAACTCACTCGGCTCCCTGGACTTCGGCATTGCCCGCTCCAGCTGGGTGGGAGACTACCCTGACCCCAACACGTTCCTTGATCTCTTCCTCTCCGAGAGCGGGAACAATCGCACAGGATGGAATAACCCCGGCTACGATGCCCTCATCCATCAGGCTGCGGCCGAGACTGATCCCAAGGTCCGCTTCAGCATCCTGAGGAAAGTAGAGGAATATCTGATCCGTGAGGGTGTCCCGATTGCCCCGCTCTTCTTCTATGTGGGGATCCAGCTCTATGATCCGGAGCGCCTCGGTGGTATCGAAGCCAACGTGCTCGACGAGCATCCACTCCGTGAGATCTTCCGAAAGGATGGCATCCCGACTCCCAAATCATGAAACTATCCTTTACCATCCGGGGCACCACGGCCCTGATCACCGGCGCCACGGCGGGCCTCGGAGCTGAGTTTGCACGCCAACTGGCACCGGTGGCCTCGCGCCTCATTCTGGTGGGGCGTCGCGAGGAGCGGTTGAACGAACTGGCGGCCTCGCTTCAGAAGAGCGCCCCGCAGGTACGCCTCGATCCCTTCAAGGCCGACCTTGCTCTTCCCTCCGAAAGGGAGCGTCTCGCCGCCTGGATCATCCGGGAGGAGATTCCCCTCACTCTCCTGGTCAATAATGCCGGTCTCGGAGATCTGGGGCCTTTTGATAATGCCGAGTGGAAACGCCTCTCCCCGATGTTGGAAGTGAATGTCACTGCGCTCACGCACCTGACGCACCTGCTACTCCCGATGCTGCGCCTGCAGATTCCTTCGGCGATCCTGAATGTCAGCTCGGTGGCCGGATATTTTCCACTTCCCGAGATGGCAGTGTATGCCGCCACTAAAGCCTATGTGACCAGCTTCAGCGAGGCACTCCGCATGGAGTTGGCTCATCATGGGGTCACGGTGACAGCGCTCTGTCCGGGGCCGGTGGCGACCGAGTTCTTCGAGGTGGCCAGCAGGTATGGAGAAAGCATCCGCGCCATGGATCGTTCGCATCCGGCTCTTGCCACAACCCCTCAAACGGTTATCCGCAAAGCTCTTCGGGGATTGGAAAAGGACAAGCCGGGAGTGATCCCGAACAAGCTCCTTGCGCTGCTAGTCCGCTCCTCACTGCTGCTGCCCTTCCCGCTGATAAGGGCTGCGATCAAGCTCGGAGCGGGGCCGAAGAGCCCAAGGAAGACGGAAGCGGTTTAGACTGAATGCTGAAGGCGTGAAAGTCCTGAGTCTCAGCGCTTCATTGACGATCAGGATTGTATCGGAGAAAGTCCTAATGTGAAAAACTTCACAAGGTGGTCCACAAAGGAAATTGATCCCAGGTCGCATGCTGCCTTTGCGTCGGCCATCGAACTGATCGGTCCGGATCTTTACTCCGTCGAGGAGAGGATCAGCGAGCAGTCCAAGGCGGTCGATCCGGGTGTGGAGCACTACTTTGAATACGCCATCGGTGGCAGTGGGAAGCGTCTTCGCCCTGCTCTGGCTCTTCTCTCCGGTGGATCCACAGGACGCATTGTCTCCGATCATGTCGACCTGGCGGTGATCGTAGAGCTGATTCATATCGCAAGCCTGGTCCACGACGACATCATGGATGGAGCGGATCGTCGTCGCGATCGGCCCACGCTGAATGCCAAGTGGGGCAATTCCCTCACGGTCCTTGTCGGGGATGTCCTCTTTGCCCATGCCTTGCGGCTTTCCACCAAATTTTCCAATTCGGATGTCTCCCGCCGCATCGCCGATGCCGCCGCTGATGTCTGCACGGGTGAGATTCTCCAGACCCAGCGCCGATTTGATCTGAACCTGCCGCTTTCCGAATACTACCGCATGGTGCAGATGAAGACGGGGGCACTCTTTGCCGTAGCCTGCGAACTGGGAGCCTTCCTCAGCGGTGCCTCACCAACGGTGATTAGCGCCCTGAAGAATTACGGGAACAAGATAGGTATCGCCTATCAGGTTCTCGATGACTGCATCGATCTGGTCGGAGACGAGGGGATGATCGGGAAGACGCTGGGCACCGACATCGCGTGCGGGAAGTTCACCCTTCCGGTCCTTTTGCTGCTCCAAAATTCCTCACCCAAGGAGCGCGACGAACTGCATGCCTTGCTCCTTGCCGAGGAGGGAATCGCCCCTGAAAAGCTCCTCGAGCTTGTGACCTCTCGAGGCGCCCTTCCCGCTGCCGTACAGGCGGCCAGGGCTCTGGTGGATGAGGCCGAGGCCGAACTCGTCCATGTGCAGCAGAATCGTCATGCGGCAGCACTGGGATCGATGACCGAGTACCTCCGGGGGGTTCTCGATTCCCTTTCCTAGAAAGAATTCTGGACGCATGAGCGATTCCCGCTTTGAGGAACTGCCGGAGGATGAGAAACCGCGTGAGCGGCTCTCCAAGTATGGCGCTCATGTGCTCACGGATGCGGAGCTTCTCGCGATCTTCCTCAGGACAGGGAAGGTGGGCCTGGATGTTCTCTCTCTTGCCAAAATGCTCATCAAAGAGTGGGGAACACTCCGACGCTTGGCCGGCTGCACCACCGAGGAGTTGGCAAAACTTCCCGGCATGGGTCCCGCCAAGGCGGCTGAGTTGAAGGCTGCCTTTGAGATGGGGAGCCGTATGGCGCGTCCCGAGGGGGAGAAGATCCGCGTCGACCGGGCCGGTGTGATTTATGAGCTTCTCTCCGTCGAGATGCAGGCGCTTCCCTATGAGTCGCTCAAGGTTCTCCTGCTTGATACGCGGCATGGTCTTCTCGATTCAAAGGAGGTCTCACGCGGAAGCCTGAATGAGAGCATCGCCCATCCGAGGGAGATCTTTCGGCCAGCCATCGCCAAGGGAGCCTATGCCATCGCCGTGGTGCACAATCACCCTTCGGGTGATCCTCAACCTAGCGAAGCCGACCGCAGACTGACCCGGCGCCTGACCGAGGCGGGAACGCTGTTACAGATTCCGCTGGTCGATCACGTGATCATCGGTGCAAAAAGGGGAGGGCATCCGCCGTATTTCAGTTTCCGTGAGGCGGGCCTGATCTGATTAATCAGGAACTCAGGAAGGGGAAACCCATAGCGTTTTCTATTTTCTTCGTCATTCATCCTTCATCATTCTCCTAATGTCCCTCATCCATCCCACAGCCATCGTCGATCCCGCTGCAATCCTTGCACCGGATGTGGAGGTCGGTCCCGGTGCCATCATCGAAGCCGGGGCGGTCATCGGTGAGGGATGCCGTATTCAGGCTCATGCCGTCATCACCGGGCATGTCCGGATGGGCAAACGGAATATCATCGGCTACGGCGCGATCATCGGCGCAGATCCGCAGGATTATGATCTCAAGCCGGGGACCAAGAGCGAGGTGACCATCGGCGATGACAACATCATCCGCGAATATGCGACCATCCACCGCGGCACCAAGGAGGGAAGCTCCACCACGGTAGGCAACAACAACTTCCTCATGGTGGGCGTCCACATGGGGCACAACTCCACAGTCGGAAACAAAGTCATCATCGCCAACAACTGCCTGCTTGCCGGTTATGTCGAGGTGCAGGATGGGGCGGTTCTGGGAGGCGGGTCGGTTTTCCATCAGTTCATCCGTATCGGCCGCCTCTGCATGGTGAGGGGAGGGGAGCGCTTCCCGAAGGACATCCCCCCCTTTGTCTCCGCCTACGGAACGAGTCTGGTTTCCGGGATCAATGGGCTCGGCCTCCGTCGCGCGGGATTCAGCTCCGAGGCTCGCATGGAAATCAAGAAGGCCTTCCGCCTCGTTTATCGGGACGGGTTCAACATCACCCAGGCTATCGAAGAGTCGAAGAAGATGACATGGGGTCCCGAGGCGCAGTTCTTTCTGGATTTCATTGCTTCCGCGAAGAAGCGAGGGGTGAGCTCCGTCGCTCCCCAACGTGGAGGCGCAACGCCCGGAGCACTGGGCGATGAAGATTAATCAATCTTCTTGAGCGCCGCGTCGTAGACGAGCCGTACGGGAACCCCATGTTTCTCCGCGGCCTCCGCGCAGGAGGAGAACTCCGGTGACTGCTGGAGGACTTCACCCCGGAGGGTGCCGACCTTGACGGAGATCTTTCCATAGGTGGTCTCCACGTCACGATGGCGGCGCTCCAGCTTCAAGCGCTTCAGGCGATGCTGACGGATCCCAAAGGCGGTTGTCTGCCGCAGCATGAGCTCAGAGAGTTCCGCCGCCTTCTCTTCATAGGCGAGAATTTCGAGGATCCAGCCAGATCGCCCTTTTTTCATGACGGCAGGGGTCAGAGTGGCATCCAGAGCCCCGGCTTTTAGAAGCGCCTCCAGCGCACTGGCGGCATGCTCGGGGGTGAGATCGTCGAGGTTGCAGCGGAGTTCGATCACCTCATCCGCGGTTGTATTCCTTGGATTGGCAGACTCACCGAGGATGAGGCGCAAGACGTTGGGTCGGTTGGGAGTCGTCCTCGATCCAAGGCCGTATCCTATTTGGGAAACAGACATTTCAGGCATGGGGCCAAAGTCGGTTGCGTGCTCCGCCAGAAGGGCTGCCCCAGTGGGGGTGATATGTTCCCATGGTTCATCGACCTGACGGAATGGGATACCCTTCAAGAGCGCCAGTGTCGCTGGTGCGGGGAGGGGGAAGGTGCCGTGGGCGCAGTGAATGTGACCCGATCCCTCGATGAGCGCTCCGCAGGTGATTTGGTCGAGCCCCAGGAATTCAAATCCGGCGCATGCGCAGACGATGTCAGCGATGGAATCCTCCGCTCCGACCTCGTGGAAGCCGACGGTTTCCGGGGGCACCCCGTGGATGACTCCTTCCGCAATGGCAATGCGCTGGAAAACAGCCAGCGCTCGCTGCTTTACCTTGGGGGCGAGACTGCTCTCGGACAGGAGAGTCCTGATCTTTGCATGATTGCGTCCGTGGGAATGTCCCGCCTCATGAGTGTGCCCGTGATTCTGGTGGTGATGGTCTGCGTCACCCCCTGTCTCGCCATCATCCCCCTGCACCCGGAAGAGCCATCCCGAGATGCCGTTTCTCTCACCTCGCTCGAACCGGCAGGCGGGTAGTTCTATCCCAAGCGAAGCCAGAGCGCTCTGAAAGGTTTCCTCGGGAACACCTAGGTCCCGAAGAGCGGAAACGGACATATCACCGCTGATGCCAGCGAAGGCATCGATGTGGAGGATTCTCATGGGAAGGATTGGTGGGAGCTGGATCAGGGGCTGTTTGGGATGCATTCAAGCCGAAAGCGATTCTCTTCCGCTAGCCGCAATCATGGGCATGGAAAAAAACTTCATCATCATGTCGCCAAGGGGATGGGATGTTTGTTAAATCAACTCTCTCTTTTTACTGCTCCCAAGTTTATCGAAATGTCTCAACATCCAACCGGATCCATCGCTGCTCAAAACTCGACACTCTACAACGTGGAGGGCTGGTCCGAGGGGTATGTGAAAATCAACGAGGCAGGTCATGCGGTGGTCCGCCCGCGTCGCAAGGAAGGTGAGGAAATCGACCTGATGGAACTCGTCGATGAGGCCCGCGAGAGGGGGCTTCGTTTCCCTCTGCTCGTGCGCAGCCATGATCTGCTCCGGGACCGCGTGCGTCGCCTCAACGAATCCTTTGCCAGGGCCATCACCGAGTGCTCTTACAAGAACAACTACCGCGGGGTTTTCCCGATCAAGGTGAACCAACTCTGCGAGGTTGTGGAGGAGATCGTGGATGCCGGCATTCAGTATCACTTCGGCATCGAGGCCGGAAGCAAGCCCGAGCTCATTGCCGCACTGGCCGTCCATTCCGATTCCGAGAGCCTTGTCATCGGCAACGGCTACAAAGATGACGAGTTCATCCGCGCTGCCCTCATCGGGCTGAAGCTTGGGAAAAAAGTGATCATGGTGGTCGAGAAGCTCGAGGAGTTTCATCAGATCCTGGCCGTGGCCAAGCAAGTCGGTGTCACCCCGATGATCGGAGCCCGTGTCCGCCTCCTCTCCAAGGGAGCCGGCAAATGGGCCACCAGCGGCGGAGAGAATGCGAAGTTCGGTCTTTCGACGGCAGACCTTGTCTCGATGAGCGATACGCTCCATGCCGAGGGAATACCCGATGCGCTGGTGCTGCTTCATTATCATGTCGGCTCCCAGGTTCCCGATATCGGGACGATCAGCCGGGCCACCCGCGAGGCCACCCGTTTCTACGCCAAGCTCAAGAAGATGGGACACTCCCTCGGCTACCTCGATGTCGGCGGTGGTCTCGGAATCGACTACGACGGATCCCGCACCAGCTTTGACAGTTCAAGGAATTATTCCCTGCACGAGTACACCCGCGACATCGTCTACAACATCATGGAGATCTGCGACTCGGAGCAGGTCGAGCATCCGGTGATCGTGAGCGAGAGCGGACGCTTCATCGTGGCCCCTCATTCCATCCTGATCATCGAGGCTTTCGGATCGATCGAGAAAGAGAGTCACAACGCGGCGGTGACCGTCTCCGCCGAGGATCCAAAGCTCGTCGCAGACATGATCGAGATCCGGGCCGGCCTCAATCAGAAGCGACGTCTGGAGCATCTCCACGATGCCCAGCAGATACGCGATCAGGCCCAGTCGATGTTCGATCTCGGGCTATTGGACCTCCGCCCTAAGGCCAAGATTGACACGCTCTACTGGCAGATTGCCTCGGAGATCGTGAAGCTCCACCACGGGATGAGCCAGGTGCCCGAGGAGGTGCGCGAGCTCGAGGTCGCCCTTGCCGACCAACTGCTCTGCAACTTCTCCGTCTTTCAGTCGCTGCTCGATCACTGGGCGCTCGGCCAACTTTTCCCCGTCATGCCGATCCATCGCCTCGACGAGGTTCCGGACCGGAGCGGCACGCTGGTGGACATCACCTGCGACTCCGACGGAAAGATGGCCAAGTTCATCGACTTTCAGGACGTGAAGGAAACCCTTCCCGTCCATCGCGTGCGTCCCGGTGAGCCCTATTATCTGGGAATTTTCCTCTCCGGTGCCTACCAGGACATCATGGGCGATCTGCACAACCTGTTCGGGCGCGTGAACGAGATGCATGTCTTCCTCGATGAGGATGAGGATGCCGGCTACTACATCGAGGAGGTTCTCCCGGGCAATACCGTCGATCAGGTTCTCACGCTCACCCAGTGGGACACCAAAGAGCTGGCCCGCCGCATCAAGTCACAGGCTGATGCAGCCCTCAAGAGCGACCGCCTCAAGCCGAGCGAAGCGATGCGTCTCGTCGATGAATACGAGAAGATGTTTCAGTCCTACACCTACCTCGATTTCACCGCCCGACGTCCCAACGGAACAACCACCACATCATCATGAGCGATCCCTCAACCCTCAAGCATTCTCCCCTCGAAGCCGCTCACGTCGCCTGCGGAGCCCGCATGGTGGAATTCGGCGGCTGGTTCATGCCGGTCCAGTATTCCGGCATTATGGACGAGCACCACGCGGTGCGCTCAGCCTCCGGAATGTTCGATATCTCGCACATGGGGGAGGTCACGGTCTCCGGTTCCGGCGCTTTGGCCTGGCTTGAGAGCCTGCTGACCAACCGCGTCGGGAAGCTTGCTGTCACCCGGGGCCAATACACCCTCATGCTCAATGAGAAGGGTGGTGTGCTCGACGACCTGATCATCTACCGCTCCGGCGAGACGGAGTACTTCCTGGTGATCAATGCGGCCTGCCGCGAGATCGACCTCGAGTGGATGCGCTCTCATCTCCCCAAGGACGGGTCGGTTCTCCTCACGGATTTGGGGAACGACTACGCGGCCATCGCCCTCCAGGGACCCGATTCCGAGAAGATCCTGCGTCAGCTCTTTCCTGAATGTGACGTTCCGAAGCGGAACGGGATCGCTTCACTTGCAAAAGATGGGAAAGGAGTTCCCTCCCTGGTGGCTCGCACTGGTTATACCGGTGAGGATGGGTTTGAACTTTTCGTTCCCGTTGCCGAAGGCGGGCCCCTCTGGAACATGTTGGTCTCCGCCGGAGTCAAACCATGCGGTCTCGGCGCCCGCGACACCCTCCGACTGGAGATGGGCTATCCGCTCAACGGATCGGACCTGAGCCGTGAGCGCACCCCTCTGGAAGCCGGCCTCGGGAAGTTCGTTTCCCTCGATGATCCCGAGAAGGGAGACTTTTCTGGACGAGAGGCTCTTGAAGCGCAGCGATCTGCAGGCCTTCCCTCCCTTCTCACCCCGCTCAAGCTGACCGTCCAAGGCCCGCCCCTGGGGTCGCACTACGCTGTTCTTTCCGAGGGGAAGACGGTGGGCGAAACCTGCAGCGGGGCACTCTCTCCCAGCCTAGGTGAGGGGGTCGCCATGGCCTACCTCCCACCTGCCCTCTCCGCCCCCGGCACCCAACTCGAAATTGAAGTGCGCGGTCGCCGCTACGCCGCTACGGTATCCGCGCTTCCTTTCTACAAGAAACCAGCCCTTTAAGCCCCATCTCCAACTCATTCTTCCCAACCACATCCCATCATGAACGTTCCCGCTGACCTCCGATACGCCAAGACCCACGAATGGATCCGAACCGAGGGTGATACGATCACCGTCGGCATCACCGATCATGCCCAGGCTGAGTTGACTGACATCGTCTACGCGGAGCCTCCCAAAGTCGGCACCGAGGTGAAGGCCGGTGCCACCGCCGCCGTCGTGGAGTCGGTGAAGGCTGCCAGCGACATCTATTCCCCGCTCAGCGGAACGGTGACCGAGGTGAATGCCGAACTCGCCGCCAATCCCGCACTCCTGAATACCGATCCCTTCGGTCAGGGCTGGATCTACAAGATGAAAGCCTCCAACGCTGCCGAGGTGGAGGCGCTTCTGACTCCTGAAGCCTACATTACCCAGATCTCCTGATGAGCGTTTCGGCCCTTCAGGGTGTCGGGGACCTCGACGCCGTTTTTTCATTGGGACGATTTTCCGACCGTCACCTTGGTTCCGATTCAGCCCAGATCGCGGAGATGCTGCACGCCGTCGGGTGCGCAGATCTTGAGGAGTTGATCTCCAGGACAGTTCCTTCCGAGATCAGGCTCCGCCGCCCGCTGAAAGTGCCTCCGGCTGCCACAGAGGAGGAGGCGCTCGCGGAACTCCGCAAGATGGCCTCGGCCAACGAACTCCGCCCCTGCTACATAGGCATGGGGTACCACGGGACCCACCTCCCCGCTGTCATCCGAAGGAACATTTTTGAGAATCCGGGATGGTACACCGCCTACACTCCCTACCAGGCCGAGATTGCGCAGGGACGCATGGAGGCTCTTGTGAATTTCCAGACCATGGTCTGCGACCTGACCGGCATGGCGATCGCCAACGCCTCGATGCTCGACGAGGCGACCGCCGCCGCCGAGGCCCTGGCGATGTGCCATGATCTCAAAAGTCAAGAGGGTGATGCGCGTTTCTTTGTCTCCGAAAGCTGCCACCCCCAGACGATCGCCCTCCTGCGCACCCGTGCCGAGCCTCTTGGGATCGAGTTGATTGTCGGCGGCACCTCCATGGTGCCCGCTTCCGGGATCTGCGGGGGCATCCTCCAGTACCCCGGCACGGACGGCGTCATCACGGACCCGGCTCCTTTCATCGAGGCAGTCCACGCTGCCGGAGGTCTTGCCGTCGTGGCGAGTGACCCCCTGTCCCTTGTGCTGCTCAAGCCGCCGGGTGAATTTGGTGCAGACATTGTGGTCGGTTCCACCCAGCGTTTCGGCGTCCCGATGGGGTACGGCGGTCCCCACGCGGGATACATGGCCGTCCGGGACGAGTTGAAGCGCCGACTTCCAGGTCGCCTCGTAGGAATCTCCCGCGATGCCGATGGGAATCCCGCCTACCGACTGACTCTTCAGACCCGCGAGCAGCACATCCGCCGCGAGAAGGCGACCAGCAACATCTGTACCGCGCAGGTTCTCCTAGCCGTGATTGCCTCGATGTACGCCGTCTATCACGGACCGAAGGGACTCCGTGAGATCGCCGAGCGCGTCCATCTCCACGCCCTGAAGTTGGCAGCATCACTCGCCAAGGCGGGCTGGTCCGTTGCCGACGCGCCCTTTTTTGACACGGTGAGGATCAATCTCACCGCTGCCGAGTCAGCCTCCCTCCGCTCCCGTGCGGAGAAAGCAGGGATCAATCTCCGCTTCCTCGGGGAGACTGCAGTCACGGTCTCCCTTGACGAGACCGTCACCACGACAGATCACCTGATCGAACTCTTCGGAAAGAGCCCCCCCTCCGCTCAGAACGATCCCCTTGCTTGGCAGACGCCCGATGCCCTGCGCCGCACGACGCCGATCCTGACCCATCCGGTCTTCAATACTCACCACACCGAGACCGAGATGCTGCGCTATATGCGCCGCCTCGAGGCCAAGGATCTCTCGCTCACCACGTCGATGATTCCTCTCGGTTCATGCACGATGAAGCTCAACGCGACTTCCGAGATGCTTCCCTTGACTTGGGATGGGATCTCCTCGCTTCATCCCTTTGTCCCACCGTCCCAAGCAACGGGGTACGCCCTCCTGTTCCGCCAGCTTGAGCAGTGGCTCTCGGAGATCACAGGCTTCCATGCCGTTTCCCTGCAGCCCAACGCCGGATCCCAAGGCGAGTATGCGGGACTTCTGGTCATCCGGGCCTATCACCGCTCCCGGGGTGACGCTCACCGCACCGTCTGCCTGATTCCAGCCTCCGCCCACGGCACGAATCCAGCGAGTGCGGCCATGGTTGGAATGGAAATCGTTGGTATC
Organism: Spartobacteria bacterium; assembly: GCA_947466005.1. Classification (GTDB taxonomy): domain Bacteria; phylum Verrucomicrobiota; class Verrucomicrobiia; order Chthoniobacterales; family UBA6821; genus UBA6821. The sequence continues at coordinate 3,450 of CANIBV010000017.1, read as the reverse complement.
GCCTGCGATGCAGGGGGGAATATTGATGTGCAAGACCTCAAGGCCAAGATCGCTTCCCACCGCGACCGGCTCGCCGCCCTCATGGTTACCTACCCCTCGACGCACGGCGTCTTCGAGTCGGGGATCAAAGAGATCTGCTCGCTCATCCATGCGGCCGGTGGGCAGGTCTACATGGATGGTGCCAACATGAACGCCCAGGTAGGCCTCTGCAGTCCAGGGGACATCGGGGCGGATGTTTGCCATCTCAACCTTCACAAGACCTTCTGCATCCCCCACGGAGGGGGAGGGCCCGGAGTCGGCCCGATCGGCGTTGCGGAACATCTCGCTCCCTTCCTCCCAGGCCACTCAGTGATCCCGACCGGCGGATCTCACGCCATCGACGAGATCAGTGCCGCCCCGTGGGGTAGCGCCAGCATCTGCGTTATCAGCTGGATGTACCTTCGCATGATGGGACCCGACGGCCTGGCCATGGCGAGCGCTTTGGCGATCCTCAACGCCAACTACATTGCCAAGCGCCTCGAGGCGTTCTTCCCCGTTCTCTACAAGGGATCGAACGGAACCGTCGCCCACGAGTGCATCTTGGATATCCGCGAGTGGAAGAGCCGCGCTGGAGTCGAGGTGGAGGATGTGGCCAAGCGCCTCATGGATTACGGGTTCCATGCCCCCACGATGAGTTGGCCGGTCTCTGGCACCCTCATGGTCGAGCCGACCGAGAGCGAGTCCAAGGAAGAGATTGATCGTTTCTGCGATGCGATGCTTGCAATCCATGGCGAACTCACCGCCATCGAGGAAGGAAAAATGGACCGCATCGACAACCCTCTCAAGAGGGCTCCGCACACGGCCCTGACTGCCACTTCTGACGACTGGAACCGTCCTTACTCACGACAGCAGGCTGTCTTCCCGGCACCTTGGCTCAAGAACCACAAATTCTGGCCCTCGGTGTCGCGGGTCGACAATGTCTACGGAGACAGAAACATCTTCTGCTCCTGCTTACCCGTAGGGGAGCAATAGGGGGGGCTAGGTTCTTTGCGCCACAGTGGTGTTGACCAGCTTGCCTCCTGACTCTGGCATCAAATGACCGTCGCCCTAACCCGCGAAAACTAAAATCCCTTAATAATCCCCTGAACGAATTTTTACTTGGTTATCCCTGATTTTATCGACGACACAAAGCTGGGCGTTTTTATTTTGCTAAATCTTCCCTTTTTCTCCAATTCGGGAATGATCTGCACCTCCGCTCTCTTTTCTGTCAACATCCACTATCTCCAAGACCATGTCCAAGAACATCGAATCCCATCAAGTAGAGAACCGTGTTTTCAAGCCCTCTGCTGAGTTCTCCAAGAAAGCCCGGATCGGTAGCATGGCCGAGTACAAGAAGCTTCACACCGAGTCGGTGAATAAACCTGACGCGTTCTGGGCACGTGAGGCCAAGGAACTCCACTGGCTGAAAAAATGGACCAAAGTTCTCGACTGGAAGCTCCCTTACTCCAAGTGGTTCGCTGGAGGGAAGTTGAATGCCTCTCAAAACTGTCTGGATCGTCATCTTGAGACACCCCGGGCCAATAAGGCCGCCATCATCTGGGAGGGTGAACCGGGCGACAAAAAGGTCCTGACCTACCGCCAACTCCACAGAGAGGTTTGCAAGTTTGCCAATGTCCTCAAGCGTAACGGAGTAAAGAAGGGCGACCGCGTCCTTATCTACATGCCCCTCATCCCCGAGGCTTCCATCGCCATGTTGGCATGTGCCCGGATCGGTGCCGTCCACTGCGTCGTCTTTGGCGGCTTCAGCGCGGAGAGCATCAAGGACCGCATCGCCGACAGCGGAGCGAAGGTAGTGGTCACTGCTGACGGCGGCTATCGCCGCGGTGAGTTGGTCACCCTCAAGCAGAATGTCGACCACGCCCTCAAGGGGAATGACTCCATTCGCAAGGTCATCGTCTTCAAGCGCTCCGAGACCGAAATTCACATCGAGGAGGGACGTGATGTCTGGTGGCACCGTGAGATGGAGTATGTCACGGCTGATTGTCCTCCCGAGCATCTCGATAGCGAGCATCCTCTCTTCATTCTCTACACAAGCGGCTCAACGGGGAAGCCGAAGGGCATCCTCCACACCACGGGCGGCTATCTTGTCGGCACCTACACCTCGACCAAGTATGTCTTTGACCTCAAGGAAGAGGATGTCTACTGGTGCACCGCTGACATCGGCTGGATCACCGGACACAGCTACCTCGTCTACGGACCGCTCTCCAACGGAGCGACCTGCTTCATGTACGAGGGGGCGCCGAACTGGCCTGAGCCCGATCGCTTCTGGAAGTTAATCGCCGACTACGGGGTAACGATCTTCTACACCGCCCCGACGGCGATCAGGGCCTTCATGAAATGGGGAGATCAGCACCCCCGCATGCATGATCTCTCCTCGCTCCGTCTCCTCGGCACCGTGGGAGAGCCGATCAACCCCGAGGCCTGGATATGGTTCCATAAGCACATCGGTGCCGAGCGCTGCCCGATCGTCGATACCTGGTGGCAGACCGAGACCGGCGCGCTTATGATCACCCCCCTTCCCGGCGCGACTCCCTGCAAGCCCGGCACGGCCACGCTTCCCTTCTTCGGGATCGATGCCGCGATCGTCGATGATGAGGGTAATGAAGTCCCACACGGTGAGGGTGGTAAGCTCGTCATCCGCAAGCCCTGGCCCTCCATGCTGCGCGGCATCTGGGGAGACAAGACCCGCTACCGCCAGCAGTACTGGAGCGAGGTCAAGGGAGCCTACTTCACCGGTGACGGCGCCCGCCGTGACAAACAGGGGAACTTCTGGATTACAGGTCGCATCGACGATGTCCTCAATGTCGCCGGCCATCGCCTCGGCACCGCCGAGGTCGAGAGTGCCCTAGTCAGCCATCCCTCCGTCGCGGAGGCCGCGGTCGTCGGACGCCCCGACGAGATCAAGGGGCAGGGTGTGGTGGCTTTTGTCGTTCTGCGCGAGGGCCAGAAGCCGGGCGACAAGCTCAAGGCCGAACTCCGAAACCATGTCGGCAATTCCATCGGGCCGATCGCCAAGCCAGACGAGATCCGCTTTGCCGAGTTGCTGCCCAAGACCCGCAGTGGAAAGATCATGCGCCGTCTCCTCAAACAGGTGGCAAGCGGTCAGTCGCTGACCGGGGATACCTCCACGCTGGAAGATCTTAGTGTTCTGACCAAGCTTTCAAAAAGCGAAGAGTAGGATGAGTTTTTTTGTTTTTGGCGGCGCAGGATGTTCGCCCACGCTCGAACTATTATAAAGCCTCGCTCGGCGGCCTCCTCCTGCAGAAACAAAAAGGCTCCGGAGTTTCCTCCGGAGCCTTTTGATTTTGATCGATCCTAACTCTTAAAAGATGAATCGGAGGCCTGCGCGGCTGAGGCTCTCGTTGAGCCCATGGTTGCCGTAGATGTAGCGCGAATCGACGAAGAGGCCGA
>CANIBV010000016.1 GCA_947466005.1 Spartobacteria bacterium | reverse complement strand
TGGAAAATTCTTTTCAGGTCTCAGCTTTCGGATTGTCTAATTCTGTTTCGACGCGGCCGAGCGGCCCCCACCGAGGAAATTGAAGAATTTTTGGAGACCTCCCTGTGGGCGCGGTTTGTTGTTGGCGCGGCCTTGGGCGTCGGCTTCCTCCTTGATGTCAGGCTTGGCACCGGAAGCGCCGCCCGACTGTCGGGTGAGTTCGGGTGATTCGGCGGGGGCATCCTGCACGGGCTCGGTATCGGAGCCATACTGGGAGGGAAACTGCTTGGAAAAGTCGATGCCTGCGATCGGCTGGAAATTCCCCAGGGCCGGAGCAAGAGCCTCCAGCTTCACCTCCTGCCCCTTCTCCATGGCAAAGATCTGCTCCAGGATCTTAGCGGCGATGGGAGCCGGCACGGACCCGCCCGACTTGCCGCCCTGCACGAAGACGGCGACGACGTAGCGCGGCTTGTCGTAGGGGGCGAAGCAGAGGAACCAGGTGTGGTAATCCTTCACGCCGTTGCGAAAGAACTGGGCGGTCCCGGTCTTGCCCGCGACGATGGAATCCTTCACCCTCGCCTTGCGGGCGGTCCCGGTGTCGTCATTGACGACCTTCCACATGCCTTTGCGGACTTTCTCGAACTGATCGGGGGGGATGCCCCCCTCCTTGATGAGATCGGACCTGATCTTGATCGGCTCTTCCTTGAGGACGGTCCCATCCTGAGCGACGACTTTGTCCACAAGGTGGGGCTGGTAGACCGAACCCCCGTTGGCCACCGTGGCCGCGATGACGGCCATCTGGAGCGGGGTTGCCAGCACGAAGCCCTGACCGATGGAGGTGTTGGCGGTGTAGCCGGGACTCCAGCGCTCGCGCGGGTAGTTCTGCGAAAGCCACTCCGACCCGGGCAGGACTCCCGAGGCGACATTATTAAGGGGGAGCTCACTCTTCTGGCCGAGACCCAGCATGCCTCCGACGGCGTCGATCTGATCGATGCCTGCGGCATTTCCGTACTGGAAAAAGTAGGCGTTGCAGGAGTTCTTGATCGCGGTGCTCAGGTCCTGGTGGCCGTGCGGGGGCATTTGCGGCTTCGCGGTGAGCACCCAGCACTTCATGTACTTGTCGCCGTACTGGACGCCGCCGCTGCAGTCGAACTCCTTGTTGCCGATCCCAGCGCGGATGCCAGCCAGCGCGGTGCAGAGCTTGAATGTCGAGCCGGGCGCGTAGGCGTTGATGGCGCGGTTCATCAGCGGGTCGGTCTGGTCCTTGGAGAGCTTTTCCCAGTCAGCCCTGGAAATGGAAGGGACGAACTGGTTTGGGTCAAACGAGGGGACCGAGGCCATGGCGAGGATCTCGCCGGTGTTCGGATCGAGGACGATGGCGGCGCCGCGTCCGACCACACGCAGTGCCTTCTCCACGATGTACTGGATGCCGGCATCAATCGTCAGGTAGACCTTCGACCCCTGCTTCGGTTCGATCCGGGAGGTCTCCCCGTCGATTACCCCGTGGGCGTTGCGCTGCAGGAAGCGCGTTCCCGCCGTGCCCTTGAGCACGTCATTGTAGGCCTCCTCGACCTGGGCCTTCCCCTCGATGTCGGGCTGGTAAAAGTTGAATAGCGAGGCCTCTTCCTTGTCGATCTCCTTGGGGACGCCTACGTAACCGAACAGGTGCGCGGCCAGCGCTCCGTAGACATAGTGGCGGACCGGCTTGAGCGTCACCGTGACACCCGGAAGGTCGAGATTATTCTCGCTGAAGCGGGCCATGGTCTCGAAGTCAAGATCCTGGCGGTAGACGTACGGCACCTCCGCATTGTCACGGAAATGGAGCTGGAGTTTGCGGCTGTTGTAGTCGCCCGCGAGACCGAGCTTCTCGAGACGGGGAACGATCGACTCGTTGACGATCTTCACGATGTCAGGCTGCTCCTTGAGCGCCCGCATGCCGTGGTCGAGGCCCCAGTATTTCAGCTTTGGGATCGAGCCATGCTCCTCCTTCCATGCCCGGACGATATCGGGCAGGTAGAACTCGACCTCCATGCTGGCGCGGTTTTCGACAAGGGGCACGCCGTGTCGGTCGCAGATCTCGCCTCGCACAGCGGGTAGGCGGACGGTGAGCTGGGAGTGACCCTTGATGCGGGCCTTGTAGCCGGCTCCCTTGTAAATCTGCACGTACCACATCCGCAGAAGCAAGATGAGGAGGGCAACCATCAGGATGCCCGCCAGGATCAGGATCTTGCGCTGTGAATCTTCCTCGGCCTTCATGACATCAGCGTTTGAACGAGGGCTGCGCTGCTACCGGCCCGGCATCGGGAGAGAGTGGCACCAGAGCCCTGAGCATGAAATAGAGGGCGGGGGCGAGGAATGGAGCGACCAGCGCGGGGACGATGATCCGCAGGCCGACGCTCATATCGAGGGGAAATCCTCCCCGCTTGATGCACAACACGAGAAACTCTCCGCCTAGCAGGGTGAGGGTGACCAGGGCGCTGCCGAAGGCGTGCAGCTCCCAGCGCATTCCGTGGGTGGCCTCACTGGACATTTGAAGCACGATCGCCCAGGCGATGAAGAAGACTATGGGCAGGGTGAGCCCCAACTCAGACTGACCAGCCTGGATTTGCAGAAGGACAAGTCCCTGAACCAACGCCGTGGCGAGGGCAAAGAAGAGCGCCGGCAGGAGCGGCAGCGCCAGCATGGCGAAGCAGAAAAGAACAGGCAGGATCTGGATCCTCGCCTGTGCCACAGGGATCGCGGGCAATAAATCCTGCATGGCCACCGAGACAGGCAACAGGAGGATCAGGATGACGAAGAGAAGGGTATGCCTCATTTCGCGCCGGTGACGACATAGACCTCCTCGAGGTCGCCGAGATCGGCGGAAGGCTCGAGGATGGCTTCGCCATCAAGTTCGCGGGCGTGAAAGCTTTTCACCGTGCCGAGGGCAAGACCGGAGGGGAAAATCCCGCCGCTCACTCCCGCTGTGTAAACTTTCTGCCCGGGCTGAAGATCAGCCAGTTTGCTTAAAAATGTCAGATGCAACTCTCCCGCCGTATCCCGTGCGCCACCGCTGATCCCCTGCTCCTTGGTTCCCTCCACCTTGGCCGCCACCTTGCAATTCTCATCCGAAATCAACACTACCTCGCTCACGTCACTTGAAACGGCCGTCGTCTTTCCGACAAGCCCACGGTCGGTGATGACCGGCATGTCAACCGCGATCCCGTCCTTGGAGCCGCGGTTGATCTTGATCGTGCTCCACCAGGTTCCAGCATCATGCCCCAGCACCGCTGCCGGAATGAGGCGGAAGGCCGAACGCTCCCGGTATCCGAGCACTTGGCGCAGGTGATCGTTGTCCGTCTGGAGGTCACGGAGGCCGCTGTTCTCGGCGCGCAGGCGGCGGTTCTCCGCAAGGATCCGGTCGTATTCCTTCTGAAGCTGCTCAAGCGTCATCAGGTCCTTGCCAATGCCGCTGATGCTCTTCTTCACCGCACCGCCGGAACGGGTGATCGGCGAGAGAATAGCGAGTAAACCTGACTGAAGACTTGAGAGAGTTCCCGCCTCCAGGAGACAAAACCACACGATGGCAACGACCAGGATGGCAAGGGATGCTATCTGTAGTTTTTTCATCTGCCTATCGGGCGAGGAGGGCGAGGAGCGGGTGACTAGCGCGCAGAGGCGGTGAGCCGATGAAGCCCTGCCGGCACGCCTCCATCAAACTCTAGAATTTGGGCCGGTCCGTCGATGCCGCGACGGCGCGCAGGAAATCAATCTCCTGAAGAGCTTTTCCGGTACCTTCGGCCACCGCGCTGAGAGGATCCTCGGCAACGTGGACGGGAAGCCCCGTCTCCGAGGCGATGAGCTTGTCGAGTCCCCTCAGAAGGGCGCCGCCACCGGCAAGGACGACGCCGCGATCCACAAGGTCGGCAGAGAGCTCGGGAGGGCAACGCTCAAGCGTGATGCGGACCGCCTCGACGATGCGGGAGACAGGCTCCATGAGGGCGTCGCGGATCTCCTGTGAGGTGATGGTGATGGTCTTGGGAAGTCCCGCGACGAGATCGCGGCCCTTCACTTCCATGGTGAGTTCCTTCTCGAGCGGGAAAGCGCTGCCGAGACGGAGCTTGATCTCCTCGGCGGTGCGCTCTCCGATCATGAGGTTGTAGGCACGCTTGAGGTACTGGACGATCGCCTCGTCGAGTTCGTCGCCCGCAACGCGGACGCTGCGGCTTAAGACGATGCCGGCAAGCGAGATGATGGCGACCTCGGTGGTGCCTCCGCCGATGTCGATGATCATGTTGCCGGCGGGATCTGTGACCGGGAGACCGACTCCTATTGCGGCGGCCATCGGCTCTTCGATCAAATAGACCTCACGGGCCCCGGCGTGCATGGCCGAGTCCTTGACGGCGCGCTTCTCGACCTCAGTGATGCCGCTCGGAACGGCGATCACGACGCGTGGACGGACAAACCGGCGCTGGCCGTGCGCCTTGGTGATGAAGTGGCGTAGCATGGCCTCGGTGATCTCGAAGTCGGCAATGACGCCGTCCTTGAGGGGGCGGATCGCGGTGATATTGCCGGGGGTGCGTCCAAGCATCCGCTTGGCCTCGTCACCGACGGCCAGCACGTGGGTGGTGCCGGCCTTCACGGCAACAATGGAGGGTTCGCGCAGGACGATGCCGCGGTCCTTCACATAGACGAGGGTGTTGGCGGTACCGAGATCGATGCCGATGTCACTGGAGAAAAAGCCGAAAATTTTGCTGAACATGGTGATGATAGGGGTAAGGGACTGACGTTGAAAATTGAGCTGAATAATGATAGCCGACCGGACGACAAGCGCCATGCCAGCCCCTCTCCAAAAGAGTTGGAAAGGACTGCCGGACGCGTTTGCAATCTGAAATTACTTATTATTCATTAAAACCTCCCGAGAGTCGCGTCAAGCACCCCCTTTTGGAGTGCTGTGACGCCTTTCCTTCATTCGCGATCGGGAGTGGTCAGGGAGCCGATGGGGCGATTTTGCGTGAATGGGGGGGGCTGTTACGCTTAAGTAGCGCTCTTATGGCGAGTATCTTCGGCACACTCTTTCGCGTCTCCACTTGGGGCGAATCTCATGGCGGTGGGGTCGGTTGCGTTATCGATGGCTGCCCTGCACGTCTCCCGATCACCCCCGAGGAAATCCAGATCGAGCTCGATCGTCGTCGACCGGGCCAGAGTGACATCGTCACCCCGAGACAGGAGGAAGATAAGTGCCGAATCCTCTCGGGAGTCTTCCAGGGGCAGACCCTTGGGACTCCGATCCTCGTTGCCGTCGACAACAAGGATGCCCGTCCCTCGGCCTACACCGAGATGGAGACCATGTTCCGCCCCTCGCACGCGGACTACACCTATCAGTCCAAGTACGGCATCCGGAACTGGGAGGGGGGGGGGCGCTCCTCCGCCCGCGAGACCATCGGTCGCGTCGCCGCCGGCGTCGTCGCCAAGAAGGTCATCCGCACCCTGCACCCCGACTTTGAGGCCATTGCCTATGTCCGCTCGATCCATGACATCGATTCCTCGGTCGATACCGGGACCGTGACCATTGCCGACGTGGATGCCACTCCCGTGCGCTGCCCCGATCCCATGGCGGCAGAGAAGATGATCGAGCGCATCAAGGAAGTCCGTTCACGTGGCGACAGCATCGGGGGAGTGATTGAGTGCGTGATACGCGGCGTCCCCGTGGGACTCGGTGAACCCGTCTTCGACAAGCTCGAGGCCGACCTTGCGAAGGCCATGATGAGCCTGCCCGCCACCAAAGGGTTTGAGATCGGAAGCGGCTTCGCCGGCTCCCGCCAGACCGGTAGCGAACACAACGATGCCTTTGTGATCGAGACCGGCCAGGTACACACCGCCACCAACCGCTCCGGCGGCATTCAGGGCGGTATCAGCAACGGGGAGGACATCTTCTTCCGCATCGCCTTCAAGCCGACTGCGACGATCGCGAAGCCCCAGCAGACCGTCACTGTGTCAGGCGAGGCGGCTGAGTTGGCAGCGCGCGGACGCCACGACGCCTGCGTCCTGCCAAGAGCCGTTCCCATGGTCGAGGCTATGGCTAACCTCGTGATCTGCGACCACCTGCTCCGTCAGCACGGTCAGAATGTCCTCCCCTGAATCCTCTCCCGCCAAGGAAACCCCGGCAACCTAAGGCGCGATGACTCCCGACTTTACCCCGCTCGCCGAGGCATTGAGGGAACGCCTCGCCGTCATCGGGGATCACACCCACCGCGACCGCGATCAGGCTGGGCATCTGCAGCGCCTCATGGATGTCTCGGCACGGATCGAGCGTCTTTCCGCCGTGCTGCCGCCCGGTGAACTCGACCCCCAGTTCCGCCACTACCTCGAGCGTCGCAGCTACGACAAGGCCCTGGCGTGGATCGAGGGTAACCGAGAAGGCTGAAACTTGAAACCTGAGACCTGAAGGCGCTGACAAAAAACCGTCTGCACTGAAGTTGAAAGAGGTGCTTTCATTGAGTGCTAAAAGCCCCGGCCTCGTTTTCATCCTTCATAATTCACAAATCAACCTTCATCCTTTCCACCATGGACTCCTTGATCCGCATCCTCCGCAACAATTCCGCGATCCCCCGCGCCGACATCGCCCGCCAACTCTGCCTGAGCGAGGCAGAAGTGACTGCCAAGATCGCGAAGCTGGAAGCCGATGGCACGATCCTCGGCTACCAGGCTGTCATCAACCGCGAGCAATGGGATACTGAGTCCGTCACCGCTGTCATCGAGGTCCGCGTCACCCCGGAGCGAGAGGGTGGGTTCGACCGCATCGCCAACCGCATCGCGGGCTTTGAGGAAGTCGAGAGCGTCTACCTCATGAGCGGCGGCTACGACCTGCTTGTCATCGTCGACGGCCGCTCACTCCGCGAAGTGGCTTCTTTTGTGGCTGACAAGCTCAGCACCATCGAGGCAGTTCAGTCGTGCGCGACCCGCTTCCGCCTGAAGACCTACAAGGAGAACGGCATGCGGCATGCCCTTGAGGAGGCTCCCGAGCGCCTCTCGGTGACCCCGTGATCGGGGAGAACGCTTCCCTGTCATGAGCAGCTCCCGCATTGCGGCGCATGTCCGCGACATCCCCCGTTCGGGGATTCGCGACTTTTTCGAAATCGTCCAGTCGATGAAGGATGTCATCTCTCTCGGCATCGGCGAGCCAGACTTCGTCACCCCGTGGCACATCCGCGAGGCCGCCGTCTACTCCCTCGAAAAGGGAAAGACCGGCTACACCTCCAACCTGGGGTCGCCACGCCTCCGCCGCTCCATATCGACCTACGTCGCCAAGCACTTCTCCGTGGAGTACAATTCCCACGATGAGATCATCGTGACCGTCGGCGTCTCTGAGGCGATCGACTTGGCCCTCCGTGCCCTGCTTAATCGCGGTGACGAGGTTCTCTACCACGAGCCGTGCTACGTCTCCTACGCCCCCACCATCTCGCTGGCGGGCGGAGTTCCGATCGCTGTCCCCACACGGGCCGAAGACCACTTCACGCTGCGTGCCGCCGCTCTTGAAAAGGCCGTCACGCCGAAGGCCCGCGTCCTGATGTTGAACTTCCCGACCAATCCCACCGGAGCGGTCATGCCGCTGGACGAGCTCGAAAGAATCTCCGCTTTTGCCGTAAAGCACGATCTCGTCGTCCTCACCGATGAGATTTATAGCGAGCTCAACTACGACGAGGTGCCTCACCACTCCGTCGCCGCACTCCCAGGCATGAAGGACCGGACGATCTTCCTGCACGGCTTTTCCAAGGCATTTGCAATGACCGGCTGGCGCATCGGCTTTGCCTGCGGTCCGGCAGATATCATCGAGGCGATGATGAAGATCCACCAGTACTCCATCCTCTGCGCACCCATCATGGGACAGGAGGCCGCCGTCGAGGCCCTCGAACACGGGGAACCGAGCGTGGCTCGCATGCGCGAGGAGTACCGCCTGCGACGCAACTTCATCGTCTCCTCGCTAAATGACGCCGGCATTCCGTGCCATTTACCCAAAGGTGCCTTCTATGTCTTCCCCGACATCAGAGGCACCGGACTCACTAGCAAGGAGTTTTCCTTCCAGCTGCTCGAGGCCAAGAAAGTGGCCGTCGTTCCCGGCACTGCCTTCGGTCCGAGCGGCGAGGGGTATGTGCGGTGCTCCTACGCGGCGGCGATGGATCAGATTAAGATAGCCTGCGAACGGATTTCGGATTTTGTCCGGCCGCTAGGGAAGCGCTGAATTATACGAGAGAGCGATCGGGATTGAAACTCCGTGGAGGGTGAGGGAATTGGAGCAACCCATCTGGAGGCAACGCCGTGGGCCGAGGAGAAGCCGAAGTGGGCGATAGGAGTTGCGGAGATTTCGAGGGCGTATCGATTTATACAGGCGAGAATCGAGAAGACTTCTTTGCGCTCAGTGGATTATGTCAAATCGCTCTACTGAACTTTGGAGTTCGGGTGAAAAGCTCCGCCAGGGGCTTCCGTAACCAAAAAACCTGGCGCATCGCCATCCTCTTCCATTTGGGTAAATGACATCTCTCCCCTGATCATTCTTCCCTCTCTTCCCAAGCCGTTTAACGAAGAGCCAGAAATTCAAGTAATCCAACTAATCCATAGAGCGACTCCCTGTCCTCTCCTAGGTACGTTCTTCAAGGGTGCCTGTCGTCACTCCAAGCTGCGCCCTTGCGCGGAGCGAGCGCCACAGATCATTTCCCTCGGTCTCGCCACTCAGGAGCGCCTGGTAGGCACGGAGGATGTCGCTGGTTTGCGCCGCATCTTCTTCCAAGAGTTCGACGCGAAAGTGACGGAGGCCCGCGGCGCGCAGTTCCTTGAAGTAGCCGGCGCCGGTCTGGGCTACGGCATTGAAGAGGGTGTTCCTGCAACCGACATCGGCACGAAGCGGATGCTTCATTCCGACACGGTCGCGCAGGTGGACGCGGTGTCTGTCGCAGGGACGCCCGCAGTCGGTGTGGTCCTTTCCCTCGGAGAGGAAGGCGGCGAAGACGCAGTGCTCCATGTGAAACATCGGCATGTGCTGGTGGAGCGTCAGCTCGAACCACTCAGGGGGAGCGGATTCCAGAAGGTCCAGCACCTGAGGCACATTCAAGTCGTAGCTGATCGTGACCCGATCCAGACCTCGGGACCCATTCTTAGACATGAAGAACTGTGCGGTCAGCGGATTGGAGACATTCAGTGAAAAGTCGCCGACGGCCGTGCGGTTTCTCTCCGCGAAGTAGGAGATCGCTCCGAGGTTCCTGATCAGAACGCCATCAGGCGACGCATTCTCGATGAGCTTAAAGAAGCCCTCCTCGCTGGCCTTCTGGATGCGGGGAGTGGCAAGCAGGATCCGGGCTGAAGCAACATTGCTTCCTACGGAACGTGCCTTTTCACGCGTCAAGGCGACGGCCTCCTTGTACCGACGGATGTCCTCAAAATCGGCGTAGAGTTCCGTGATGCCGGCATCGAGGGCGGCACCGATCTGCTCCATGCTGCGGCAGAGGACCTTCAGCGAGAGATCCGATTCCACGGCTGCCACGGCCGGCAGTTCAACGAGGGAATTCTTGAAGACAGTCCTCCAGTTGGTCCAGACTTCAGGCCGTTTCCTCTCCGAAGCGATGAGCAACTTCTCAAGCAGTTCACGGCGCATTCGGTTGATCTCACTGATCGGGATGATGACATCACCTTCGAGTTGGAGCGACAGGGAGCGGAGTTCGAGCCCAGTGTCGGAGGTCTTCTCCAACTGCGCACGGAGCTTCTCTTCTGTCAGCGGGGCATTTCGTGCAGCCTCCAGCGGGATGACGGAGGCAACCCGGATATCGGAGGAGGTCATCACCAGCGGTTCGCCCGCCTGCCCCGAGAGGGACACGTCGAAGGGTTTCGAGTTTCTCGCATCGATCCGCCCTCCGTAGGAGTTCCGAAGACGCTTATTCAGGTCGGGATCATCGGTTTTCCAGATACGGTCGCCGACCTTCAGTCTCCTCGGATCGAGATGGCCGTGGCGGAAGTAGTGGCGATCACCCCTAATCTCGTAGATGCGTCCACCCTGCTCCTGATCTGTATCGGCTCCGGTGTCGAAGACAATGCCGTCCCCCTGCTTGAGGGGGGCCTGAGAATCGAAGGCCACGAACTCCGTCCCGATCTCGGTGATCCTTCCGACAAAGGGGCCCCGTTTTTTCCCGAAGCGGGCGTGGACCAACTCCTGATGGTTCACCCCGTGCATCCATCCGGAGTAGAGGCCGCGGGAGAAGGTCATCTCGAGCTGGTAGCGATCCTCATCGCTTGCTTCCCGGGGTTGACCGGCCAAGGTGGCGTCGATCGCCTTCCGGTAGACCTGACAGACGGCTGCGACATATTCCGGGGACTTGAGCCGGCCCTCGATCTTGAAGCTGGTGACACCGCATTCGATCAGCTTTGGGATGTCGTTCACAGCCGCAAGATCCTGAGGGGAGAGCAAGTAGCGCCTGTCACCGAGATCGCGAAGGACTCCATCCACCACCAGTTCGTACGGCATCCGGCAGGCCTGGGCACACTCTCCACGGTTAGCACTCCGCTGCCCGAGGGATTCACTGGTGAGGCACTGGCCCGAGTAGGCGACGCAGAGGGCACCATGGACGAATACCTCCAAGGGCATCCGCTCCGTATCGAAGCGCTCCAGTTCTCGCAGCGAGAGCTCGCGCGCCAGAACGGACCGGGTAATGCCAAGCCCCTTCGCCACCTCCACGCCCTGCGGCGAGGTGAGGGTCATCTGCGTCGAGGCGTGGATCGAAAGCTCAGGAGCGATGGCTGAGGCAAGCCTCACCAGTCCGATATCCTGGACGATCAGGGCATCCACGCCGGAACGGTTGAGCAGCCTCAGGTACTCGGCCGCATCGTCGAGTTCTGCGGTGAAGACGAGTGTATTCAGCGTGACGTAGGCCTTCACCCCGTGGCGGTGGCAGAAGGCGGTGACTTCGGGGAGCTCCTCTTCGGTGAAGTTATCGGCCCGCAGGCGCGCATTGAACCGGGGAAGCCCAAAGAAGACCGCGTCGGCGCCGTTGGCTACGGCGGCCCTGAGGCAATCCCATCCACCGGCAGGAGCAAGGAGTTCGGGAATGGAAGGCATGGGGTTGAAAGGATGAGGGATGAATTATGAAAGATAAGAAAAAACCCGTATTCTCACTTCTTCATCCTTCATATTTCATCCTTCATAATTTTGTGCTCATCCTCCCGCCGAGACCTGCATCAACTCGATGCGGTCGCCCTCGGAGAGACCGACGGAAGGCCATTCCGAGCGCAGCAGGGCCTTCCCATTATACTCCACGAGGATAAGGGAAGCGGGAAGGGAGAGTTCGGCAAGAAGCACCTCCATTGATGTGGCTGCGACCTCTTTGGGTTCACCATTGATGAGGAGAAATGGCATAAAGAGAAAAGGAAGAATGAAGAAGGGCTGAAAAATCAGATGCCAACGGATTCGGCAGTTACTTCCTGTGTTTTTTCATTTTTTATTCTTCCTTCATCCTTTCCCAAAATGGCCTCGTCCCAGTCCTTCCAGACTGGTTCAAGCCCCTGGGATTGAAGCATGGCGGCCACATCGGCCGGAGTTCGGTCATCGCTGATCGAGAACTGCTCGGTCGCCGACGTCGATCCGCAGGCACTGGCCGGAATGGAGACCTCGATCTTTTTCCCCTTCACCGTCTGGTGAATCTGGTCGGCCCCCTGACCCGTGTATCCACCGGGCTCGGTGTGGCTCCCGGCGCTCATCATGGTGATGCCGAGCGGAGCCATTGCATCCCGTAGAGGAGCATGCTCACGGGTGCTGAGAATGATCCCGATCTGGGGGAAGGTGATCCTCAACGCACAGATGAGCTGGGTAAGGTCACGATCCTCAAAGGAACACCTCGGCTCAAAGGATCCCGCCGCGGGTCGCAGCCTAGGCAGGCTCACTGTGATCTGAGAGGTCCAGCAGACGCGCTGCAAGTGGAAGAGATGGGCGGCCAGCGCTTCGGCCTCTCCCCTCCAGTCAGAAAGCCCGAAAAGCACGCCTACTCCGAGCCTGCGGAACCCAGCGGCATAGGCCCGCTCCGGAGCCTCCAGCCTCCAGTCGTAGTCTTTCTTTGGACCAGCGGTATGGAGTTCCCGGTAGACGGAACGGTCGTAGGTCTCCTGATAGACCACTAATCCCTCAGCTCCCGCCGCGACGAGAGGGATGTACTCCTCTGTCTCCATCGGGGCGACCTCAAGAGAGAGACTCGGGATCTCCCTGGTCAGACGTTCCAGGCACTGCTGGAGATAGCCGCCCGAGACAAACTTGGGATGCTCCCCGGCGACAAGAAGTACATTCCTGAAACCCTCGGCGGCGAGATGGCGTGCTTCGGCGGCCACCTGCTCGATTTCAAGGGTCACCCGGAGAATCGCGTTGTCCCGTGAGAAGCCGCAGTAGGCGCAGTTGTTGACGCACTCGTTGGAGAGGTAGAGCGGAGCAAACATCCGCATCGTCCGCCCAAAGTGCCTGCGCGTCAGAGCGGCGGAGCGGCGGGCCATCTCCTCAAGCGCGGGATCACTACACGGCTCCAGCAGCTGACGAAACGCCCTGAGTTCAGGGGTTGGCGCAGCCAGCGCGGAATCAATGAGTGTGGAGAAGGACATAAAGAAAATTATGAGGGATGAAGAATGAAGAATGAAGAACAACTAAGCTTCTTCAACAGGCTCATTTTATCTTTCTGATTTCATACTTTCCATGACGGCCATACGGCCGAGGGTTTCCATTTCAGCTTCGGTCGGTGGCCTCCCCTCGCCACGGCATGAATCATCGAGATCGGAGACGCGGGAGACATGCCCGTTCTTCCAAACAAGGGATTCCGGAAAGCAGGGACCCACCTTGAGCGGGTCGCTCCAGAGGTGAATGGCGAGCGTCTTCGCTGGATGGAGAGCAGCCGCCAGATGTACCGGGCCACTGTCGGAGCTCACGATGAACGAGGCCCCCCTGAGGATGGCTGTGAGTTCCAGAAGATCCGTCTTATTGCTCCAGTCCTCGACCTGAGAGGAAAGATTCATCGGGAGATCCCTCGGCGACTCCCCTCTCCCCACGATGACGACCCTCATTCCGGAATGAGAAGAAGCCCCACGGGTAAAGGCATGAATCGCCCCCTTGCCGAGGCTCTTCCCTTCGCCCCGGGAGTAGGGATGCAGCACCAGATAGGGGGTAACCGGGTCAAATCCGCGAGGAAGTTTTCCCTCCGGCAGAATGAACTCCGGCTTCCCTGAATGGGGAATACCGAGATGATTAAGCACGGTCAGGTAACGTCTCACGGCATGGTCATTGCGATCGATCTCCACCCTCTCCCCGTGGAATAGACGAGCTCCCTCGCGCGCGTCGGAAAGGCCCACGATCCTCTTGGCCCCGGAGATCCGGGAGAAGAGGGCGCTCCGAAACAGCCCCTGAAGGTCGATTGCCAGATCAGGAGTCCAGTCACGCAGGACCTGTAGCCATGCCAGTGAGCGAAGCCAACCGGTCGGGCCACGGAACTTGTCACGGGGAAAGAGCATCGTCTCGGAGACTCCTGGATGCCCCTCGACCAGCGAGCGCCAGGCGGGATGAATAAGCCAACGGAGTTCCACCTCGGGCCAATGGCGATGAATGGCCGAGACCACGGGGATCGCGTGGATAACATCACCGAGGGAACTCGGCTTCACCAACAGGATGCGCTTGGGTAGGGAAAGGGGATCTCTCATGACCCAGTCTTCAATCGCTCGGCAAGCTTGGAGGGAAGACCGGCTGCGAGCACGGCATTCCGGGCAGCCTCGACGTCATACTCGATACGTCGGAGCCAGAGTCCTCGGCTCTCCTCGTCATGGATAAGGTAGGCGGCCCGCCAGTCACCGTCACGGGGTTGGCCGACTGATCCTGCATTGATCAGGAGTTTGGGTGACTTGGGAAGCTGGATCCCCTTCCCTTCCCCACCCTCCTCGTTGCGGTCGAAGAGCAGAATCTCGCCGATCCCCTGTCCAAAGGCCTTGGGGACGTGGGTGTGGCCGATAAAACAGATCGGTGTCCGCTGACAGGCCAGACTCAGCTCCGCTTCCTCGCGCGTACGGATGTACCCCCACCCGGTCGGGGAATCGAGCGTGGCGTGGACCAGTGTCGCGTTGCGGATCTGGCGCTGGGGACGTAGGGCGGCAAGCCAGGTCTTGTGATCAGGAGTGAGTTGCGTGCGCGTCCACTCGATCGAGGCGGCGGCATTCACGCTGAAATCAGCAAGCGAGCAATTATCCGCTGATGCCTCATCATGATTTCCCAACACGCAGACCCCCGGCAGATTCCTCACGATCTCGAGGCATTCGACAGGATTGGCATTGTAGCCAACCACATCGCCAAGGAAGTGGAACTCTTGGCAGCCATAACCACGGGCATCGGCGAGCACTGCTTCCAGCGCCTGCAGATTGGCATGCACGTCACCTAAAATAGCACAGAGCATTTAGCGAGGGGGTGGCGGCGCGATGGCCTTGATGCGCTGGGCGTCGGGGATGTTTAGCTTTTGCTCCAATCCACGGAGCATCACGAGCAGGGAGGGCATGCGTTGTTTCTCTCCCTGATTATAGAGGGCGAGGAGGCGATCGTAGGCCTCGCGCTCACGCCCGGGAACTTTCGCCGCCTCATAGGCCGCAAAGCGGTTAATGTAGGCGGGAGCATCACGGAAGGATGCCGCCTTGGCAAAGGCATCGGCCGCCGCCCCGTGATCCTCGACCTTATCGCGCAGCAGGATGCCGAGTCGCTCATAGAGCAGGTACTGGTCGGGATTATTCCGGATGCCCCTCTCCAGAAAATCACGGCCCAGTTCGATGTATTGACGGCGGGCACGTTCGCGGAGGGCCTCGCTCTGCTGCTTACGATCCTGAAGGGCGGCCACACTCGCATTCCACGCCATGTGCCAGGCGGCAATATCCCAGTAGAGCAGCGAGTGAGGCTGGAGGGTCGTGACCGTGTTGAACAGACCGTTCATGCGTCCCCACTCGGTCTTTTCCCAGGCGGTGTGCGCATCAATCCAAAGAAACGCGGCAAGCGGCGATCGGAATCCGCTCAGCGCTGCAAGAAATCCCGACTGTCCGACTTGTTCCCGCAGGCTGAGGTTGAGCGGAGCGGTCCGGAAGTGTGCCTTTTGGGCCAACTTCTGCAATTCTATCTGCCACGGCAGCAACACCCCCCCCACCATGGCCAGCATCACGATGGCGATCAGACTGCGTAGCATGGAGACCCTTCCTGTCATGAGGAAAGGCTGACGGCTGACGGCTGAAGTACAAATGAGACTGAACACTGAACCAAAAAATCACCCAGAGCCATGATCGCTTGCGTTGGCATTTTCTAAACCCTAAAGCTCCCTGTTCTGAAAGAGGAAGCAGGCGACGGCGTAGTAGACGGCCGAATAGATTCCTCCCAGGGCAACCGTCTGCCAAAAGAGGGTCATCGGGAGCGCCGTCCCCGCGACGATGTCGTCGGTCAGGTTAAAGGCCTGCAGATCGGGAAAGATGAGGGCGATGAAGGCAGTGAAGAGGCGCGTCCACCAGTGAATCCCGATGCCGCTCATCCAGTATTCCCGGGCCGTCACCTGCAGATGGCCAATGAAGTAGGCGGAGGCCGCCACGAGAATCGCGAAGATGCCCGAGGTGGCGAAGGTGGAGATCAGCAGGGTCAGTGAGGCCAGAAGGATCCCCTTCACGAGAAGGATCGCCATCGCCGGGATGAGATCCCAGCTGAAGGCGACTTTTTTAATTTCAGTGATCGCGGCCGCCAGTTCCTGAGGCGACCCGGAGAGTGATCGATGGGTCTCCATGAGGGCATTCTGCTCACGCAGCAGGAGGACCCCAAGGAAGAGAACCCCCATGATGAGGGTCGAGAGGGTCAGGAGGATCACCACGCCGGACAACTTCCCGAGGAGGTATTCGTAACGGGGCACAGGCTTGGAGAGGATGGTGAAGATTGTCCGGTCTTCCAGATCACGCGGCAACAGCATCGCCGTGGCCAGAATGGCAAGCAGACACAGGAAGACGGACATCGCGCCGAGGGCCACATCCTTGAGCATCTGAAACTCCTCCTGAAACGAGAACTTGGCCAGGAAGGCCGAGTTTCCGATCACGATCAGGGCAAAGATCAGCAGGAAATAGAAGACCTTCTGGCGGACCAGTTCGGTGAAGGTATTGCGCCCGATCGTAACGATGCGGGAGGGAGAGAAGAAAACGGCGTTCATTTCCGGGAACTTTGGCGGGCCGCCTTGCCGTCCTTGCCCTTTCCTCCGACAGGAAAGCGGGTTCCAACATCCGCGCCCTCCACGGCGCCGCGGATCTGGTCCTTCTTTCGGCCGTGGGCGATGACGGTTTCGATGCCTGCTTTCACGGCTGACTCCACCGCCTGAAGCTTGGTCAGCATCCCGCCCGTGGAATGCTCCCCCCTCTCGGGCGTGACATGGCGGAACGCCTGCTTGATCTCGGTCACGACGGGGACACGCTCCGGCTTGCCGGAGGGAGTGGCCCGAGCGAGCAGGCCGTCGGCGCTCGTCAGAAGAATAAGCAGTCGAGCCTTCACCAACTGTGCCACCTCTGCGGAGAGGCGGTCATTGTCGCCGAAGCGGAGCTCCTCGACGGCAACCGAGTCATTCTCATTGATGATAGGGATCACCCCGGGCGAGGCGAGCAGCTTCTCAAGCGTGACGCTCGCATTGCGTCGGCGTCCCGCGTCGAAGATATCGTCGTGCGTGAGTAGAAGTTGGGCGGCACGGAAACCGTGTCTGCCAAGATGGCGGCCGTAAGAAGTCATCAGGGCCGGCTGACCGACGGCGGCACAGGCCTGCTTTCCCGCGAGATCCGTCGGACGCTTGGCGAGCTTCAGCGCATCGACTCCGGCAGCCACCGCCCCGCTGGAGACCACGATGCAGGGAGTCCCTTCGGCTGCGAGTTCGGCAATCTCCTTGCAGAGCCGACGAAACTGGGACTCATCCAGCGAACATCCCCCCTCGCGGGCGAGGATGCCGGTACCGAACTTAAGGACAACGGGGCGCTTTTTCATGGGGTGTACTTCCTCCTGATCATGTTGACTTGGAACCTGACCTGGAGGCGATCATGAGCTCGAGAAAGCCTGCCTCCAAGGCCAGACCTTCCTGGATGCCGCGCTCCAGCGTGCTGCGGAGTTTCTCCAGGGCATCAAGGCAACGGAGCAGTCTGCGGGATTCCTCGGGATCCCGGTTGCCACCGTCCGCCACACCGTGAATGCCGCTCAGGGCGGCTCCGAAATAATCAGCTGCCACGCCGAGCAGCAGTGAACGCTCGCGCAGCACATCAGACTCGGAGCTGGCTTTCAACGCTTCCTCCTTCTGCTCCCAGTCCCCCTCGGTGGTCTTTCCGAAATGGGCTTTTTCCGCGGAGAGCTCCTCCTTGATCCTCTCGGCGGCCTCCTCGCGGACCTCATCGAGGAGATCACGGAAGATCCGTGTCAGGCCAAAGGCGGCCGTGGCATCGGTCCGGGCCCCGGGACCGAAGAATCCGGGCAGCGCCCGGGCAAGCCGTTCCTCGCGGGGGCCGGCGGAGGGCTTGGCAACGGAGTGAAGCACCACGGCAATGCACCGGGAGCGGATCGTCTCCAGCAATGCCTCGGGCAGCTCCGTGGTGAGAATCAGCAGGGAGCCTGCAGGCGGCTCCTCGAGCGTCTTCAGAAAGGCATTCGCCGCCTGCGGCATCAGGCGGTCGGCATCCCTGATCACGGCCACCTTGCGGAGGCCCTTCTCCGGGGTGCGGTGGAGGGCCCCCTCAAGATCGCGGATCTGTTCGATGAGCAGACGGCGCGATTTGGAACCGGGCTCGATCGCGTGGAAGTCAGGATCCTTCGCCACCGGGATCGGACCGGATCCTAGGAAAAGGGAGGAGAGTTCCTCCGCAAACTCATTGACCCCCGAGCCGGGGGCTCCCGAGATCAGGTAGGCGTGACCGAGGCGCCCCTCGGCGAGAGCCTTCTCCAGAAGGCGGAAGGCTTCTTGCTTAGCGAAGGCCATGGAATTCCTCCTTGAATCGCTCCTTCAGTAAAGCGGTGACGG
Source organism: Spartobacteria bacterium (assembly GCA_947466005.1). Classification (GTDB taxonomy): domain Bacteria; phylum Verrucomicrobiota; class Verrucomicrobiia; order Chthoniobacterales; family UBA6821; genus UBA6821. Next base: position 3,683 of record CANIBV010000016.1, on the reverse strand, counting down.
CCTCCTCCACGGCTGCCTCGCTTGGCGAGGCGTCGATGACGGCGAAACGCTTCGGGTCACCCTGAGCGAGCTCCAGATAACCCCGTTTCACCGCCTCGTAAAAGTCAGCCCCCTCCTGCTCCATCCGGTCGACCGGCCCCTTGCGGATGGCCGCGCGGCGGCGGCCCTCGGCGGCATCGAGATCCAGCAGCAGCGTGAGATCGGGAAGAGTGCCGCCGCTGGCGAAGTCGTTGATCGCGGCCACATCACTCAGGGACAGAGCCCGCGCCACTCCCTGGTAGACCGTCGTCGAATCGAGGAAGCGGTCGCAGAGCACCACGGCTCCCCGTTCGAGGGCGGGACGAATGACTTCGCGAACGAGTTGGGCGCGACTGGCGGCAAAGAGCAACAACTCTGCCTCGGGTGTCATGGCTGTCGCCTTCTCATCGTACTGAAGCAGATTGCGGATCGACTCTCCGATCGGCGTCCCCCCCGGCTCACGCAGCGTCATCACTTCACGACCCAGTGCGCGCAGACGATCGGCAATGCGGCGAATCTGGGTCGATTTGCCACACCCCTCGGATCCCTCAAAAGTGATGAAGAGGCCTGTGCATGCCATGAGGCGGCCACCTTAGCGGGAAGGCCCTCCGGTCACAATCAGTGAATCAACTTCCAGCGCTTCCCTAGAACTTCAGGCCTGCGGACCAGAAGATGTTCTGATTTTTCGGTTAATTTCTATCGCGTGATGAGGGGCATGGATCTTTTCGGCGTGATCGGCTAGAAATCCCCCCTCATGGCAGAAAAACCCCGACGCTGGCTCGTCAAATCCGAACCCTCCGCATACTCGTGGGCCGATCTCATCAGGGAGAAGCAGACCGCCTGGACGGGGGTGCGGAACTTCCAGGCTCGGAACAATCTCCGAGTGATGAAGAAGGATGATCTGGTCCTCTTCTACCAGAGCGTCACTGACCCATCGGTGGTGGGCATCACCAAGGTCGTCAAGGAAGCCTATGCCGATCCGACTTTCAAGGGGTCGAAGGACGCCAAGGAAGGCATCTGGAGCTGTGTCGATCTGGCCGCCGTGAAACCCCTCCCCTCACCCGTGACGCTCGCCGTGATTAAATCCGAACCTTCACTAGCGGAGATGGCCTTGATCAAGCAGTCCCGCCTTAGTGTCATGCCCGTGAGCGCCCAAGAGTACGGTCGGATCCTGAAACTCGGAGGCCTGTAAGCCCCGGAGTCCGCATCCAGCCTCGCCCCTCTCCCGCGCCCCTACCCTTAGCGGAGAGTGGAGAAGCGGCAAATGATGGTGTTCTTGTACGTCTCACCCGGCTTGAGGACCGTGGTTGGGAAGGGCTTCTGATTGGGTGAATCAGGATAATGCTGGGGCTCGACGCAGAGGCCGACGCGGAGGGTGCACAGGGTCGTCCGTTGGCCGTCGGAGGTCATTCAGAAAGGCTTGAACGTGATGGAGGGGGTGGGCATCGAAACGAGAATTGAACGGCAGAGTTTAAGGAAATCTCTCTTACCCCCCAAGCAGGTGCTTGAGATTACGCACGGAATCAAAGCACTCCAGAGCCGTAGAGCGGGCGGCCTTCGAGAGGGCAGGCCAATCCTTGAGGACGCGACGGGAGGCATCAGACGCCTCCTCAAGATTGCTGACAAAGAGCATGCCCGATTCCTTGGGAAGGAAACGCTCCGCTCCGGTTGGTTCCGTCACCACAGGGCGACCCAAGGCAAGAAACGCAGCCGCCCGGTCGCTCAGCCAACCGCTCCCCATGAGGGCCTCGAGTTTCACGGCCGTAAATTCGGCCGTCGCTCCGGCGAGATAGCGGTAGTAGGCGGCCGGGGTACGGGTCAGTGCGTGCGGAGTTGCTACCTTCCAGCCTAGGGAGCGGAGACGCACCCGCTCCGGGTCGTCGGGATTGAGATTCATCGCCAGTTCGAAGATCGCCTCCGGAACCCGCTTGGGAAGATCAAGGTAGGGGGCGAAGGCCTCCTGCTTGGAGTAATCCCGGTACTCGCCGCCGATCATGATCATTCCGTCCCAGTACCACTGGCCGATGGTGGTGAAGCGGGGCCTTCCGGTGGGGCGGGGCTGCAGAGTGAGTAGTTCCGTGTCGACGAGGGGGAAGTAACTTCTCCAAGGAACAACCGGCTTGGGTAGCTTGGGATCGATCGAGTCCATGCAGAGACCGATCGACCAGAACTCGTCGTGGCATGACTGCCCCATCTCCATCTGATCCATCCAGAAAAGCACTTCGGTCGGATCCAGGCTGCAGAGCAGGCGACGCCCGAAGAGATTCGTGAGGGGGGGCTTGATGGAATAACTCAGGTTCAGCATGTGGGCATGAGGAGCGAGTTCTTTCAATTCAGCAACCGGCACTCCGAAGGCCTTCATCCCATCCGCGTGGTGCTCCTCGGGATCTTCGGTTTTCTGGGGAGGGCGCAGCAGTAGGCAATATTCCAATCCATACAGGGCCATCCTCCGACGGAAGACACGGACGCAGTGTGCATCCTTCTTCGGATCACCACTCTCCTGCAGTACCTCCAGCCAGATTCCGCGACGCCCCATTCTCTTAAGGCCGGTCAGGTACTGTAGGGGCACCGAGAAGTTCCCCCCACCCTCGGGGTACTTGGCGGCAAACCCGCAACCGACAAAGACGGGAGAAAGAGAAGCAGACATGAATCAGTACAAAGAATAATAAGATGGAACTCAGGAACTCAGGAATGGAAAGAATGTCAAAAGAGTAACGATGGTTTTGATGGAGACTGCTCAGGAAAACGCCCCCTGGATTCAGTAATTATTCAATCCCCTTCTTTTCCTGAGTTCCTGAGTTCCAAATTAAAAATCTTCAGACGCCGGCACGATCGAGGAGTGAGGCCAGCACCTTCTCCGCCTCGAAGACCTCGCGCGCGATGGCGAGTGCCGCACGGCTGTGCTTTTTGTAATCGGCCCGGATGGCGGCCACAGCCTCGATGATCTCCTCCATGCTTGAAAAGGAGAAGAGCCCCCCCTTTCCGCCGTAGTGAGCGGTGAAGCCGGTTTCCTGGGTGATCACGGGGCGGCCCGCCGCAAGATAACAGGCGGTTCGGTCACTGAACCATCCCGTGTTCAGCCTGATGTATTGGTCCTTGGCGCAGGTGAACTCACCCTTCGAGTTGGAGATGTAGTCGCGGTAACCGTTCCAATCGACGCTCAGATCATGGGGAAGGACGAGCCTCCAGTCGTTCTTTACAAAGAGCTCCTGTTCCTCCTCTTTCTTGATGTCGGTTGCCATCTCAAAGGACTCCCCAGAGAGTCTCGGCGCCTCGACGAAGCGGAGAAACTCCAGCGACTTGCTCCAGAGATAGTTGGAATCCTTCCAGACGATGTCCTTCTTCCCGCTGGTCGACCAGTTGCAGATCGTAGTGAAGAGGGCGTCGGAAGCTGGCGGCGGCGCCTCGGCCCCCGCGCACCATAGATCAGTGACCACCGGTTGACGGGTCGGAAGCCACGCGAAGTCATGAGTCGGCACGGCAAAGGCCGGCGTCCCGATATTCTCACCGAAGGTGAAGAGATGCCGGTGCTCCTTAAGGTAATCGATGGTGGCGGATTCCCCCTGATCGATCTTGATTTGCTCCACACCCGGATCGCTCTCCACATAGATCAGGTTACGGATAGAACGAATCTCGTCGTTCATGTCGTGCGATCCGCAGATATT
>CANIBV010000015.1 GCA_947466005.1 Spartobacteria bacterium | reverse complement strand
GGATCCTTGATTCATCCCCTCCAAATGCTTTCTGGGCATAGGACCATGCTCCTAGGAAGTTCCAGCGGGCACCGCCACCAGTTTTCGGATTGGGTGTGATGATAGAGACATCCTCGCGGGCAAGGTCGTTCCAATCCTTGATATTCTTCGGGTTGCCCTTGCGGACCAGGAAGACAATCGTGGAGGTGTAGGGTGAACTGTTGTGGGGAAGTCGTGACTGCCAATTTTTAGGGATCAGAGGCTTGTCAAAGGCACCCGTGCTTCCCTTGTCATGGATGGCATCGATGTCATAGGCAAGGGCCAACGTGGCTACATCCGCCTCAGCGCCATCTTGAATGAGCCGTGACTGGGATCCCGAGCCCCCATGGGAGGTGGCGATTTTGACGTCTTCGCCTGTCTGGCTCTTCCAATGGCTGGAAAATGCCTTATTGAACTCGGCATAGAGCTCCCGGGTCGGGTCGTAGCTCACGTTTAGGAGTGAGAATTCGGCTTTGACCGTATGGAGTGTCATTGCTCCGAGCAGTATGAGAATGAGTTTGTTGATGTGTTCGGTGTTCATGGGATTAGATTCGGGTCGGAGTTCGGATTAGGTGTTGTCTTTTAGAAAAACCATTTGCTGCTGGCTCCGATGATGACTGAAGTTGGGACGGAGCCGTTCCCTGCCGGATTTACGATGAACTCGACAAAGGGTTTGAAATTCGCCCATTTCGTCAACTGGATATCGTAGCAGGCCTCGATGATCTGCGTGCTCGTGAAGTGAGGCTGGTAGGCGTAGTAGTTCTGGTAATTTGTCGTCGGTTTACCTGTAGTCGGGCTGATGGGTCGTTGAACCGTGGGCCCGTTTGGAACTATGTCATTGTAGGTGCTGCCGTAGTCGTTCTGTAGGGACTGGTTCTGCGCATCGATCCACTGGTTGTACTGCCCGCTGTAGAAAGCGCTTCCTACGCAGACCGCGATCATGTCGTTGTCGCGGGTGGGGATGAGTCCCTTGTAGGCCAGACCCGTGTGGAAATAGAGGGGAACCTGGCACCCGTTGGGCGGGGTGAAATTCATCATGCTGAAGGAGTAGAGTCCCTGTTTGGATATCTTGGCGTGCATGGAGACCTGGTCCTCCTGGTAGTTGTGTCCCTTCTCCGCATAGAGTTGCTGGTCGATCTGAGCATAAAGACCCCAGATAATCGGGCTTTGGGTGGTCGGAACAGGTTTGCGGGTCGGCGAATTCGCCGAGGTTGTTCCGGAGGCGCTGGTCGTGTAGGCAAACGGGGTGAACTGCGAGTTGGCATTGCCCCAGATGTAGTTACCGAGCACATACTTGCCTTCGAGCTGGTCGCTTCCGAATTTCGGTTCCCAACCGATCTCGGTGACGCTGAAGAGGCCGTTCTGCGAATATTGGCCCCCGCTTCCCTGATCGTAAGGGCTGGAGGTGTAGTAGCGTGGTGCCGAGACGACCTGGCCGGAGGAATTTGTGTAGGTGCTCTTATTGTTGGCAGTCACATACTGGGGTTGGGCGGGCCTAGCTCCGATGTTCTGGGTCTGCGGGTTGAACTGAGGGGATCCTGCCATGCCTCCGAAGCCGTGGTTGTTGGCCCCCTTGGTACTGGGAACCCAGCCTAGGTTTTGCTGTGCTCCGGGGATCAGCTTCCCATTACCGCCCACAACCGGGGTGACCTTGCCTGAATCGCGGAACTGACCAAGGTAGCTTGCTGGCACTGAGGTATACGGATAGACGCTGGTGGCCGAGAACTGGGTCTGAGTGGGGCCACCCATATTGGAATTGGCGGCATAGAGTCCAGACTGTATGTAGACATTGCGGAGGGGTTTCACTTTCAGGGTGCCACCCCATGCGCCGAAGGTGTTTCCCCAAGGCACCGAACTGCTCTTGTAATAGTAGGCGGCGGTTCCCGAGGCATTCATGACCGGGATGCCCGGCCCGACATTCGCCCCGATGCCCTTGCTGGTACTGATCGCCTGATTCTCGAAGATTTTGGAGAGTGGTTGTTGCAGGAACTGCTCGTAAGGGTTCTCCCAGCCGATGTTGAACATCAGGGCCTTGTTCTTGGAGTCGTACTGAATCATTTGAGCTAGATTCCACAGGTCTGCACCATTGGGCATATTGCTCGGAGCGATGAAGTTCGGTGTACCAGCCGCCCAGCGGGGATTGCCGCCGGCTCGGTAACGCCAGTAGGAGATCATGCTCCAGCCGCTTAATGCCGGAACAAGTTTTTCCAGTTCGAGGGTTCCCTTGAGCTTCATATCAAAGCACCAGTTGCTTTGTGGTTGGTTGGGAAGACCTCCCGAGACCTGGCCGAAATAAGCCTCTTTCATGTCTCCCTTGACGCTGAAGCCGTAGGTTTTCATGGGAGTCTCCAGACCGAACCATTTCAAGGTCGCTCCGTCTTTCTGGCTGTACCAGTCAGCTGCAAAGTTACTAATGGAGTTCCCATCAGCAGTAAAAGCGACTGGTAAAGTCGTTATAAACGCCAAGAAAAAAATGGCTGACTGTGGAAGAAGGCGACTAAGGGTTCTTTTTGGTGGTTTGGGTATCATTGGTTTCGAGATGCTTGGTTATTCAAAATAGTGAGACAGGCTTTATAACACGATCTATATGGTCGTCAATAAATTTATGGGAAAAACTTTAAACTGGATGGATCGAAGCAAACTAGATCGCGAAGTCGCGGTATTCGGGGCGGGCCACCTCGGTGGGAGGCAGCAGCATTCCTGCGGCTACCGTGGCGTTGGTTCCGGGCTCGATCAGGATGAAGGATCCAGTAAGCCGGTTCATCGCGTAGCCGTCGTAGATCAGCGGTTTGGCAGTCTTGATCCGCACTTCGCCTAGGTCGTTCATGGCGAGTTCTGTGATGCCCTCTTCCTTGTCAAAAGTTGAGATATTGATCCGGTTCTCGATGGAGGTCACTGCTGCCTTCACCGTCTGGTTCGTATGTTTGAGCAGGTACTGCTTCCCCGGGGTGAGGTGACGGGGATTCATCCAGCAGATCTTGGCATGGAGATCCGAGGAAGCTCCGCGTAGATCCTCGGCATCGACGATCACATCGCCGCGGCTGATATCGAGGTCATGCTCGAGCACGAGTGTCACGGACTGCGGGCTGAAGGCCTCCTCTTGCAGGCCATCCAGGGTCCAGATCTGCTTGATGGTGGAGCTGAATCCACTTGGTAGAATCATTACCTTCTGGCCGACCCGAACGATCCCTCCTGCGATCTGACCACTCAGGCCGCGGAAATCATGCAGAGTCTGATCTGTGGGATTGTTCGGGCGGTTCACCCATTGAACGGGGAAACGGAAATTATTGAGGTTCCAGTCGCTGGCAATGTGCACGGTCTCGAGATGACCGAGCAGCGTCGGACCTGGATACCATGGGGTGTGAGCAGAGAGGGTGACGATATTATCCCCCTGCAAAGCGCTCACCGGGATGAACTTCACATCCTTGATGTCAAGGCGTGGCAGAAATTCCTCGAACTGATCCTTGATCTCGAGAAAGCGTTCCTCGCTCCAGTCAACAAGATCCATCTTGTTGATGGCGACGACGAGGTGGGGGATGCGCAACAGGGAGGCAATGATCGCATGGCGACGGCTCTGCTCGATGACGCCCTGACGCGCGTCGATCAGGATGATCGAGAGGTTTGCCGTTGAGGCCCCGGTGACCATGTTGCGCGTGTACTGCACGTGGCCCGGTGTATCGGCGATGATGAACTTGCGGTGAGGAGTCGCAAAGTAGCGGTAGGCGACATCGATGGTAATTCCCTGCTCACGCTCAGCACGCAGGCCATCGGTGAGGTTGGCGAGGTTGATCTGTCCTCCGCCAGTGATGTCGGCGGAACGTTCGAGGGCCTCTATCTGGTCCTCCATGAGGGACTTGGAGTCGTACAGGAGTCGGCCGATGAGGGTCGACTTGCCATCATCGACGGATCCGCAGGTATTAAAGCGGAGAAGGTCGATTGGATGATTTGCAGTCATGTGTGAAATGTTTTTTTAAATATAGAATTGCTTGCTTGGCCGTTGATTCTCATCCGTTGCATCAGGAACTCAGGAAGAAGGAGAAGTAGTATCGACGCATGAACCCATCTTGTTATGTATTCCTCTCTGCGTCTCTGCGTCTCTGCGCGAGATTATTCGGATGCATAATAATCGGAAATAGAAGAGGTGCTAAAAATACCCGGCCTTCTTGCGGTCTTCCATGGCTGCCTCGGAGACCCTGTCGTCGGCCCGTGAACCGCGCTCGGTCACACGTGCTGCGGCAATCTCGGCGATGATGTCATCGCAGTTGGAGGCGGGGGACTCCACGCAACCGGTGCTGATGATGTCCCCGATGGTGCGGACTCGAACAACGATTTCTTTGACCTCCTCATTGGCCTTTGCCGGCATGAGATCGCTGTCTGGCACCCACTGGCCCCCGCGGCGAACGCAGCGGCGCTGGTGGCTGAAGTAGATGGATGGGACCTCAAGCTTCTCTCGTTTGATGTATTCCCAGACGTCCATCTCGGTCCAGTTGGAGAGAGGAAATACACGCATGTTCTCGCCGGGATTCAGGCGTCCGTTGTAGAGATTCCAGATCTCGGGGCGCTGGTTCTTCGGATCCCACTGACCGAAGCTGTCCCGGAAGCTGAAGAAGCGTTCCTTGGCGCGGGCCTTCTCCTCGTCGCGGCGGGCGCCACCGATGCAGCAATCGAAGCGGAACTCCTCGATCGCGCCGAGCAGGACGGGAATCTGGAGTTGGTTACGGCTGATCTGTCCAGGAGCCTGAACGGCCGTTCCCTTCTCGATTGCCTCGTCGACGGTGCGGACGATCAGCTTGGCGTTGAGTTCCTTTGCGCGGCGATCGCGGAATTCAATGAGTTCGGGGAACTCGTGGCCAGTTGCAACATTCAGGAACGGCATCGGGAGATCGGAGGGGCGGAAGGCCTTCTCGGCAAGTCGAAGCAGGCAGATGGAATCCTTGCCTCCTGAGAAAAGAATCGCCGGTCGGTCAAATTCCGCCGCGACCTCGCGCATGATGTGAATCGCCTCGGTCTCGAGATAATCCAAGTGATCCAAGTGATAGCTTTTCATTATGTTAAAAATCAGGCGGCTGCCGATGCTGCTGTGCCACCCCAAACAGCATGCAGTCCGCACTCGCGCTTTTCATCAGCCTTGGCGGGATCGTAGTAGTCCCATTCGTTGGGGAGCTTGTGCTCGGTGAGATAAGACTCCATCTCTTCATCGGAGAGGTAAAAGACAGGGCTGATCTTCAAGGAACCAAAATTCGCATCAGCTGAGACGATATCGAGTTCTGCGCGGTTCGGGTTCTGCACCTTGCGCAGGGCGGTGATCCAGATCGTCGGAGCGAGTTCACGCATCCCGCGTTGGAATGGTTCGAGCTTCATCAAGGCGCTGAACTTCTTTAGTCCTTCCTCGTCCTCGGGAGTCGGGATCGGACCATCGATCGCATCGCGGTGCGCAGGGGTGATCTTGGGGAGGTATGCCTTGAGATTCAGATGGAGGAGGACTTTGACTTCCTCCGCATGCTTGTAAGTTGCCGGGCGATTGTAGCCATGGTCGACCCAGAGTACGGGGATGTCGGCCTGCGCCTGCGCGGCAAGGTGAAGGACAACGGCCTCGTAGGGACGGAAGTTTGTGGAGACGATGGCATTGCCGTCGGATTCCTTTGCGAGGGCGATGGACCAACGGGTGATCTCAAGCGGGGTCTTGCCTCGCAGTTCCTGATTCCAGGCTGCGATTTGCTCGGCGGTGAAGGTCGATGACACGACGATGCGCTTTAGGCCGCCGGGCGGGGAGTGCCGACACTGTGGAAGGTGGCATCCGCAGGCAGGATCTCGCGATCGCAGAAGTCGCCGAATCCCTCGCCATTCGCCCGCTCCTTGGCGAAGCGCTTGATGATCGGGGTGAGTTCGGTCACGGCACCATCTATCGTGATGCTGGGTGAGTAGAGTCGATTCAGTCTTGTGCCATTATACTTGGCGCCAAGGTAGAGGGCGTACTTTCCGGGGGCCTTACCGACAAAGCCGATCTCGGCAAGGTAAGGGCGGGCGCATCCGTTCGGGCATCCGGTGATGCGGAGGCTGATGGCATCCTCACGGAGGCCTGCCTCGTCGAGAACCGCTTCAAACTTTCCAAGGATGGATGGAAGGTCACGCTCGCTCTCTGCAAGGGCCAGTCCGCAGGTGGGGAGCGCCACGCAGGAGAGGGCATTGAGACGGAGTGAGGAGCGGTTGTTCTCGTTGGAGAGACCATGCTTCTCGAGGATCGCATCGATCTCGGTCTTCTTGGCGGCGCTGACGCCGGAGATGGTAAGGTTCTGCGACGGAGTGAGGCGGAAATCACCCACGTGGATCTCGGCGATCTCACGCAGGGCGCTCTTCATGGGCCATCCGGCGACATCCTTGATGCGGCCGCTCAAGATGTGGAGTCCATAGAACCAGTTGCCATCCGCACACTCATGCCAGCCATGAGGATCCTCGATTGTGGTGAACTCGTAGGGGTGTGCCGGCTCGAAGGTGATGCCTGAGCGCTTCTCGACCTCGCCACGGAACCACTCGATTCCACGATCCTGGATCGTGTACTTGAGGCGGGCGTGCTTGCGGTTGGTGCGGTCACCATAATCGCGCTGGGTGGTGAGGACGGCCTCGCCGATTGCATTCACTTTGTCAGCGGGAATGAAGCCGAGGACGTCTGCGAGGCGGGGGAAGGTTTCCGCGTTGCCGTGGCTCATGCCCAGGCCGCCGCCGACGGTCACATTATATCCAAGAAGCTTGCCATTCTGCGCGATGGCGATGAAGCCGAGGTCCTGTGAGAAGACATCGACGTCGTTGGAGGGAGGGATGGCGAAGCCTGTCTTGAATTTACGTGGCAGGTAGGTGTCGCCGTACATCGGCTCGTTCTCAGGCTCGCCACCGGCGACTAGCTCCTCGTCGAGATAGATCTCATGATAGGCACGGGTCTTGGGGAGGGCGAACTCACTCCAGGCCACGGCATGGCCGTAGACCTCCTGCTGGACGGGGTCACGCTCGGGATTCGGCGGAGCCATGACGTTGCGGTTCACATCACCGCAGGCGGCGATGGAATCGAGCAGTGCCTGATGCATGCCCTTCACAAGCTTCTTCACGTTCCCCTTCAGGACTCCGTGGAACTGGAAGGTCTGGCGCGTGGTGAGACGGAGGGAAGGAGAGGCGATCTCGTCGGCCAGCTTGTCGAGGACGATCCACTGCTTGGCTGTGGCCTTGCCGCCCGGGAGGCGGACGCGAAGCATGAAGGCGAAGGCCTTTTCCTTACCCTCTTTCTTGAGGGGATTGCGCAAGTCGCGGTCATCCTGCATGTAGAGACCGTGGAACTTGGAAAGTTGGTTGCTCTCCTCGGAGATGTTCCCGGTGGAGGTGTCGGCTAGATCAGCGGCGATGTTTCCACGAAGGTGGCGGGAGGTGATCTTCATGCCCTCGTTGGCGGCAAGTGGCTTGGAGGTGGTGTTGTCGGTACTCATGGTTAAAAGCTATATAATACGATTTAAGCAATCGTCATATTGAGGTTCTGTTTAAGCGAAAACTATTGGTGTGGAGCTGTGAAAAGCGCTTTTTAAGAAGGGTTGATTATTTTAGACCAAATCCGTCCCAAGGCGAGAAAAATCACTCTTTTTGAAGAGTATAAACGTCCTTTGCGATCGTCTATGCTCTCCAGTTCAACCGCCATCAAGAGGGCAAGATGGAGTAACCCGCGATTGCACCCCTCCTCTTATCCTTATCCCCCCACCTGCGTATTTAACCGCTAAGCTTGTGGGGAGACATCTGAGGGCATCTGAGGGGACACATGCGAGGGGATCTGTGGTGAGACTGTGGTGGATTGCTCAACCTCGAAGTGAACTGAATCTTCCTCCTCTTGATCCGATGTTTTCGTGGACTCGATCTCGGATTTTTCGGGTTGGTTTCCCTTCTTAGGATCGACCCTCTTCAACCCGATCCTCTGGGCCGTTGATTCCATCAGTTGGACAACGCGCTTTTTTAGACGATAGCCACGGTGCCAGATGGACAGCATGATTATGGCGTAGAGGGTACCTGGGACCAGTAGACCGTGACCGGTTGCAGACCAGTAGATGAGGAAGCTGATCAGGAGGAAGTTCAGCAGGAAGGTTGTGGCCACCATCTGGGTGGCGAGTCCGACCCGGGTGAGGCATTTCGGTCCGCCGTGGTATTCGGTGACGCTTCGCATGGTCACTCCCCACCAGAAGCTTCCGTAGATCTGGACGTCCCATTCCTTCCAGCCGGTGTCCATGGAGTAGCTCCATCCCTCGTTTTCGAGTGCCTCGATGACGGCGGTGAGGAGAACTTCCCGTCCCAGCCCCTCTTCATTCCAGAAGACAAGTTTGGAGAGGCCGCTTATTTTGCTTGGAATGAAATCTTTCTCTTTCGTGGCAATAACAGACTCGGGTGTGCGTTTGAACTTCAGCCAGGTGAAGTAGCGGGCCCATCCACGCACAAGGGGCTGGGAGAGAGCGAGGAACGCCACAAGAAGGCGGGCGCGGATCGTGTCGAAACGGGGCTCCAGCTTCGCGTGGATCATGTAGGAGAGGGCAACCAGAAAGGTTCCTCCAAACATAAGGTACGCCACGATGCGGAGGACGGGGAAGGGAATCGAGAGAAGGAAGAGGAAGGCAGTCAGGGTGACCCACTCGATGCTACTCAGGTAGGCGGCAAGCTCCGACTGAGGCGTCGGATAGATGCACTGGAAAAGTCCCTCGCCGAAGACGCCATGATAGATGACCGGCTGGTTGATCAGCCAGGTGAAGCGGGGCGCTCCATAGACCTGCCCTTTCCACTTGGCTGTGCCGGTGGGGCCGAAGAAAACGAGATGCTTGAAACGGAGGAGTGACTCGGCCTCGCCGTATCCCTCCTGCTGCTTGCGGAAGGCCTTGAGCGTGAAGCGGCGGTAGTGCCAGACAATGGCCGAAGGGCTGAAAGCGATGACCTCGCCCTCCTGCTGGAGACGCCAGCAGAAGTCGACATCGTCACCTGCCTTGCGGTATTCGGGATCGAATCCCCCGATCTTGTCAAAGGCCCAGCGATGGAAGGCCATGTTGCAGCCTGGAATGTGTTCAGCCACGACATCGGTGAGGAGTACGTGACTCGGTCCACCGGGGGCAGCGGCAACGCAGGCCTGCTGCCAGTTCTGTGCAGGTGGAGAGATGTTCGGCCCGCCGACGCCGGCGTAGTTCCCCGAGAGCAACGTGCCGACCAGGTAGTAGAGCCAGTCTGGATCAGCCATGCAGTCGCTGTCCGTGTAGGCGATGATCTCACCCGTTGCAGCAGCCGCGCCGACATTGCGGGCGACGCTCAAGCCGTGATTGGTCTGCCTGATGGCATTCACCCAGGTGTGGTGGGAGAGAATTTCCTGTGTGTTGTCGGTCGAACCGTCATCGACGACGACCACTTCATAGTCGGGGTAGTCGATCTTCTTGAGTGATCGAAGGCACGACTCCAGCGTCTGTCCGCCGTTGTAGCTGCAGACGATCACCGAGACTTTGGGAACTCGGGGCAGAGGGGCGTGGTGGGTAATGGATTCCTTGTTGTCGTAGAAGCCGCGAACGGTTGAGAGGGCCTTCTTGGGCGTGCGGTCGCGCGTCACCAGACCGAAGGCCCAGTCTAGAATGTCCATGCCGCCCCGGTGCCACTCATCGGTCCATGCGTAGAGGATTGTGCCGGCAAGGCCTCCGCGGACCACTGCATCCAGGTGCCAACCGATCATCTCGGCCTGTTCCTCTTCCGTGTGGCGGATTGTGTCCATGCCGAACTCGCCCATGATGAGAGGTTTGTCCTCGGCGAGGTTCTGAAGGCGTGCCAGGTAGCGTTCAAAATCCTCCCGGCGGTGCAGGTAGACATTGAAGGTAAGGAAGTCGACATTCTGCGGAAGGAGATACTCGGTCGGGGGATAGCTTGCGTAGGAGTAGAGGGCCCGTGGATCCTCGCGGCGGGCGATGTTGACCAGGTGCTCGACGAACTCCGTCACGCGCTTGGCCCCGAGCCAGCGCACCATCGAAGAGGGGATCTCATTGCCGAGGAGGTAGCCGAAGATCGCGTGGTGCCCCTTGTGCTCTCGCACGGCATCGATCACGGCCTTCTCGACCGAGGCCCTGACCTTGGGATCGTTGAGAAATTCCACATGCTCCATCCAGGCGATGCTGAAGAGCACTCGAATGCCATTCTCCAGGCAGAGATCGAGGAACCAGCGGGGAGGTGTCGTGTAGATACGGAGCAGATTGGCGCCTGACTCACGAATGGCTGCCAGATCCTTGGCGACCTGCTCCTTGGAACCGAATTGGAAGCCCTCGGCATCTGGAGCAAAGGGGGCGTAGGTCACGCCTTTAACAAAGAATTTCTTTTCTCCCTCGAAGAAGAACTTCGAGCGCACAACAACACGTTCAGTCACCGATAAACCCTTATGGAGGTGAGGTTCAAAGTCGAGTCCATAACAGGTTGGTCCGGCACTGTTTTTTGCACACTGCGGCTTATGCCGTAGCGTGGTACTCTTGAAGAGACTTCACCTCCAGGGGCTTCTTCGCCATCGACTGGATCGCAGAGACGCTGGCTGCCGCGGCGCGCAGGGTGGTCATGATCGGGATGCGAGTGGCCACCGCCGTGCTGCGGATCACCACCTCATCCTGACGGGGTTGCTTGCCGCTCGGGGTGTTGATGATGAACTGCATCTCGCCGTTCTTGATCATGTCGACGACGTTCGGGCGTCCCTGGGCCAGCTTGTTGAGGCGAGTGACCGCGATGCCATTCTCTTTTAGGAGGGAGGCGGTACCATCGGTCGCATGGATCTTGAAGCCTAGCTCGGCGAAGTCCTTCACGATCGCGACGGCCCCCTCCTTGTCGGAGTCCTTGACGCTGACAAAGAGATTCCCTTGAGATGGAAGCGAGGGTGCAGCGGCCATCTGGGCCTTCGCATAGGCGCGGGGGAAGTCGGTATCGATGCCCATGACCTCTCCGGTCGAGCGCATCTCGGGCCCGAGGGTGATGTCGATACCGGGGAACTTGATGAAGGGGAAGACGGCTTCCTTCACGCTGAAATGGGTAGGAATGACTTCCTTGGTGAAGCCTAGTTCCTTAAGGGTGCGGCCCGCCATGATCTTGGCAGCCATCTTGGCAAGGGGCACTCCGATCGCCTTGCTGACGAAGGGAGAGGTGCGCGATGCGCGGGGGTTCACCTCCAGCACATAGACATCCTCATCTTTCACTGCGTACTGGACGTTCATGAGGCCACGGACATCAAGTTCGAGCGCCATGGCCTTGGTTGCGGAGCGGATAGTCTCAAGGACCTTCGCAGAGAGAGAGACGCTCGGAAGCACGCAGGCGCTGTCTCCGCTATGGATGCCTGCCTCCTCGATGTGCTCCATGATGCCTCCAATGACACAATCGGTGCCGTCAGCAAGGCAATCGACGTCAACCTCGGTGGCGTCTTCCAAAAAGCGGTCCACGAGCACAGGGCGCTCAGGGCTGACCTCAACTGCCGTACGGATGTAGCGGCGCAGATCCTCCTCGGTGTAGACGATCTCCATGGCGCGACCACCAAGCACGAAGGAGGGGCGGACAAGGACGGGATAGCCGACCTTATTGGCCACGGCGACGGCCTCTACCTCGTCAATGGCTGTCGCCCCCGTGGTCTGGCGCAGCTTCAGCTTGTCGATCATTGCTGCGAAGTGTTTGCGGTCCTCGGCCATCTCGATGCTCTTGGGTTGGGTGCCAATAATGGTGACGCCTCGTGCCTGGAGCGGTGCGGCTAGATTGAGGGGGGTCTGCCCTCCGAACTGGACAACTGCCGCATCGCACTGCTCACGCTCGTAGATATTGAGCACATCCTCGAGGGTAAGTGGCTCGAAGAAGAGTTTGTCGCTCGTGTCGTAGTCCGTGGAGACGGTCTCGGGGTTCGAGTTCACCATGATGGTCTCCCATCCCTCTTCCTTGAGCGCGAAGGCGGCGTGGACGCAGCAGTAATCGAACTCGATACCCTGACCGATGCGGTTGGGACCTCCTCCGAGGATCATCACCTTCTTCTTGGTTCCCTTGCGAGTCTCATCCTCGTCTCCGTAGGTTGAGTAGAAGTAAGGTGTCGTCGCTTCGAACTCGGCCGCGCAGGTGTCGACGAGACGGTAGGTCGGTTCGATCCCCTCAGCCTTGCGCTTGGCGCGGATGGCATCCTCTGTCGTATCGGTGATATGAGCCAGTTGGCGGTCGGAGAATCCGAGCTTCTTCGCCTGGCGCAGGGGAATCTCGGAAGGGTTGGCGCGGTAGGAGAGCTCTGTCTCAACGAGTTCCTGAATATTATCGAGGAACCAGGGATCGATGGCGCTGATCTCGTGGATCTTTTCCGCGGTGATTCCCGCGAGGAAGGCGTGGCGAACGGCAAAGATCCGCTCGGCATTCGGAACGCGGAGAAGGAACTCAATTTTGTCGGTATCCCAGCTGCCATCCTCCTTACGTGGTTCGACATCTTTCGCATCGCAGCCGAGTCCGGAACGTCCCGTCTCGAGGGAACGAAGAGCCTTCTGCAGAGCCTGCTTGAAGGTGCGTCCGATCGCCATTGCCTCGCCGACGCTCTTCATCTGGCTGGTGAGGGTCGGATCGGCCTTGGGGAACTTCTCGAAGGTGAAGCGCGGGATCTTCACGACGCAGTAATCGATCGCCGGCTCGAAGCAGGCGGTTGTCGTCTTGGTGATGTCGTTCTTGAGTTCGTCGAGGCGGTAGCCGACGGCCAGCTTGGCCGCGATCTTGGCGATCGGGTAGCCAGTGGCCTTGGAGGCGAGGGCCGAGGAGCGCGAGACGCGGGGGTTCATCTCGATGACGATCTGGCGTCCGTCCTTGGGGTTCACCGCAAACTGGATGTTCGAGCCTCCAGTCTCCACGCCGATGGCGCGGATGACGGCGAAGGAATCGTCCCGCATCTTCTGGTACTCCTTGTCGGTGAGGGTCTGGATCGGCGCGACGGTGATAGAGTCGCCGGTGTGGACGCCCATCGGGTCGAAGTTCTCGATCGAGCAGATGACGATGCAGTTGTCGGCGCAGTCGCGGATGACCTCCACCTCGTACTCCTTCCAGCCAAGCAGCGACTCCTCGATGAGGACCTCTGTGGTCGGAGACATGTCGAGGCCGCGTCGGGCGATGGTCTCGAGTTCCTCGCGGTTGTAGGCGATGCCGCCGCCTGCCCCACCCAGCGTGAAGGCGGGACGGATGATGAGCGGGTAGGTGCCGATGGACTTGGCGATCTCGAAGACCTCGTCGATCGTGTGGGCCGCGCCGGAGTTGGCCACTTCCAGACCTATCTCAAGCATGATCTGCTTGAAGAGCGTTCGGTCCTCGCCGCGCTTGATGGCTTCGGCATTGGCTCCAATGAGGCGCACATTATGCTTCTCCAGGACTCCGCTGTGAAAGAGCTCCATGGCGGCGTTCAGGGCGGTCTGACCACCCAGGGTCGGGAGCAGGGCGTCGGGCTTCTCCCTCTCGATGATCTTCGTGATGATCTCCGGGGTGATCGGCTCGATGTAGGTCCGGCTGGCAAACTCCGGATCGGTCATGATCGTGGCTGGGTTCGAGTTCACCAGCACCACCTCGTATCCCTCTTCAGCGAGTGCCTTGCAGGCCTGCACTCCCGAGTAGTCGAACTCGCAGCCCTGACCAATCACGATGGGGCCGGCTCCGATCAGAAGGATTTTATGAATGGACGTGTCTTTTGGCATGGTGATGGAAGCTGCGGACTAACTGAATAAATTGGATGGGCGCCCTGGTCGGTTTAGAAGCTAATGAGCGTCGTATTGAACCCTTCAGTGTGCAGTCGAGTCAAACGCGTAGTCGTGGGGGAGGTAAAAAGGCTAAAGAGTGAAAAAGAAGGAAGGCGGTTGCCTTGAAGGCTCCCTGCCCACCCTAAACTCACCCGTCTTTTATGCCGGGAGTCTTGTCACTAGGATCGATGTGCCAGCCGCACCGGGAGTGAGCAGGGCTTCCGTTGGTGTCGCAGGGACAAGCATGAAAGATCCGGGCTTCAGCGTGACCCCTCCGCACCCCACCGATCCTGTCAGGCAGGTGATGATGGAAAAGTCATCCGCCTTCCCGATGTTGAGAGGAGAAGAGATCTCCTGTTTCTCGACGTGGAAATAGGGGCAATCAGCCACCAGTGACTGCGAGGCAGGGGTCAGTGCCGGCTCAAAGTCCGCGAAATCAATCGAGCCCATCGACTCTTTGACATGCAGTTCCCTCGGCTTGCCGTCGAGACCATGGCGGTTCCAATCAAAGACCCGGTAGGTCGTGTCGCTGTTTTGCTGGACCTCGACGATCACGAGTCCCTCGCCGATGGCATGAAGACGCCCGCTGGGAATGAAGATGCTCTCTCCGGTGCGGGCCGGGGCCCGGTGCAACGTCTCCTCGACCTGTCCCGAGGCGAGGGCCTGCTCAAAGGATTCACGGGTCACCTCCTGTTTCAGTCCCGCATAGACCGAGGCTCCTTCTGCAGCATGGAGGAAGTACCAGCATTCGGTCTTGGGTTCGCCCCCCAACTCCTCGGCACGTGAAACGGGAGGGTGGACCTGGACAGAGAGTCGCTCGCGTGCATCGAGTAGCTTAATGAGCAGGGGAAAGCGAGGTGATGGATTTTCCGCATGTTTTTCACCGAAGATCTCGGCACGGTGGTTGATCCAGAGTTCCTGCAGCGTCTTTCCCTTGAGGGGTCCGTCATGGACGACACTCTGGGCCTCCGGGCGGTCAACCATCTCCCAGAGCTCCCCGATCACGGCGCCATGAGGGAGGTGCTTGCCCAGGAGGGTCTCAAAGCGGCGCCCTCCCCAGACGCGTTCCATGGCAAGTGGTTCAAAGATCAGGGGTGATGCTGGATTCATGAGTAATTTCGAGTCAGGGTGAGTGTTTGGCAAACGGGTCGGGATCGCGTGCTGAATGATTAATTATCCATTATCCATTATCCTAAAGGCGCCCATGGTTGCCAAGACCGCAAGTATTCCTACAAGATGCCTCGAATGGTTTCATCACGACGACGCTCATGGAATGAAGTGACGGGTTTGCTGCTCTTTTTCGGAGGCATCCTTCTCCTGCTCGCGCTCTGTTCCTTCGAGCCCAGGGATGTCTCCTCCTGGCTCCCTTATGCCAAGTACGCGCATTCCTCTGACATCCCGCTGAACTTCATCGGCCGCGTCGGAGCCGATGTGGCGGGGCTGATGTATTTCCTTTTCGGTGCGGCTTCCTATTTTGGCGCCGTGGCCCTGCTCGGACTGGGTATTGCCAAATTCACCGGTCAGGAATTTCAGCTCAGCATACGCCTCGGATGGGCCTTTGTCTTTGTGCTGAGCTGGTCCACCCTACTTGATCTCCAGCACCTCATCCTTCTGGACTGGAAGGATAAGTTCAACATCGAGGGGCCCGGCGGCTGGTTTGGTCACCGGCTCAATCTTGTCTTCGGTCGCAATGTGCTCGGAAGCATCGGATCCATGCTGATCTTCATGGCACTCGCGTTGGTAAGCCTCATTCTGGCAACCGGATTCCACCCAATCCTTGCGATGCGCCGTGGATCGGCGGCCTTGCTCTTCCTGATCGGTTTCCTCTTCAGATTTGTTATAAGCCGCCTGCGTCCTTCCTCCGCCGAGGAAATCGCCGAAGCCGCTCCTCTGCTTGCCCCCACTCGTTCGCGTCGTCGTCGCATCCCTCTCGACGAGGATGAAGTGACCGCGGAGAGCAACGAAATCCCCGTGCAGCTTGCCGCTGATCTCCCAGCTCCCAAGATCATCGATGCCAGTGTTCCCGCTCCCGCCCGCAAGCCGACGCTCGCGGAGGTGATGAAGTCGAAGGAGAAAGCCAAGCCCTCAATCTCTGCATCAGGTGCCGTCTCATCGGCAGAGGGGGGGCTGAGCGAGGTCAGCTTTGAAGAGTATAACCTCCCAGGGTTTGATCTCCTGGAGACCTATGACGACGAGGGGCATAAGCCGGCTGACCCCGCCGAACTGCAGGGCGTCCAGAAGATCATTCTCGACACACTGGCCCAGTTCGACATCGAGGCATCGCCGGGCGACATCACCAAGGGACCGACCATCACCCGCTACGAAGTCTATCCGGCCATCGGAGTCCGCGTGGAGCGAATCTCCGCACTCGAGAAGAATCTCGCCCGCGCCACACGCGCCGAGAGGATCAACATCCTGGCCCCGATTCCCGGCAAGGACACTGTCGGCATCGAGATCGCTAATTCCAGCAAGGTGAAGGTTAGTATCCGCGAGCTTTTCGAGAGCGAGGCCTGGGAGTCAAGCAAGGCGGCTCTTCCCCTTGCCCTGGGTAAGGACGTCTACGGCCATGCGATCATCGCTGATCTGGCCGCCATGCCCCACCTGCTGGTGGCTGGGGCCACCGGGAGCGGAAAGAGCGTCTGCATTAACTCGATCATTACGAGCCTGATTTTCAAGCACACGCCAGAGACACTCCGCTTCATCATGATCGATCCCAAGGTGGTCGAGATGCAGGTATACAACGACCTTCCCCACCTCGTGACGCCAGTCGTCACCGATCCCAAGAAGGTGCTCCTTGCCCTCCGCTGGGTGGTCGATGAGATGGAGAAGCGCTACGCCATCTTCGCCAAGGTAGGGGTCAAGAACATCAGTGGCTTCAATGGCCGCCCAAAGCCGGAGAAGGCTCCCTCCCCGGAAAGCGCGGCCCTTTCCGAAGGAGTGTCCGAATCAGATCAAGCCTCCTTGGAGTCGGCTGCGGAAGCAACTCCCGGTGATGGTGTCGTCGAGGAGGAGGCAACTCCCAAGCCCCAACCACCGCAGCGCGGTGATGATGAGATCCAGATCCCTGATCAGTTGCCCTTTATCGTCGTGATCGTGGATGAGTTGGCCGATCTTATGCAGACCGCGCCAGCCGATGTTGAGGGGGCGATCGCCCGCATCACGCAGAAGGCTCGCGCCGCCGGCATTCACATGATCGTGGCGACACAGACCCCGCGATCCACTGTTGTCACCGGAGTGATCAAGGCCAATATTCCTTCACGTATCGCCTTCCAGGTCGCCTCTGGTATCGACAGCCGAGTCATCCTCGACACCAACGGCGCCGAACGACTATTGGGCAAAGGAGACATGCTCTATCTGCCTCCCGGTAGCGCCAAGCTGACACGCGCCCAGGGCGTTCTCGTTACCGACGAGGAGATCCACCGCGTCGTGGCGAATCTTGCGGCCCAGAGCAAGCCGATCTTCGAGCCCAGCATCTCGGCCAAGCTCTCCTCCACGATCATGCCTGAGGATGAAGTGACCGATGAAGAGGAGGATCTGGTCGACAGGTGCCTCGAGATCATCCGTCAGGAGAAGAAGGCCTCCACCTCGATGCTCCAGCGTCGTCTCAGGCTCGGATACACACGTGCCGCGCGCGTCGTCGACATTCTCGAACAGCGTGGCATTCTCGGACCCAAGGATGGAGCCAAGGATCGTGAGATCCTGGTTGACCTCGACGGGCTCGACGATACCGGCAACTACTAATTCCTACCGCATGTTTCTCACCAAGCCACCAGTTTGCCACCCTCTTGGCTCGCTTCTCCGAGAGGCTCGGGAGGAACGTGGACTCTCCGTGGCCGATGCATCCCGTGCAGCACGGCTTCAGGCCCCCGAGGTCCGTGCACTGGAGGAGGATCGGCCTCTTGATGCGGGCATTGCGCGTCTTCAGGCCGTGACCTACGCGCGTTTGCTGGGTCTTGATTTGATCGCCATCAGGGAGTCCCTGCCACCGATGCCCCCGTTGCTTTCTGGAAAGCAGGCCTATCTCTGCAAGATATCGCGTCCTCTTCGACCGCGCATCCGCTTCTCCATGGAGCTGCTCGCCCCCCTTGCCCCCTTGGGAAGAGCTGCTGTTTACCTCCTTCTGATAGCCACCTTTCTCAGCTCCTGGGGAATGATGAGGCAACTCTCCCGCGTGCGTTCCATTCCTTGGATCACCAGTAACAACCAACTCCCTTCTTTTCCTATCCGATGACTCATTCCACCACCACAGAAACCCGTAAGATAGGCCTCATCAGCCTTGGCTGCGCCAAGAACCTCATCGATGCCGAGATCATGCTCGGCGATGCCAAGCTCCATGGCTACGAGCTTACCACCGAAACCGATGATGCCGATGTGGTTCTGGTCAACACATGCGGCTTCATTGATCCCGCCAAGGAGGAGAGCATCAGCGCGATTCTCGAGGCACACCGCCGTCGTCTTCATGGTGCCAAGGCCGGACAGAAGCTTGTCGTCGGAGGTTGCCTCTCGCAGCGCTATTCCACGGATCTTGCCGCCCAACTTCCCGAGGTCGATGCCTTCCTGGGGCTCGATGAGATCAAGAGTGCCGGCTCCTTCTTCGACCGCTTACTGGATGAGGATAGAGAGGGTGAGGGGGCTCTGGTCGAGGTCTCACGTCGCTCCGCCTATATTCCAGACTACGATACTCCCCGCGTCCGCCTCACGGCTTCCCACACAGCCTACGTGAAGATCGCAGAGGGGTGTAACCACCCCTGCTCCTTCTGCGTGATTCCGCGCATGCGGGGCCGTCACCGCAGCCGCACCATCAAGTCGGTGGTCAAGGAGGTAGAGGGACTCATTGCCTCCGGCGTGAAGGAGATAAACCTTATCAGTCAGGACACCACTTACTACGGCATGGACCTCTGGGAGGAGAAGGCCGGTCCACGGCAGCCGGTCGATGAGGCGAGGGGACCCGGACTCCCAGCGCTTCTGGATGCTCTAGCTTCCATCCCCGGAGAGTTCTGGATCCGTCTCCTCTATACCCATCCCGCCCACTGGAGCGATGACATGATTGCCGCGATTGCCCGCAACCCGAAGGTGGCGCGTTACGTCGACATGCCTCTCCAGCACATCCATGACGTGATGCTCGACTCCATGCGCCGTGAAACCGACCGGGGCCACATTGAACGCCTGATCGACCGGATGCGTGAGGGTATTCCGAACCTCACCATCAGGACGACCTTCATCGTTGGCTTCCCCGGAGAGACCGAGGAGCATTTTAAGAGCCTGGTGGAGTTCATGCGATCGAGGCGCTTCGAGCGTCTTGGTGTCTTCAATTACTCCCGTGAAGATGAGTCGCGAGCCGCGAAGTTGCCCGGGCAGATCCATGGCGGCACCAAGAAGCGCCGTCAGCGCGAAGCAATGCTCATCCAACAGGAAATCGCCGCGGAGTTGGCCACCTCCCAAATCGGAAAGGAACTGACAGTTCTGGCCGACACCACCACGCTTGGTCGCACCGAGGGTGATGCTCCGGATGTCGACTGCAGGGTTCACTTCACTCGACCCGTCGAGGCCGGAGTCTTTCACAGAGTGAAGGTGACTGGCACCCGGGGTTACGATCTCGAGGCGGTGCCACTGCTTGCAAAGGCATAGACGACTTCGGACATTCACCGCCACTCTCCGGATGAAGTTATCCTACTCGTTTCCACTCACACGGGCCTTCTGCACCTACTTGGGGCAGGCGGCACTGCTGGCTGGGGAAACATTTAACTCGATCCTGGCCGGGAGGATCCGGTGGAGACTCGTGATCGATCAGATCGATGAGATCGGATTTGGCTCCCAGGCTGTGGTGATCATCACGGGGGTCTTCACCGGGGCCGTCTTTACCGCACAGATTTTCTTCCAGTTTTCAGCTCTCAATATGAGCACGGCCGTCGGTCCCGTCGTCTCGATTGCTCTCTGCCGCGAGCTTGGCCCAGTGCTCACGGGACTGATGGTTGCCGGACGTGTCGGCGCTGCCATGAGTGCCGAGATCGGCACCATGAAGGTGACCGAGCAGATCGATGCCTTGCGGGCCCTGGCGGTGAATCCGATCGATTACCTCGTGGTGCCGCGCACCGTGGCAATGCTCATTTCCATGCCTCTTCTGGTTGGCGAGTGCATTTTTTTCGCTCTCATTGCTAGCTACTATGTCGCCACCCAGATCCTAAATATCAACAGCGTCTTCTTCCTCCACCACATGTGGTCGTACACCCACGGCAAGGACATGGTGATGGCGCTGACCAAGGGATTTGTCTTTGCGATTATCGTGGTCATCATCGGCTGCCACCAGGGACTGACTACGAGAAATGGTGCCGTTGGAGTGGGTCGCTCAACGACCGAGGCTGTGGTCATCAGCTCCCTCACCATCCTGATGTTCAATTTCTTCCTGACGATGGCACTGAATATCGTCTTCCCTGCGGGAGTACGGTACTAATCCACAATCTTACTTCCCGCCCCATTGAGCGCTCCAACTTCCAATCTTATCGAGGTCCGCAACCTGTATCAGACCATCGGGAATCAGGAGATCTTGCGCGGGGTGGATCTCGATGTTCCCCGTGGTGAGACCGTTGTCCTGCTCGGCCAGAGTGGCGGTGGAAAGAGCGTCTTTCTCCGGCACCTGATCGGCCTCATGAGACCCCTCTCAGGGTCGATCAAGATCGAGGGTGAAGAGATTGCGCATCTGGATGAACGTCAACTTGAGCCGGTCCGCCGTAAAATCGGGATGCTCTTCCAGGATGGGGCGCTGTTTGACTCCATGACGGTATTCGAGAATGTGGCCTTCCCTCTTCGTGAGCGCGGTGAGCGTGATGAAAAGATCATCCGCAACAAGGTGGCATATGCCTTGGAACTCGTGTCACTGCAAGGACAGGAACAGAAGATGCCGGTGAACCTCAGCGGAGGCATGCGCAAGCGTGCCGCCCTTGCCCGTGCGATCATTTCCGAGCCTGCCTGTATTCTCTATGACGAGCCGACTGCCGGCCTCGATCCCATTGTCTCCGATACAATCAATCGTCTGATCCGGCGCCTGCAATCCCAGTTGCGCGTCACGTCGATCGTTGTTACCCATGACATGATCAGCACCGATCACATTGCCGACCGCGTGGCCCTCCTGCGCGAGGGTCGGATCCATTTTGACGGGACCTTGAATCAGCTGCATTCCTCCAGTGACCCCTTGATCACCGACTTCATTAAGGGACGCTCTCACGAGATCGACTAAACCAACACATTCCATGGACACCACAAACACAGGCACCCAGTTCAAAGCGGGGCTTTTCATGCTGCTCGGACTCATCTGTATCGCCTCGCTGGTGCTCTATTTCGGCCGATTCAGCGCGGGCGTTAAGAACTACTACACGATCACCGTCGAGTACCGTAATGCGAGCGGCCTCTACAAGGGGGCCGACGTGCTTCTCGCGGGTGCCAAGATCGGTGAGATTGCGGAGTCACCCTCCATCCTCCCCGATATGAAGGGAGTCGCCGTGCCGCTCAAAATCAATGACAAGGTGCAAATTCCCGACGGGAGCGTTTTTTCCATCGGGAGCTCCGGACTTCTAGGGGACTCCTTTGTCACCGTGACGATGAGTGAAGCCGCCCTCAACCAGAAGCCGATCCCGCGTGATGCCGTGGTCCAGGGATTAAGAGCTTCGAGTATGGCGGATCTTCAGCAGCAGATCGGTGAAGTGATGCCCAAGATCGATAACGCCGTGGAGAATATCAATGTGATTACCACGCGCCTGAAGAAAGAGGTCTTCAATGAGCAGGGTGTAAAAAATTTCCAGATAACACTCAGCAACTTCCGCACCACAAGCGACGCACTGGCGGCCTCCTCAGGCCAGATTAAGAACATCACCAGCGAGGCGAACGTTTTCATTAAGAAGGGAAACGAGACCATGGACTCGGCAAAGAGTGCAGCCGTCGATCTCAAGGCCTTTATCGCCAACCTTCGCCAGCACGGCATCATCTTCTATCGGGACACGGTACCGAGTGCCGCCACCAAGCGCTAGGGAACCACTGATTAAATCGCATTGAGGCCGTTGCGGTTAAGCCGTAGCGGATTCGAAGCAACGACCTGGTCTGTAAGCTTGAAAGATGAAACGTTCATTACGCAAGGGCATCGTTTCAGACAGGCTGACATATTGGGTTCCAATCAGAATATTTTGACCCTGACTTGAGCGGGCTCTACCTGTTGACATGACCTCGCAGATTTGAGCCAGTTGGTGTGTTAGTCTTTGGGTTCAACTAACCCCAAAGACCATGAAAGGAAAGCGATACAGCACAGAGGACAAGATCAGGATCTTGAGGCAGGCAGACGCTGGCCAGAGCATCGTGGAGGTGTGCAGGGAGCACAACCTCTCTCAAGTGAGCTTTCACCGATGGAAGAAGCAGTTCGGGCAGATGGAGGTCAACGAGGCCAAGCGACTGAAGGAACTGGAGCGTGAAAACACGGAGCTCAAGAAGATGCTGGCCGAGAGTTTACTAGAAATCAGAGTCCTCAAATTTGTATGCGAAAAAAAGCTCTGAGCCCGGCTTGTCGCCGGGCATACGCTCTGAAGGCTGTTGAGGGAGGACTGGGATCTGGCAGGAAGGTCTGCCGCTTCCTCAATGTCCCCCGATCAAGTTATTGGTATCGCCCGAAGGAGAAGACCTCTTGGGAGCAGGCTCTCCTGAAGCGAGTGATTGAACTTAGCGACAAGCATCCCCGATACGGCTACCGCCGTATCGCTGCCCTGCTTCGACAGGAGGGATGGCATGTGGGCAAGAGACGCATCCAGAGCATGAGGAGATCTCTGGGACTGAGGGTGCCACCGACCAAGAGGAAGATGGTCCGCCGAGGTTACTCGCGGGACTGCCCGTGAAGGCCGAGCACAAGGGCCATGTCTGGACCTGGGACTTCATCTGTGATGGAACCACGCGAGGCGGGGCACTGCGGATGCTCACGATCCTCGACGAGTATACCCGCGAGTGCCATGTACTGCGGGCTGATCGAGCACTCAAGAGCGGAGACGTTCTGGAGTGGATGGGGAAGGCAATCCAAGAACATGGGGCACCTGCCTATCTGCGAAGCGACAACGGGAGCGAGTTCATCGCCAAGGCAGTCCAAGCATGGCTGTCGGAGAATGCGATTAAGACGATCTATATCGATCCTGGCAGCCCATGGCAGAACGGCTACGTGGAGAGCTTCCATGGACGCCTCCGTGATGAATGTCTCAATCGTGAGCAGTTCTGGACCCTCACCGAGGCTCGCGTGG
>CANIBV010000014.1 GCA_947466005.1 Spartobacteria bacterium | reverse complement strand
TTTCCGTCTTGGCGGAGATGGCGAATAGGGGAATGATGCGCGCATGAAGGTTACCTACTACGGCCACTCCTGCTTCTCCGTTCAGACCGGAGGGAAGACGCTCCTCATCGACCCCTTCATCACACCCAATCCTCTGGCCTCCTTCATTGAAATCGCATCACTCAA
This sequence comes from Spartobacteria bacterium, assembly GCA_947466005.1. Lineage (GTDB taxonomy): Bacteria > Verrucomicrobiota > Verrucomicrobiia > Chthoniobacterales > UBA6821 > UBA6821. The sequence goes on along the minus strand of CANIBV010000014.1, from coordinate 22,970 downwards.
CCCCGACCACATCCTTCTCTCCCATGGTCACTTCGACCATGTTGCTGACGTCGAGGTGATCTCACGTCAGAGCGGAGCCACCCTCATCGGCAACTACGAAGTAATCCAGTGGTTCGCCGCAAGGGGGCTCGAAAAGGCTCATTCGATGAACTCCGGAGGCTCCTGGACCTTTGACTTCGGACGTGTCACCTTCACCTCCTCCGTCCACTCCAGCAGCATGCCTGACGGATCCTATGGAGGGCAACCGGGTGGATTCCTTGTCGAAACACCCGAGGGAGCCTTCTACTACAGCGGCGATACGGCGCTGTCCCGGGATATGGAGCTTATTGCCTCCTCGCTGAACCCGGGATCACTCAAGTTTGTAGCGCTTTGCATCGGAGATAACTTCACCATGGGAGTCACTGATGCGGTGACCGCGGCGGGATGGCTCGGTTGCAACGAGATCCTCGGTGTCCACTATGACACCTTCCCGCAGATTGCGATTGACCACGCTGCGGCCAAGAAAGCCTTCTCCAAATCGGGCAGGAACCTCCACCTCATGACAGTGGGTGAGGTGAAGGAGTTTTAGCTCCCGGCAGGGGAAAAGCTGAAATTTTCAGTGTTGGGGATCCTACAGAGCCCCTTTTACACCAAATAGGCGTTGACATGGTCCGGGGGTATGATTTCTTAAAAGAACGTTTTGGTCTTCTAGGATTTCTCCCACACAGTTCCCGGAGAGTTGATTTTTTCTCCGGCGGTTTGGTTTTAGAAATTCTCACAAACCCTAACGCAGAGCATCCATCCAATCAGGATTGCACCGTTGTCCCGACGGAGAGCCGGTTTTTTAATCAGGCATCCTCATGAGGCAACTTGGAATCCCATCCGGGAATGATCCCGGGCCCCTACCATTCCCTCATCTTCATTTTCTGACCTAACAGTCTCACAGACGACAACCTAATCCCATTTTTCCCATGAGTGACGAACAGCAGCCCCAAATTCCACAAGCCCCAGCCCCCCAGCCCTCCCAACCGGCACCTTCCCGCCAGAATCCCGATTCCCACGCGCCGCAGCAGGGCGGAGGCGAGGGTGGATCCCAGCAGCAGGGAGCGCAGCGCGAGAGAAACTTCGACCACCCCCGCCGGGGTGGTGGAGCCCGCCGTCCCCGCAGCGGCGGGCGCCGCAATTTCCGTAACGACCGCCAGGATAACCGTGGCCCAACTACGCAGGGTGGGGGACAGGGTGGCCAGAGTGGGTACCAAGAGCACGGCCCCGGCCCCGATGAGTTTGCAGAACCTGTTGTCGCAGCGGGAGCGACTCAGGATGGTCCCCCTCCGGAGCCGACCTACGCCGAGGGTATCGTCGAGGTCTCCGGTAAGGGTTTCGGATTCCTTCGCGAGGCCAAGCGCGCCTACTCCGCCACGCAGAACGACATCTTCATCACCCCCGAGGTGATCCGTCAGTACAACCTCCGCGACGGCGTCTTCATCAAAGGAGAGACCCGCCGTGGACCCCGTGGCATTCAGCTCTTCCGCGCCACCGAGATCGAGGGTGAAGCTCCGGAGAAGTTCGTGAACATCCCGCTCTTTGAGGAACTGACGACCATCAGCCCCAACAAGCGCATCACGCTCGAGACAACACCCGAGCGCTTCACCACGCGTATTATCGACCTCATGACCCCGGTTGGAAAGGGTCAGCGGGGCCTCATCGTTGCCCCGCCTCGCACCGGCAAGACCACACTTCTGCAGCACATCGCCGACGCCGTGGTGAAGAACCACCCCGAGATGAAGCTCATCATCCTTCTGGTCGATGAGCGTCCTGAGGAGGTGACCGAGATCCGCCGTACGGTTCCTCAGGCCGAACTCTACGCCAGCTCCAACGACAGCGACCTCCGAAGCCACACCCGCATCGCGCAGATCGCCATCGACCGCGCCAAGCGCCTTGTCGAGCAGGGGAAGGATGTCTTCGTCCTCATGGACTCCCTCACCCGCATCGGCCGCGCCTTCAACAACGCCCAGGGTGGCGGAGGGCGCACCATGAGCGGCGGCATGGACTCCCGTGCGATGGAGATCCCCCGCAAGCTCTTCGCGGCCGCGCGTAATACCGAGGAGGCAGGATCGCTTACCATCATGGCGACCGCTCTCATCGAGACCAACAGCCGCATGGACGATCTCATCTTCCAAGAGTTCAAGGGCACCGGCAACATGGAGCTCGTCCTCGATCGAAAAATCAGCGATCAGCGCATCTATCCCGCCGTCGACATCTTCCTCTCCGGCACCCGCCGTGAGGAACTTCTTCTTACCCCAGACGAGATGCACAAGATCAACATCATCCGTCGCGGCTTGGCAGGACATAAGCCCATCGAAGCCATCGAGAGGCTTCTCTTCTTTATTCGTCGGTATCCGACCAACGCCGAACTCCTTAAAAACATCCCGGGTTAGGGAGGCGGATTTCAGTTCATGAAGTGATGCAGTGGGAAAAATGGCTTCAGTTCCCCGCCTTTCCCGACGTCCTTAGGGAAACGCTGATTAAATCGCATTGAGGCCGTTGCCGGAAGCCGTAGCGGATGCGAAGCAACGACCGGGCAAGCCATGGGACGCAGGCAAGGCGGCTTCGCGTGAGCATCCCCTTGCGGGCTGTAATCGCGAAGCCAACACAGCCTCCGGTTCTGTTATCTCCGCAACCGATTGGGCTGAGAGTATTTGGCCGTTTCCCTGCGTTGCTTGCTTGGTCAAGACCGCAAGGGAATTGCCACTGCGCTGCACGCCTTGGAAAACAATCAACTACTCTTCAGCGGCCATCATGGGATTTAATCAGCGGTTCCTTAGAGTCCACTTGCCTTCTCCAATGTGCTCACCCTTGTATTGGGGCACAAAAAAACGGCCGGATTGCTCCGGCCGCTCTTCGTAAATAGTGATCCTGAAACTACTTCTTGGACTGGATCGGTGTTGAGGAAGGGGACGCCGAACCCTTGGCTGCGTTCTGCTGCGCCTGAATCTGCGAGGCCAGATTCTGCACGGCCTGCTGAAGGTCAACAAGAGGGACCCAGCCGATCAGGTTACCTTGCTGTCCGGTGGACTTGTCGGCGAAGGAAGCTGCATTGAGGAGACGAGCCTCTCCTGTCTTGGTGTTCCACTGAACAACGGAATCGACCTGCTTATCAGCGATCGTGATCTTTGCGGAGATGCATTGGAAGGAGGCTTCTTCTTTTGCCGCAGGTTTATTGCATGCTGCAAGCACGAGGCATGAAGCTGCTAGGAGGGAGGTGGTGATGAGTTTCATTGAGAGGGCAAGCTCGCGAAGGTGGCCGATGATTTCAAGCAGGAAATGCAAGATCGTCTACCCTCTCTTCAAACAAGCCCGAACACCAAGGCACCCGGAGGCGCTTTGCAGCCACCCCCCAGACCGAGTCGCAGTTCACTCCTGTGGATGATGAGGGAGTGCTATCGGGTGAGCCCGAGGGAACCGTGCACCGCTATGTGCATCAATTCGAAGAGATCGGTTCTTAGGGAACCGCTGATTTACCTCCTTTTCCAGTTGACCATCTCCCTGTTTGGTGGGAAAAAGTGGGGCGTGGTGGAGAAAAGTGGTCTATCCTCCCACTACGGCCCCAATGTCCAAACCCACCCCAAAACCGATCAGCTACGCCGGGACTTTCGAGAGGTCCATGGATGTGAAGAATCGCGTCACGATTCCGGCGGCTTGGCTGAATGGGGGACCGGACGCGTTTCATGCCATTCCCGGGCCGACCGGCGACTGCCTCATCGTGATGCCTCCGGAGGAGTTCGACTCCATCGAGTCGCGCATTGAGCAGAGCGGGGCGCCGGCGCCAGAGCGACGCAAGGCGATCCGTCAGTTCTACAGTCAGGCACGCGCGATCTCGGCGGATAGCAACGGCCGCATCCTGTTGCCCGACGACCATTGCGACTCGGTGAAGCTCAAGGGAGAGGTCGTTCTCGTAGGTGGGCGCAGCCGTTTTGAAATCTGGAACGCCAAGCGCTGGGCTGCCGTCAGCGCGGAGGAGTCCCCTTCCTACCGCCAAGTGGCCGAGTTGATCGGTCTCTGAGCGGCCATGAACCGATGACGCGACTCCAATACAAACTTCGACGAAACAGATTCCTCCGAGCCCACCACGACCTCGAGACCCAAACATCTTTTTCTTCATCACCCATTATGAGCACCTCCTTCCGCCACGAGCCTGTTTTGGCGGCAGAGGTCATTGATTTCCTGCGTCCCGTCTTAGGCCGTACCATCATCGATGGGACCCTGGGGGGGGGAGGCCACAGCAGCTTGCTGCTGAAGGGCGGGGCGCGGGTTCTTGCTTTTGACCGTGATCCGGAGGCGCTGGCACACACGCGCGCTCATCTCGCCTCTCACGGGGAGTTGTTTACCGCCCTTGAGGGCAACTTTGCGGAGGCGCCGGGGACTCTTGCTGGATTGGGCATTCAGGGTGTCGATGGCATCCTTTTGGATCTTGGCGTCTCCTCCCACCAACTCGACACACCGGAGAGGGGCTTTTCCTTCCAGCGTGAGGGACCGCTCGATATGCGCATGGGCAACTCGGGGCGGACGGCGGCGGATCTGGTCAATACGGCGACTGCCTCTGAGCTTGCCCGCATTTTCCGCGAGTATGGGGACGAACCACGAGCCATCCAGTTTGCGGCCCGTATCGTGCGTGCCCGTGAGAAGAAGCCGCTCACGACAACAACGGAACTCGCCGGACTCATTGCTGCCGGGCGTCAGGGGCCGCGACATCCGGCCACCCGGGTTTTTCAAGCGCTCCGAATCGCAGTGAATGATGAGATTGGTTCCCTTGAACTGGCCCTTCCTGCATTCGCTGCCCTTCTTGCTCCCGGAGGCCGCATGGCGGTGATCACCTTCCATTCGCTGGAGGACCGGATCGTGAAGCATTTCTTCCGCCGTCATTCGGTGGCCGAAGTTGATGATCCGACGTGGCCCGCGCCACGCCCCAATCCTGAGAGGCTCTTCAATGCATTGACGACGCGTTCCGTCACGGCCTCACCGACGGAGCTTGCTTCCAATCCCCGCTCGCGTAGCGCGCGACTCCGTGTCGTGGAGCGACGCCCGGGCGGGCAACCGGGAGCAACGCCATGAATAAAAACCGCCACCGCACGACGAACTTGATCGAGGTCAATGTCCTGGCGCGACTGATCATCGTGGCCTTCCTCGTGGGCATTGCCGCTCTTTTCTTTGTCTACCTGAAGAACCAGCAGCACGCTGTTGGAAATCAGGCCCGCATCACCGAGGCGGCCCTTCGCGAATCACAGGCGAAAAATGAAGGCTTGAAGGCGCGGATCACCTCCATGACCTCACGTGGCGCCCTGCAGCGCCGTCTTGATGAGGGTTATATCAAGCTTGATGCGATTCGGGATACGGCGATTGCCAGGGTCACTCCCGCCATGCCTGCTGAAGAAGATGGGGTCTTGCGCACCGCCTCGCGTGATCCGGCCAGCCGGTTTGGTCCCGGGGCTCCCCAGCGCACCATTAACAGGTGAAAGGAACCGGAGGACGCATCGGGTTCGTCTGCGCCCTGATGGTACTGATCTTCACGGGCTTTGCCTGGCGGTTGATTAACCTCCAGGTGCTTCAGCACGATTACTTTTCCCTTAAGGCAGCCGAGAAACACTGCTTCCGCCAGCCGATTCAGGCCCGCCGGGGACGTATCCTGGATCGTAACGGCGAGGAACTTGCGGTGAACATTCCCGTCAGAACGGTCACGGCGGACGGGACTCATATTCATGATCCTGCAGCACTAGCTGCCGTAGCAGCTCCTTTCCTGGAGATGCCTGTTTCCGAACTGACCCAGAAGCTGAGCACCAAGCGTCCCTATGTCGTGATCCGCAAGGCAGTAAGCGAGGAAAATGCGCAGGGAATGATACGAGCAATGGAGAAAGCAGGCCTCCGGGGGCTCTACCTCGAGGAGGATGCGGTGCGCAGCTACCCCAATGGGGAAATGCTCTGCCATGTGCTCGGCTTTGTTGACCACTCGGGGCATGGCATCGACGGGATTGAGAAGATGCTCGATGGAGAACTCAGCGGTCAGGATGGGTTTCGGATGATCGAGCACGACCGAAGGGGACGAGAGATCGTGATTTACCGGGGGCAGGAACAGCTTCCGGAACAGGGTGCTGACATCCGACTGAGTATCGACATGGGACTGCAGGCCATTGTCGAGAAGGAGATTGATACCACATACAAGGAACTTCACCCGGCCGGTGCAACGGCGATTCTGGCAGATCCGAATACCGGCGAGATCCTCGCCATGGCCTGCCGTCCGAACTACGACCCCAACCATTTTAACGAAGCCAAGGTAGAGCAACTCCGCAACCGGGCTATCACCGACATGTATGAACCTGGGTCCACGTTCAAGATCGTCGTCGCGGCTGCCGCGCTCAACGATAAGATCGTGGATGAAAAGACCCGCATCTACTGCGAGAACGGGCTTTTCCAGTACGGTGGCAAGACGATCAAGGATCACCATGGCAGCGGCGACCTGAGCGTTTCAGAAATCCTGATGAAATCCTCCAACATCGGCTCCGCGAAGATGGCGCTCCGGATGCAGGATAATTGCTACTACGATTACGTGCGCCGTTTCGGGTTCGGCGAGAAGACCGGCATCCCGCTGCATGGCGAGATCTCAGGACTCGTCAATCCGCCGCATCGCTGGGATATGATCACCAAGACCCGAATGGCCTTCGGTCAGTCGGTTTCAGTGACCCCCATCCAAATGGTGATGGGAATGTCGGTGATCGCCAACGGCGGGAAGCTCATGAAGCCCCGTCTTGTGCTCAGCAAGGGCGAGGGGAGTGGAACTCAAGAGGTGACACCGGCACGTGAAGTGGTCTCGGCTAAGACCGCGGGATTTGTTGCCGATGCGCTGCAGCGCGCGGTGAGTGACCAGGGAACGGCTCCGCTTGCACGCGTTGAGGGGTACACGGTTGCTGGCAAGACAGGCACAGCGCAAAAGATCAGCCCCCACGGCGGATATCTCGATGGTCGCTTCATTGTTTCCTTCGCCGGCTTCCTTCCTGCCGACCAGCCAAAGCTCATGGGACTCGTCATTGTGGATGATGCACCGATCGGCTCCTCGGCGAATTACGGAGGACTGGTGGCTGCCCCTGTCTTCTCAAAGATTGCAAGCAGGGCCGTCCGCTACCTCGATATACCCCAGGAGTCGGCCGCGGTGATGGCGCAGTCCGCAAACGCCAGCACCATCACGGCCGGAACCCACTAAGCAAACGATGAACAAGTATTCAGACAGCACCACGATTTCTTCGGTCACCATCGCCACCCTGATCAGGAACACGACTGTTGTTTCCGTAACTGGAAACACGGAAATTCCGATCACGGGCCTCAGTTGTGATTCGCGCAGCGTGACGGCGGGGGATCTATTCTTTGTCCTTCCGGGCTCCAAGGTAAACGGGAGTCACTATGTTCATGACGCAATCGCCCAGGGAGCGGTTGCTGTCGTCAGCGGGGAGGATCTGTCCGGAATCAATGTCCCGATCGTTCGTGTGCCTGTGGCTCAAGAGGCGCTTGCGGATATCGCCGCTGCCTTCTATGGGCATCCCTCATCCTCACTGGCTGTTGCGGGGGTCACCGGAACGAATGGAAAGACCACCACCGCTTGGATTATCCGTCACCTCTGCGATACCGTCGGTAGGCCGTGCGGCCTTGTAGGAACGATCAAGTACATCCTGCCCGGGATCATTGAGGAAGCATCCAGGACCACTCCCGGCGCGATCGAACTCCAGCGTATGCTGGCCACGATGAGAGATGGGGGATTCCGCGCGGCGGCTCTTGAAGTGTCGAGTCATGCGCTGGTGCAGCAGCGTGTGAGGGGAGTTGAATTTGACGCCGCAATCTTCACAAACCTGACTCAGGACCATCTCGATTACCACGGGACAATGGAGGAGTATTTCGAGGCCAAGAGAACACTTTTTACAGCACTTGGAGCACAAAAGGTGAAAAAGGGGAGGGCGATCATCAATTCGGACGACCGCTATGGGCACCGTCTCCTGGACAAAATCACCGGCGTTCCAGTCGTCACCTACGGTCAGGGAAGCAACTGCAACTTCCGGGCGAGCAATATCCAACACAGTGGCACAGGGACCGTCTTCCGTCTCGATGCCAAGGGGCGAAGCTATCTGATAAGGACCCCCCTGATCGGCCTCTTTAATGTTTACAATACACTGGCTGCACTTGCTGCAGCCTCGGCGATGGGACTGGAGCTCCGTCGAGCGGTTGCTGCGGCAGTCACGATCCCCCAGGTTCCTGGCAGATTGGAGCGGGTTCCTGCCCATCGCAACTTCCAGTCCTTCGTGGATTACGCGCACACGCCCGATGCCTTGGAAAATGTGCTGAAGTCACTTCGTCAGCTGAATCCCTCACGCATCATCACGGTCTTTGGATGCGGAGGAGACAGGGATCATTCCAAGCGCCCGCTCATGGCAGCCGCCGCGGAGCGTTACTCCGACAAGGTGATTGTCACCTCCGACAACCCACGGAGTGAAGATCCCTTGGCGATCATTCGCGAGAGTGAGACGGGGCTGCTCGGAACAGGTCACGAAAGCTTTGTGGATCGTGAGAGCGCAATCAGGAGAGCCGTTGAACTTGCCGGGCCGAATGACATCGTGCTTGTCGCAGGGAAAGGCCATGAGTCCTATCAGGAGACGACGACAGGACGCCATCCGTTTAATGACGTCTCTGTCACGGCCAGAGCCATGGCTAACAAGGAATTCGGGGAGACGCGATAAGATGAATCCCATTCCTCTCTCAACAATCGCAGCGATGAGCGGGGCAAGCATTCTCGCAGGTCATCCCGACACCAAGGTGCTGCGTGTCTGCAAAGACACAAGAGAAATCAGGGAAGGGGATCTCTACGTCACGCTCCGAGGCGAGAATTTCGACGGGAATAGATTCATCGAAGAAGCCGCATCCAAGGGTGCTGTCGCAACGCTCTGTGACAGCGAGGCTCCGACGGGGCTTCCTCAGGGTTTTGGCGTCTTATCGACGCCCGACGCCTTGACTGGATTGACTCATCTGGCTTCAGCATGGCGCGCACAGCTGAAGCTTCGTCCGGTGGTGGTGACTGGCAGCAGTGGAAAAACATCGACCAAGGATTTCACCGCATCGGTCCTGAGCAGTAAGTTCCGCACAACAGCCACCGTCGGAAATCTCAACAACCAGATCGGACTGCCTCTCTCTATCCTGGCTGCGGATCTCGAGGATGAGGTTGCTGTCTGGGAGATTGGAATGAATCATCGTGGCGAGATTGCCCCGCTTGCGGGACTCGCGCGGCCGGAGATCGCCATCATCACCGGAGTAGGGACCGCTCACATCGAGCACCTTGGCAGCCTTGAGGAGATTGCACGGGAAAAGGGAGACCTCCTGGAGAAACTCCCGATTTCGGGTTATGGAGTCATTTCGGCGGAGTGTGCATTTGCTTCCGAGCTTCGCTCTCGGACAACGGCAAGAATACTTGAAGTGGGATTCCAGAGCGGGGATCTGCGTGCCGTTAATCTCGTTCACGGGAGCGATGGAAGCCGTTTTGTGATCGAAGGTGAGTTTGGCCGTGTGGAAGCCCACCTGCCAGTTCCGGGCAGGCACATGGTTGGTAACGCCCTCTTGGCCGTCGCAGCGGGAAGCCTGTGCGGTATTCCGCTTGAGGAGTGTGCAGCTGCGCTTTCCCTGATCAAGCTCACCAAAGGGAGGCTGAGTCAGTCGATGAAGCGGGGCGTGACCATCTTGGATGACACCTACAATGCCAACCCGGACTCCATGCTGGCAGCGCTTGAGACGCTATTTTCCCTGCCGAAAGTGGGGCGGAAGGTCGCCGTGCTTGGAAAAATGGGGGAACTAGGAGCCCATGCAGCAGCCGGGTATGCCGAAGTGGGAGAAAGGGCAGCCAGACTGCTTGATACACTGATCACCGTCGGCCCCGAAGCGGCAGCCATCGCAGAGGCAGCGACTGCAAAGGGTATGTCCGATGTGAGGGTCACCCGCGACAATACGGCTGCTGCTGCTCTTCTTTCCTCCCTCGTTCATTCAGGTGACCAGATTCTGCTCAAAGCAAGCAGAAGCGCCCGAATGGAAGAAGTCCTCCTCCAGTTTATCTAAGAAAATCGTCTAAGAAAACCACCCCATGCTCTACTACCTTTCCCAACTAAGTTCACTGCTTCATGGATTTTCCGTCACAAAGGGCCTGAATGTATTCCAGTACATCTCATTCCGGGCGCTCTGCGCAGGGCTGACCTCCTTCATGATCTGTCTGCTCTTCGGCGACGCCCTCATCCGCCGGCTTGTCCAGTTGAAGCTCGGACAGCCGATCCGCAGCGCCGAGGAGGTTCATCGGCTCAACGAGCTCCACGGCGGTAAAAAGGGGACGCCGACCATGGGGGGGCTTCTTCTCATAGGAGCAGTCGTGGTCTCCACCTTACTATGGGCGCGACCTGACAATCCCTTTGTCTGGCTCTGCCTCGTTACAGTGATTGTCCTGGGTGGAATCGGTTTTTATGACGACTACCTAAAAGTAGCCAAAAAAAGCTCGGACGGGATCAGCAGCCGACTTAAATTCCTGCTCCAGTGTTTGCTGGCCGTCGGTGTCACGGCGTTTTTTCTCTTCTCTCCAACCCTGGCCAAGCAAGCCCAGGAGCTTTACATCCCGTTCATCAAGGGTCCCGTGATGAGTCTCGGGCTCTGGACCTATTTCTTTTATATCCTCATCATCGTCGGCAGCTCCAATGCCGTTAACCTCACCGATGGCCTGGATGGACTCGCCTCGGGGTGCACCGTCATGGCGGGGGCCTGCTTCGGTATCTTCACATACCTTGCCGGAAATTCGAAGTCAGCGGGGTACCTTCAGATTCCCTACTACGCTTTTTCAGGTGAACTGGCGGTGGTAAGTCTTGCGCTGGCGGGCGCTGCACTCGGGTTTCTCTGGTGGAACTGCCATCCCGCCAAGGTATTCATGGGTGACACGGGATCCTTGGCGATCGGCGGACTCCTTGGTGTTCTCGCCATCTGCTGCAAGCAGGAGCTCCTTCTGGCCGTTGTGGGCGGAGTCTTTGTAGCCGAGGCCCTCTCCGTGATTCTCCAGGTGGCCAGCTTCAAGCTCACTGGCAAACGGATCTTCAAGATGTCGCCGCTGCACCATCATTTTGAACTCTCCGGCTGGAAGGAAAACACCGTTACCGTCCGTTTCTGGATCATGGCGATCGTCTTCGGCCTGATGGGGATAGCTACTCTGAAGCTTCGATAGGAACCGCTCAACCAAACCGTGACGCCAAAAGCAAATCCCTACAGAGGAAAAAAGACCGTTGTCCTCGGTCTCGGGCGGAGCGGTATAGCGGCCGCGCGCTTTCTGCTGCGCTGCGGTGCCCACGTCACGGTCTGTGACAGCGGGGAGTCCGAAGTGATCAGTGAGCGCGCGGAGCTCTTGCGGAAAGAAGGCGTTGTCGTGATCAGCGGAGAGGGAGCCGCCGGAGACCCGGCTCATTACGAGATGGCTATCCTGAGTCCGGGCATCGAGGAGACAACGCCGCTTGTCCTGAATGTGAAGGGAAAAGGGATCCCACTCATCGGCGAGCTTGAGCTCGCTTTCAGCCTCTGCGAATGCCCCGTGGTAGCCATTACCGGCAGCAATGGAAAAACAACAACCACGGAACTTACCACGCTCATGCTTCAAGGAGCAGGTCTCCGGAGTGCCTCCTGCGGAAACATCGGAACACCGATGTCCGAACTCATCATGACAGGGGATGTCTGGGATGTCCTGATCGCCGAGGTGAGTTCATTCCAATTGGAGACGATCAAGACATTCCGTCCCAAGGTGGCTCTCTGGCTCAATCTCAGTCCCAACCATCTCGACCGATATCCCTCCATGAAGGAATACCGCGAGGCAAAGCTGCGGATCTTTGAGAACCAGCAAGAGAGCGAATGGGCCGTCGTGCCGTCCGGCAACGATCTTCCAGAGCTCAAGGCCCGGTCGCTCACATTTAGCGTCACATCCCCGGAGGGAGACCTCACTCTTCAAGGAACGGAGATCTTTTATCTCGGGACCCCCTTACTGGATCTTTCCAAGACACAGTTGCGAGGTCCTCATAATGCCGCCAACGCGATGGCCGCATTTGGTGCGGGTATCGCACTCGGAGCTGATCTCCGGAAAATGGGAGAAGCGATCTGCAACTACACGCCGCCGGCGCACCGGTGCGAGTTCATTGGCGAGCGAGGAGGGGTCCGATGGATCAATGATTCCAAGGCGACGAATCTGGATGCCATGGAACAGGCAATCCGCTCCGTGGAGGGGCCCCTGATTCTGATCGCAGGAGGAAAGGACAAGGGATTCGAGTTCGCTCCGATCGCATCGCTCGTGCGTGAGCGTGTGGAACTGGCAATTCTCATCGGAGAGATGAGACACCGCATCGCTCATGACTGGGAGTGGACTCCTTCGGTTATTGTCGGGAGCCTGGAAGAGGCCGTCACACTGGCCGCGGAGAAGGGGAGAGAGGGGGCGATCGTCCTCTTCTCACCCGGGACATCCTCCTTCGATATGTTTCGCGACTACATCCAGCGGGGAGAGACGTATCGCAGGCTTGTGGAGCGGTTGCCCCACTAAACTCCACACCTCATTCTTCATTCGTTTTCGCTAATTCCTACCTTCCAACTCAGACGATCTCGCCTCATCCTCACAACCAACATCATCAACCAAACAACGCCATGAACCCGATGACTCCAAAACGCACCCGTCGGCTCCGCGCACGTGCAGCCACACTGAACACGCACGACGAAGAGTTCGATGACTACGGCCCCGAGCCAAACATGAAGCTTTCTCATGCATTCATGGTCGTCCTGCTCCTGCATGTCATTGCCGTCGGTGGACTCTATGCCTTCAATTCGATGAAGGCAGGAAAGCAGGCCACACCTAAACTTGCCAAGTCAAGCGGCACCTCGGCATCGACCCCCTCACAGAAGGAGAATGCATCCTCCGGGAGCAAGGGGCAGAAGCCGGAGGAGCCTCGGAACGAGCCTCCGTCCGAGCAGCCTAAGGAAGCCCCGATCGTTGCGAAAATTGCCGAATCTCCCAAGGCAACGACATCGCTCAAGAGCGCCTCGGCAGAGACTAAGGTGGACAAAGCGCCCGCCCCCTCCGAGCCCGCTTCGGTCAGCACAAAGAGGCCTGGGATTCTTGCCTCGATGAAGGGAAGTCTGCAGAAAGCTGCCGGCATCGGAGCAGCGGCAACTACTGCCAGTGCGGTGACCCATCAGGCCTCGGCGGCCTCGGCCCAGGATGCCACGAATACAGACGCAACAACCGGCGTTCCTAATGGATCTGCTGCAACGACTTCAACCGAGAGCACCTCTCCCCTGGCCGCCGGGAAGACCTACATGGTGAAGGCGGGTGACACGGTCACTAGGATCGCTTCGAGCGTCGGAGTTGCCATTCCTGATCTGGAAAAGGCAAACGGCCTGATCAGTAATTCGGTTCTCCAAGTCGGTCAGATTCTGAAGGTTCCCGAGAAGGCAATCGCTCAGGCTGCTTCAAGTGTCTCCACCCAGGCAGGAAAGGTAGCTGCCACTATCGCCACAGCGGCAACAGGCGTCACGGGAGCACCCAATCCAGCGCAGGCCAAAAGTAATGGTAATGGCAACACTGCGGCCGAGCCCACTCAGGCCGGCATGACCGAATACACATTGGTCAAGGGGGACAATCCTTGGAAGATCGCGAAGAAATTCAAAATCTCCCAGGAAGAGCTCATGAAGGCCAACGGTATCACCGACCCCAAGAAGATGCAGATCGGTCAGAAGCTGATGATCCCCGCTCCATCCAAAAAGTAGTCCGCTCAATTACTACCACGGTAACCGATGCAGCGAAGTAGCATCTACCTTCTGCTGATCTCCGTCTTGGGTCTGGTGACCCTTGGGATCGTGATGCTCTTCAGTACCAGTGCGTTCGCCCAGGACAGCCACGGGGATATCTATTACTTCGTTAAGAGACAGGGCTTCTGGCTGATGGTCGGGACGGCGGCCTGTGTGGGGGGAGCGATGGTGGACTACCATCAATGGAAGAGATGGTGGATGCTGATCTACGGAATCTCTGCCTTACTCCTGATGCTCTGCTTCGTTCCCCATGTTGGCATGAGGATCAACGGGTCACTGCGCTGGTTGAACCTTCATTTTGCGTCCTTTCAACCCAGCGAGGTGGCTAAGATCGCTGCTGTTTTCTTCCTGGCCTGGTGGTTCTCCCGCCCTGAGACCAATGCAAAAAAGTTTATTCATGGTTTCATCATTCCCGGTGGTGTCGTGATGATCCTGATCGGCCTGATTGCCGCAGAAGTGGATCTTGGGACCAGTGCGCTGATCGGGGCTACCTTCCTCGCCGTTTGCTTCATCGGCGGAGCCAACAGCTTCTTTATTATCGGATTGTTCGTGTGCGGATTGGCGGGACTCCTCGGGATGGCAATGATGATCCCGGAACGAGCTGCCCGCATGTTGACTTTCATGGACCCTGAGGGGGATAAGCTTGGGAAAGGACTCCAGCAGTGGCAGGCGCTTATTGCCTTTGGATCTGGCGGTTTCGAGGGCTTGGGCCTCGGCGAGGGTCGGCAGAAGATGCTCTATCTGCCCTATGCGCACACGGACTTCATTTTTCCAATGATCGGGGAGGAGTTGGGTCTGAGATTCACATGGCTTGTGGTGGTTGGATTCATCCTGATCATCCTCTGTGGCGGGCTGATCGCTGCCAATGCCAAGGACCGTTTCGGAAAACTGCTCGCCATGGGCATCATCCTGTTGATCTCCCTGCAGGCAGCAGTCAATATCGGTATGACCACCTCATTGCTTCCGAACAAGGGAATGCCTCTTCCGTTCATCAGTTACGGCGGCAGCAATCTGGCGGTTTGCCTCTTCATGGTCGGAATCCTCGTCAACATTCACCGTATCGGCACCCCGATCGCTCCCATCGCGGAACGGCATGTCGTGCTTGCAGGACGATCGGTTCCACGAATCTAAGTTTTTTCTACTCATGGCGGTTCCCAAACAATTCTTCATCGCGTGCGGCGGCACTGGAGGGCATCTCTTCCCCGGACTCGCCGTTGCCGAGACACTCCACGAAAGGGGACACGAAGTCCTGCTGCTCGTTTCCGAAAAGGAGATCGATACAGTGGCGCTTCGGGATCATCCCGAATTCCGAACGGAGAAACTTCCCTCCATCGGGATGCCCTCCGTCCTCTCGCCCGCCTTCGCGCGTTTTCTCAAGCGCGGATGGGAGAGCTTCACGACCTGCCGACAGCTTTACTCACGTTATCAACCGGCTGCCGTTCTTGGCATGGGTGGGTTTACCTCGGCAGCCCCGCTGCTTGCCGCCCGACTTAAAAAGATTCCCTGCTTCCTGCACGAGTCGAATGCCATCGCAGGGCGCGCCAATCGTCTGGCCGCACGCTGGACAGACACGGTTCTTCTTGGATTCAAGTCATGCGAAGCCTCCTTCCCGGGACGCCACTGCATTGTCACCGGAACACCCGTTCGCAGGGATCTGATGACGCCCCTCTCTAAGGGGGAGGCTCGGGCGGCTTTTGGACTGCGTCCCGATCTTCCCACGCTACTTGTCATGGGAGGGAGTCAGGGTGCAGCAGGAATCAACCAACTCCTTTTCCGTTCGGCCCCCTTCCTCAAGGAGCGCCGTGCAGACTTCCAAGGCAAGGAGGATCCGCCAGTTCAGATCATCCACCTCACCGGTGAGAGGGATGACAACCTGGCGGCGATCAACTACCAGCGCGAGGGAATCACTGCCCATGTCTCCCCCTTCCACCACAGGATGGCCGAGGCCTACGCGGCCGCCGATCTCGTGGTATCGCGTGCGGGAGCTGCCAGCCTAAGCGAGTTATCGCATTTTTCCCTACCCTCGGTGCTGATCCCCTTTCCCTTTGCTGCGGATCATCATCAGCATCGTAATGCCGAGTCGTTCCGCGATGCCGGCGCCGCCGAGTTGCTTGAGGAGAAGAGCGCCGACCCAGAATCCTTTGCGCTCATGATCCGTAATCTACTCTCTGATGACGGGCGCCGGGATCGGATGGCTGTGGCAGCCAGTGGAGTGCTTCCACAGGGAGCCGCGGGATTGGTGGCTGATGTGCTCGAGAAGGCGGCACTGCCCGTGGAGGTTGTCCGATGAGAGGAGGTGTGGGTCCTGTTGCCGCAACTGCGTCGCGGCAAGACGGCGGAGAGTTGGCAACGCTACTCCTCGGATCGACCCCGCGAAGAATCCACCTGATCGGTGTCGCTGGATCAGGAATGAGCGGGATTGCCGCCCTGCTGCTCGCACTCGGTCACCGGGTCAGCGGTTCCGACAAGGTCGACACCCAGGAAGTCGAGCGCCTGCGCAGGAAGGGGCTCGTGTTTGCCTCCCCTGAGGGAGCGGAACTGGTTGATGATTCTGAGCTTGTGATCTTCTCCTCGGCGATCCGCCCGGGGAATCCGACCTATGATGCTGCCCTCTCGCAGGGCAAGCGCATGGCGCGTCGCGCCGAGGTGCTGGCAGCAGTCATGTCGGGCAAGCAGGGTGTGGTCGTCTGCGGGATGCATGGGAAAACCACGACATCAGCCATGGCTGCCCATGTGCTGCGCGCGGGTGGACTGAAACCCTCCCACTATGTTGGCGCGGAGATCCCAATCCTAGGTACGAATGCACGCTGGGATTCCGAAGGAGAGCATCTTGTCGCCGAAGGGGATGAGAGTGACGGCACACTCGTATATTACCACCCGCGGCATGCACTTGTTCTGAATATCGAACCGGAGCATCTCGATCACTACGCCGACTTGAAGGCGATCGACGCGGTCTTCACCCAGCTCACGCAACAGACATCCGGGAACATTTATTATTGGGCTGACGACGCCGGTGCTACACGCGTCTGCTCCGCGCAGGAACGCGCGATCCCTGTGGGTACAGCGGCTCACTGCCACTACCGTCTTGAGGGATTGGAGCAGCAGGGGTTGACCACATGTTTCGTGGTCTTCTGTGGGAATCAGCTCCTCGGAAGGGTGCAGCTAGGGATTCCGGGAGCACACAATGCTCACAACGCACTGCTCGTCATCGCCTTGGCCATGGATCTTGGGGTTCCCTTCGCCGTCATCGCGGAGGCTTTGGAGGCATTCCGGGGAGCGAAGCGACGCTTCGAGCTCAAGTATCAGGATTCCGAGGTGAGGGTCTTTGATGATTACGGACATCATCCCACCGAGATTGCGGCGACGATTGCCACGGCGCGAGGTGCCATGGAGGGCGCGGGGCGCCTTGTGGTGCTTTTCCAGCCACACCGGTATTCCCGCACCGCAGCACTTGTCCCGGAATTCGCCGCTGCATTCCGTGATGCCGACATCGTTTACGTCGCGCCGATCTATCCCGCTGGAGAGGCTCCGATTCCTGGCATTGATGCCGGCACGATCGTCCTCGCCGCAAGAGAGGCAGGCCATCCCTATATTTTCCAGGCGGCATCCGTCCTGGCGGCGGGAATTGCCGTGGCGCCTCTGATTAAAAAAGGTGACTTCATCGTGAGTCTTGGAGCTGGCAATATTCACGAGGCCGGATCCTTCCTTGTTCGCGAACTGACCCTGCGGGCGCAACTCCGGCGTGCGATGGGGGAGGGTACGATCCGTATCGCCGAACCGCTCTCCAAGCACACCACCATGAGGGTGGGTGGGCCTGCCCGCTTCTGGGCCGAGCCTGAGACCGAAGAGGGGTTTGCCGAGCTAGTCCGCGTTTGTCACGATGAGGGGATCCCCTTGATGGTGATGGGACGCGGATCAAATCTCATCGTGCGCGACGGCGGTTTTCCGGGTGTTGTCATTCATCTGGCAAGGGGGAGCTTTGCGGAGGCTACTGTCGAGGGTAACGAAATCACCGCTGGCGTCGGCATGAAGCTCAAGCAGATTGCAGCCGTGGCCCGCAATGCCGGGCTGAGTGGATTTGAATGGATGGATGGCATTCCCGGGAATCTCGGAGGAGCTCTCCGCATGAATGCGGGAGCCATGGGGGTGCAGACCTTTGACCAAGTCGTGCGGCTCCGTTTAGCCGACCAGGATGGCAACATCGTCTCCCGGACACCGGACGAGATAGAAGTTCACTACCGGAATGTCCCGATCCTCCATAATCACTACGCCCTCTCGGCAACTCTCTCCGGAGTTCCTTCCCCCGTCGACCAGATCGACCGGCTGCTGGGATCCTCCTTCAAGCACCGCAAGGAGACTCAGCCTGCGGCAGCGAGCGCCGGGTGTATTTTCAAAAATCCAGGCGCGATTTCCGCGGGGCGCCTGATCGAGGAACTCGGATTTAAGAATAGTGCGATAGGGGGCGCGCGAGTCTCCGAAGTCCACGCCAATTTCATCGTTAATGATGGCGGGGCAACGGCCGCAGAAATCCTGTCCTTGATCTCAAGAATTCAGGACAAGGCTCGCGCTGAGCGCGGTATTGAACTAGAAACCGAGGTCAGCATCATCGGCGAAGATCCGGACGTGATCCCAATTTTCCAATGAACGTGCCAGCGTCCTTTCATCCTCTGAACCGTCACCTCACCGTCCTCAAGGGAGGCCCCGGTTCGGAAAGGGAAGTCTCGCTTCGTTCGGGAGCCGCCGTTGCCGCAGCGCTGCGATTGGCGGGAGCCCAAGTGGACGAGGTGGAGGTGATCTCGACTGAAGTGCATGTGCCGGAAGGGACCGAGTTGGTCTTTAACCTGATCCACGGAACCTTCGGCGAGGATGGGGGATTGCAGGCGGTACTCGGTGAGCGGGGTATTCCCTACACGGGTGAAGGGGAGAAGGAGAGCCGCATCGCCTTCGACAAGATTCTGACAAAAAAAGCCCTTGAGAGGGCGGGGGTGCCGACCCCCCGATCCGAGATCCTGCGCGCCGGGGAGATCCCTTCGATTCCACTGCCGATTGTGATCAAGGCCCCTCGACAGGGATCCAGCGTGGGGGTTCATCTCATCCATGACGCGTCGGAAATTGCACCGGCCCTGGCCGACTGCCTTCTTCACGGGGAGGAAATCCTTGTCGAGGAGTTGGTGATCGGAAGGGAGTTGACGGTGGGGATTCTCGGTGATCAGGTCCTGCCGGTCGTGGAGATTAAACCAAACGAGGGTTTTTACGATTACACAAACAAATACACGAAGGGAGCTACCGAGTACATCGTGCCGGCCCCGCTGACACCCGCCGAAACGGAAGCAGTGCAGGCCGTTTCCCTTGCGGCGGTCCGGGCACTTGGACTTCGGGTCTACAGCCGCGTGGACGTACTTCTTGCTCCTGCCGGCCCCACTGTTCTGGAGGTCAACACCATTCCCGGGATGACCGAGACCAGCCTCCTTCCCAAGGCGGCAGCCGCTTCAGGACTCGATTTCGTCACGCTTTGCTGCAGAATAGCGGCGCTTTCACTCTCCGCCCGCGCATGAATACACGCCGCACTTCCGGTAACCGACGACGGGCAACCCGATCGCCCGCACGACATCACCTGATGGAGTTGAATGTGCGCACGGCCAGCATCAAGAGGCAGCGGAGGAACAGAGTGAGCGGGCTTTTTTGGAAAGTCTCCGCGGTGGTGATTGTCGTGGCACTACTTGCCGTGACGGCTCGCTTTGCCTCCGAGAAATTCTTTTTCAAGAACTCCGAGTACTCACTGCTTCATCTCGTCACACACCTCAACGGGGTGATGACAGAGGAGGAACTCATCAAGCTGACCGGATTCGCCGAAGGAAAAAACATCTTCAGTTTCGATCTCGATCAGGCAAATCGCAAACTTGCAGCATTACCCGAAGTGCGCTCGGTGAGCATGGAGAGGATCCTGCCCGACACTATTGAGGTGGGATTGGAGCGCCGTAAACCGGTTTTCCTTTTAGCTTCCTTGGGGGCTTCCCCGGGAGAAGGGGAAGGGGAAGGAGTGGGGGAAACATTCGTTCCCGGGAAGACCTTCCTCTGCGATCGCGACGGGGTCATGATGCAGCCCGGGCGACTGGATGACATCTACCTGCACCTGCCGGTGCTCAAGGGAGTTGATACGACCAGCGCGGTCCCCGGACAGCACTTCAAGAATGAGTCCATGGCCACCGCCATCAGAGTGCAGAAGGCGCTTGCCGAGTTACCTGAAGAGATATTCAGCATTCGTTCCGTGGATGTCACCAAGCCCTATGCAACCGTGGTCACGGATGCCTCCAATGCCCGATTCACGTTCGGCACACTCGGCAATCAGGATCTCACTTCCCAGTTGGATCGGCTTCGCAAGCTTCTGGATCATTGTCAGGAGACGGGAAGAAAGATTGATACGGCTAACCTGATGCTCACGCGCAATACTCCGGTGACCTTTGTTCTCACGCCGGAAAACCGCAGTTCCAAAATTACGCCGGTCACCACCTCCAAAAAATCCCCACGGCGTTAACACGCACTTCCCGGAATCTAACAACCATGGCCAGCGATCAGATCTTTGTAGGACTTGAGATTGGCACCACCAAGATCTGCGTCATTGTCTCCGAGGGGAGGAGTGACGGCACAATCAGTATCCTGGGAGTGGGAGAAACACCGTCAAGGGGCGTGCGCAAGGGAGAGATCGTCGACCTGGCCACCGTCACGGAATGCGTGCGTGAGGCGATCTTGGATGCCGAGGATAAGACCAATGTGGAGATCGGGAATGTCTGGGTGGCGATTTCAGGAGCACACTTACGGAGCTTCAATAACCGCGGGACACTGGTGCTCCCCGAAGAGCGTCAGATCGAACCGGAGGATCTTGAAACCGTCGAGACCAATGCTAAGGAGGTCGCACTGCCCCCGCCGAACATCTTCCTGCACACGATCCTCCAGGCCTACCATGTCGATGGAAACCGGAACGTCATCGACCCCCTTACCTCGGAGGGGGCCCTGCTTGAAGCGGACTTTCACATTGTCCATGGCATCAAGACCAGGATTCACAACACGCTCCGTTGCATCGAATCGCTGAAACTCGGCATCGAGGACGTGGTGCTGAGTTCACTGGCAAGCGCACAAGTTGTGCTGAATCAGGATCAGAAGAATTACGGCGCGCTCATGATCGACATCGGCGGGGGAACCACGGACTACATCGTCTACATCGACGGATCTGTGAAGCACAGCGGCGTTCTCGCCGTCGGTGGAGACCACATCACGAGTGACATTTCCGTGGGACTGCGTCTGCCGATCGCCCGAGCGGAGGTCCTCAAGATTCAGGAGGGGTCGGCGGCGGATCCCTCCAATTCCGAGGGAGGGATCATCTCGCTGCAAAACGATCCGGGATTCATGGGATGCGAGATCGACCGATCCTCACTCGACACCATCATCCACCTGAGAGTCCGTGAAATCTTCGAACTCATCCGCAATGACATCGAATCAGCCGGTGAAGGAATGCTGGGATTGATCAGGGGCGTCATGATCACTGGCGGGTGCTCCAGGCTCCGTGGGATAGCCTCCGTGGCCGAGGAGATCTTCGATCTTCCAGTGGAACTAACACGCGCAAGAAATGTCGGTGGGGCCACCCAAGTCTTTGAAAACCCCCAGTACTCCACGGCGATCGGACTCACGAAATACGCCAAGGTGATCACGAAGAACAGCAACACCGAGAGCATGCTTGATCGCTTCACAACGAGTCTCGGTGATCTCTTCAAGAAGCGTTCACGATGAACAAGAAACAGCCATCACGCCTTATTGTAGGGATCGGAAACGCGGGGGTAGCCGTGCTTGACCTCCTCTCGGTGGAAAATCCCGGCATGAAGGGACTACTGGTCGTCAATAATGACAGCGAGTCCTTGTCCTCATCGATCGTGGCCGACCGCCTCACTGTCCCGGAGGGAGATCTTGGGGACGGATTCCTTTCCATTGACGATGAGTTTGGGAACGCAGTGGCAAGCGCATCAGCCGTCTTGCTCTGCGGAGGCCTGGGTGGCGAGACCTCCTCCTTCCTGCTTCCCGCGCTTGCCATCCGTGCAAAATCCGTCGGCCTGCCCACACTGGCCTGTGTCGGCATGCCCTTCTCCTTTGAGGGAAAGCAGAAGAGAGATCTGGCCTTAGAGGCATTGGCAAAACTGCGCACTGTCTGCGACGGCGTTGCTGTGATCGATAATGATCAACTCTCGGGCGGGACTCCCTCCACATCTGCGGTGGGCGAAGCCTTCCAGCTTTCCGACCGCACGCTGATTGCCTCACTCCTGGCCCTGCAGGGGATGTTGGCAACCTCCGGACCGGTGAAGATCACCAGGAGTGATCTCCATGCCGTGCTGGGAGTGCCGGGATCGTCCACCCATTTCGGCTTCGGCAGCTCCCAAGGTTCCAACCGCTTGCATGAGGCCCTCGAGCGCGCCTTGAAGGGGCCTCTCCTCAGTTTGCCGGGAAAGGGCAATGCGCTACGCGAGGCAAAGACAGTCCTCCTCTTTCTCAGGGGACCGAAGGATCTCTCCTTTTCGGAAGTCCAGTTGGCGGTGGCAGAAATTGAACGGATTGCAGGGGAGCGCTGTCTAATCAAAGTGGGGGTAAAAGCCGACGGCCCTCCTGAATCACCACTGGAGCTCTTCATTACGGCGAGTTCGGGCGGAACTGTTCAGACAGTGGCCAAAACCAATGAATCCAAGCCCTTCAGCCTCACCGCGACCGAGCCACGGGAACGTCCCGAGCAGGAGCATCCGTCCCCTGAAAAGACAGCCAAACCTCTCAAGAAATCCCCCTCCAAGCAGATGCAGGGCACCCTCGATCTCGACAGCTACCAGCGTGGACGCTTCGACAAGAGCGAGCCGACCATCGTGGGCGGAGAGGATCTGGACGTCCCGACCTTCCTCCGCAAGGGGATCAAAATCACCACGCCAGCCAGACATTAACCCTTTACCCTAACCCCCGGACAACCCCTGCGCTATGAAACCCGATAAATTCACCGCGAAAATGCAGGAGGCCTTTAACGGAGCGACAGACATTGCTTCGGGGCTTGGGCAGCAGGAAAGCGGGAA
>CANIBV010000013.1 GCA_947466005.1 Spartobacteria bacterium | reverse complement strand
GGCCACGCTCCGGCCATCGGGGGATAGGGCAGTACTGACTGCGTCCCTTATTCCCAACCCGGGAGGAGCGTGATCCCGTCAACCATCCGGCAGGAGTGCACTGCGTAACTGTCAGCAAAGTCGGGGTGACTCCGCGTGTAGGCCGTCGCCACCGCCTTGCGTAGCGCTTCTTCAGCTTCAGGGAGAATCAGGGCACCGCTGGCACCCTTGTCTCCTCCACCAAGCATCCTCTCGCCGAGGACGCCAGGAATGGTCCTGACGATATCGCACATGGTTTCGAGCTCCTTGCCGGAGATCTGATAGTCATCGCGAAGGGAGATGCCATCCGCGCGGAAGATGGATCCCACGGTGGCGACATCTCCCTTCGTCCAGGCGTCAAGCATCTGAGCGAAGCGTTGCTGGGCGTGATAGATGTAGGTGAGGCGATCGCAAAGATGAGGGTGACTGGCAATGAACTTGGCTAGAATCGACCGGTAGAGCTCCTCGGTGCGGACCTCCCCAAGCGTGTTGATTCCGAAGGGTTGATGGCAAAGGCCCACCATCTCACGGCACTCGGCATGGCGGATCTTGTAGGTGGATTTCTCAAGCCCCGGGCGCATGGTGCCGGTATCGAGGCTGATGATCCTGAAATCAACCGCTCCCTCACCGAGGGGAACGTGGCGTATGGAACGGTTCGCCGGGTTGTAATGCGTCCCCATTCCCTCACGGGCAAAGAGAATCATGATCTGATCAAGGTTGCCGCAGGGAGAGCCGATGTAGTCGTTCTCCACAGCCTGAGCGAGGTCAACGATCCTCATCTCATTGTTGTCAGGCGCCAGATTGATGCTATTCACCTCGGCAAGCGAGATGAGGAGATTCAGCGTCAGGGAAGCGGAACGGGACATGCCGCCCCCGGGAATGTCCCCATAGAGCACAGCATCCATGCCCTGGGTGAGTGCAAAACCAGATCTCTTCAGCTGCCAGGCCACGCCCAGCGGGAAGCGGCACCAGGAATCGGGCGCGCTGCCCGGCTCCGGAATCTCATCGAGGGCGACATCAATCAGGCCATCCTTCGGGAAATTACCACTAAAGAGACGGAGGCGGTTGGTTCCGTTGGGACGGAAGGCCATCCAGATAAAGCGATCGGTGCCGACTCCGAAGAGCTCTGTGCCATTGTAGTCGCCGTGCTCCACTCCGAGACAGAAGCGGGAGGAGGAACGGCGGATCTTGGCACCCGAGAGTGATATCCCGGCCTGCTTGGCAAGCCCTTCAAGAATTTCCCTCACTCCGGTATGAGTCTGTGTGGGATGTCCCGGCACACTCATTTATTACGAGATAAATGAGCGGCGAGGAAGAAGTCGGCAGATGTCTTCATGTGACGCTGCAGCGCAAAGCCGATGCCGATAACAAAGGCGATGAAGAGGGGCAGGATGGAATAATCAATGTATGTCATTTATCTCGATCTGCGACACTGAGTCAATCAACAGAATGGGGAATCGGCGGTGTGGCCACCGCTACCAAAAGACGGG
This sequence comes from Spartobacteria bacterium, assembly GCA_947466005.1. Classification (GTDB taxonomy): domain Bacteria; phylum Verrucomicrobiota; class Verrucomicrobiia; order Chthoniobacterales; family UBA6821; genus UBA6821. The sequence goes on along the minus strand of CANIBV010000013.1, from coordinate 21,637 downwards.
GATCCTGCTGACGGAGACTGTCTCCCGAAAGAAGTACCAGCCTTCGCACTCGCTGCTACTCCTGAAACCAGAGCCTTATTAGCTTTCCGTCAGATTCTCCTGATGACTGTGTCCCTTAGGAATTTCACGTCATCGCGGCACGGATAGTCGAGGGTGTAGTGGAGGCCTCGGCTCTCCTTCCTGCTAATGGCGCAATCGACGATCAGTGAGGCCACGGTGGAGAGATTGCGTAGTTCCAGCAGGTCGGCCGTGATTTTGAAGTTCCAGTAGAACTCCTGAATCTCGTTCTGGAGATTCCGAAGCCGGGTGGCTGCCCGCTGGAGTCGCTTGTCGGTGCGGACGATCCCCACGTAATCCCACATGAGGCGCCTGATCTCGTCCCAGTTATGGTAGATGACGACAAGTTCGTCGACATTCTGGACCTTCCCCGGGCGCCACTCCGGCAGCACGACATCGATCCCCTGGCGGTGATGGTTGCGGCTGGCCTTGGCCTCCGCATGATGGGCTATCACGAGCGCCTCGAGGAGGGAGTTGCTCGCAAGACGGTTGGCACCATGCAGTCCAGTGGAAGCTGATTCACCCACGGCGTAGAGACCGCGGAGGGTGGTCTCTCCGTTCATGTCGGTCTTCACCCCACCGCACTGATAGTGGGCGGCTGGCACCACGGGGATCGGTTGCTTCGTGATGTCGATGCCCAGCCTAAGGCAGGTCTCGTAAATCGTCGGGAAGCGCTCACGGACGAACTCTGCGGGTTTATGTGAGATATCCAGATAGACACATGGCCTTCCCGTCCTCTTCATCTCGGCATCGATGGCACGCGCCACAATGTCACGGGGGGCGAGCTCCAGACGCTCGTCGTACTTCTCCATGAAGCACACCCCCTTCTCATCTGTCAGGATGCCTCCCTCGCCTCGGACCGCCTCGGTAACCAGAAAGGACTTGGCCTTCGGATGATAGAGGCAGGTCGGATGGAACTGCATGAACTCCATGTTCGCGATGCTCGCCCCGGCGCGCCAAGCCATGGCGACACCGTCGCCTGTCGCGATGTCGGGGTTCGTGGTGTAAAGATAAACACGCCCGCAGCCCCCCGTGGCCAGGATCGTGACATCCGTGCGAAGCATCTCCACCTGACCGGCGGCCTCATTGAAGACGTAGAGCCCGACGCAGCTATCCTGCATCGCGTACCCCAGCTTGCCCGTCGTGATCAGATCAACGGCCATATGATTTTCCATCACTGTGATGTTCGGATGCGCGGCGACCGCAGCGAGCAGTGTCTTTTCGATCTCGAATCCGGTCGCATCCTTGGCGTGGAGGATCCGCCTCTTGGAATGGCCCCCCTCGCGTCCCAGATCGGGCTCTCGCCCCCCCCCAGGAGTGGCACGCTCATCGAAGTGCATCCCGAGCGATATCAGTTCGGCAATCCTCTCCGGACCTTCGCTCACAATGCCGCGGACGACCTCTTCGTTGCAGAGTCCATCTCCGGCAACGAGCGTGTCGCGGACATGCAGTGCGATGGAGTCCTCGCTGCTGGTAACGCAGGCGATCCCTCCCTGAGCCCAGGCCGTGTTGGAGTCGGCCCGCGATTTCTTCGTCACGATGGCGACACTTCCCTTGTCTGCGGCCTTGAGTGCAAACGTAAGGCCGGCAATGCCACTCCCAACCACCACGTAGTCGAAGGTCTTCATCTGGAAATTCCGAGGTTATCGATCAGTCGGACGGATCCAAGCTGTACAGCCACCAAGGCACGCGCGGCTGACCCAGGGGTAAGTTTTTGCAGCGGGAGCAGGGTTGATTCATCCACGATCTCAGCATAATCAACAACGGTTCTAGGGATGACAGCCAAATCGGAGGTTAGGCGCCGGCGCAGGCGGGCCACAGATGTCTCCCCGGCCTCCGCCGCCATCAATGCCGTCAGGAGGGCTTGGTAAATCCTGGGTGCCACCAGGCGGGATTCCGGAGAGAGCAGACGATTCCTCGAACTGAGCGCGAGGCCATCCTCTTCACGGACGGTGGCATGACTCAGAATTTTCACCGGCATCTTCAGGTCGCGAACCATCCGACGGATGACGGCGACCTGCTGCCAGTCCTTTTCCCCGAAAATGGCAATGTCGGGGCGGATGATCTGAAAGAGCATAGCCACCACTGTGCAGACCCCGTTAAAGTGCCCCAGTCGTGAGGCCCCGCACAGCCCGGTGGAGAGCGATGACTCACACACCTTGACTGAGGAATCCCCCTCATACATCTCCTCCGGCGTGGGATGAAAGAGCAGGTCGACCCCTTCGCGCTTGCAGAGAGCCAGATCCTGGGCAAAGGGCCGAGGGTACTTTGCAAGGTCCTCCTTGGGGCCGAATTGGGTGGGATTGACAAAAATCGAGACCACGACGCTCCCCTTCCTACCGGCGAGTCGACGGGCGCGACGGATGAGCGAGGCATGCCCTTCGTGAAGGGCTCCCATGGTGGGAACAAAAACAACGGGGCCGCTGGTTCCCTCGGCCTTTTTACGCCAGAGGGTAACTGGGCCGATCCGTGCGGCCGTTTTCACTAGGCTTCCTTTTGGAGCTCCTACTTAAGCGGAGCCGCTGGTGACTTCTGTGCTTCAGGAGCAGTGGCCGATGGCGATGGTGCCTTCATGAGCTGCTTCTGGATCGTGGTGGGTCCTGTTAACACCTTCACATGAAGGACGGAGATCACTAGGGTGAGAAGAAAGAAAAGGACTCCAAGCCAAACCGTAAACTTTGTCAGGACGGTGGTGGTCTGGGCGCCGAAGAGATTGTCGGTCAGCCCTCCGCCGAACGCAGCACCAAGGCCTTCACTCTTCGGGCGCTGCATGAGGATGGTAAGGATCATCAGAAGGCAGATGATCACCAGGAAAGTGACGAGGATAGGCATAAGGAGCCACATAGGCGTTTAATAAAACCGGAAGCTCTCCGGGTGTAAAGCTGGATCGGTTGCTTGACCTGGGGGGATCGCTCGCTCCAGAATCACATCTTTCAATTCCAAAACAGCATGGCACGTACAACCAAGACCTCCAAAAAGCCCTCGGCAAAACCAACCAAGCCCACTGCAGCATCAGCCCCCAAGGCCAAGGCCAAGGCCAAGCCCACTGCCGACTTCCAGGAGGTCCGCACTCTGATCGACCTGCTTAAGAAGAATGATCTCGCAGTCCTCGAGTACGAGCAGGGTGACCTGAAGGTCACGTTGAAGACCCCCGCCGGAGCCTCCGGTGGTGCATCTCTGATTCAGGGCCACGCATCGGCCCCGGCAGCTCCGAGTGCTGTTGCCGCCGCACCGGTGGTTACTGAGAAGGCAACCGCCGAGCCCGCCAAGAGCAATTACAAGGAAATCGTCTCCCCGATGGTCGGCACCTTCTATTCCTCCTCCTCCCCTGAAGCCCCCTCTTTCGTGGATGTCGGCACAACAATCAATACGGAAACGGTCGTCTGCATCATCGAGGCGATGAAGGTCATGAACGAAATCAAGGCGGAGATCGCCGGCAAGGTGGTCGAAGTTGTGGCGGAGAGTGGCAAGCCTGTTCAGTTCGGCCAGGTGCTCTTCCGGGTCAGCTAAGGCAACCCGATCACCGAATCCATGTTTAAGAAAGTCCTGATTGCCAACCGTGGGGAGATTGCCCTGCGGATCATCCGTGCCTGCAAGGAGCTGGGTGTAGGTACCGTCGCCGTTTATTCGGAGCCGGACATTCACTCCCTCCACGTCCAGCTTGCCGACGAGGCGATCTGCATCGGACCCGCTGCCGGAAGCGAGAGCTACCTGAAAATCGACAGGATCATCAGCGCCGCCGAGATTGCCGACGTGGATGCGATCCATCCAGGCTACGGCTTCCTTGCGGAAAATGCGCACTTCGCCGAGATCTGCACCTCGGCCAATATCGCCTTCATCGGCCCCTCGCCCGAATCCATCAGACTGATGGGTGACAAGAATAGCGCCCGTGAGTGCGCGAAGAAGGCGGGCGTTCCCATTTCCCCCGGCAGCGACGGCGTCGTCGATTCGGAGAAGGAGGCGATCAAGGTCGCCAAGCAGATCGGCTATCCCGTGATGATCAAGGCGGTCGCCGGCGGCGGCGGACGCGGCATGCGCATGGCCCATAACGAGGAAAGTCTCGTTCAGGGTTACCACAGCGCGCGCATGGAGGCGGACAAGGCCTTCGGCAATCCCGATGTCTACATCGAGAAGCTCATCATCAATCCCCATCACATTGAGTTCCAGGTCTTCGGCGACAAGCACGGCCACATCGTCCACCTCGGTGAGCGCGACTGCTCCCTGCAGCGCCGCAACCAGAAGATCCTGGAAGAGTGCCCCTCCCCCCTCATGACCGAGGATCTGCGCAAGCGCATGGGAGAAGCCTCCATCCGTCTCTGCGAGACCGTCGGCTACTACAACGCCGGCACGATCGAGTATCTGGTCGACGACGACCTCAACTTCTACTTCATGGAGATGAACACTCGGATCCAGGTGGAGCATCCCGTCACCGAGGAGGTCTACGGAGTCGATCTGGTCAAGCAGCAGATCCAGATCGCCGCAGGCGAGCATCTCTCACCCCACATGGTGAACGCGAAGCCCCGGCTCCACTCCATCGAGTGCCGCATCAACGCGGAGGATCCGGAGAAGAACTTCATGCCGTGCGCAGGGAAGATCGAGGCCTATTACGCACCAGGCGGACGCGGTCTCCGCATCGACTCCCACGCGTACGCAGGGTACCCGATCCCTCCCTACTACGACTCCATGATCTCCAAAATGATCGCGACGGCCTCCACCCGTGAGGCTGCCATCAGCCGTATGGCACGTGCCTTGGGCGAGTACCAAGTCATCGGCATCAAAACAACGATCCCTCTTCACCGGGCAATCATCCAAAATGCCGATTTCAAAAAAGGCACCTACAACACCGGTTTCCTTGAGAACTTCCTCAAGGATGGCGTGCCTGTGGTGAAGGAGTAAAAAGGAGTATCCGGATCAAGGATTCGGGATTCAGAGATTGCCAGACGATGAAGTCAATTGCTGAATGCCGGCTCTACGGGATTGTAGATACGGGTTATGTGGAGAGGGGGAACCTACTGACCATAACCTCCCAACTGCTCCGCGGAGGGGTGGACATCATTCAACTTCGTGCCAAGAACCAGACTAGCGAGGAAGTTCTTGAGATGGCTCTTGAACTTGCACCGATCTGTCGTGCTGCGGGGATCCCCTTCATTCTCAATGACCATCCCGAACTGGTCCGTGAAGCCGGCGCTGATGGGGTCCACGTCGGCCAAGATGATCTCTCGGTAGCGAAAGCACGGCATCTGGCCGGTCCAGAGGCCATCATTGGAAAATCGACCCACTCCCTGACCCAGGCCATTGACGCCGCCAGGGAATCTCCCGACTACATCGGATTCGGCCCTCTCTTTGCGACGCCGACCAAGCCAGACTACCCGCCGATCGGGACCAGGCAGATCACGACCGTACATCAAGCCCTGACTCTTCCCATTTTCTGCATCGGCGGGATCAAGCTTTCCAATCTCCCTGCGGTGCTTGCGGCCGGAGCACGGCGCGTAGTGATTGTTTCCGATCTCTTGATCGCCAAGGATCCTGCCGCCCAAACCGCTCAGTGTAGGACGCTGCTTCATCCCAGAGGGGCAAACGAGTAGATACTCCGTGAGCAGTCACGACCTCGTCTCCTTCCTACGTCAAGTGCAGGAGGAATGCGGGGGCGCCATCCCCTTCGAGCGCTTCATGCAGGAGGCTCTTTACCATCCCCGTTTCGGATACTACTCCGCCAATATCAAGGATGTCGGGCGTGGAGGTGACTTTTCCACATCAGCAACGCTTGGCGAAGGACTTGGTGCGGCTATTGCCTCGTGGATCACGGGGCGCTCCAAGGAATTGGGGTGGAAAGATATCCCCGTGATCGAAATCGGCGCCGGAAACGGAGTACTGGCCCATTCAGTTTTGAAGCATCTCCCATGGAGGAAACGCTGGCGGACAGACTACATGATTCATGAAACCTCTCCGATCTTGCGTGAAAGGCAGAAAAAGATTTTGAGGTGGAGAGGCGTCCGATGGATCGATTCGCTTCCCCAGACTCTGGATAGCCTCAAGGGGCGGGCCTTAATCTTCAGCAATGAGCTGGTCGATGCCTTTCCCTGCAGGCTCTATATGCGGACTGAAACATCATGGGAAGAGCTTGGCGTCAGGATCCTGCCGGATGGATCCCTCTCTGAGGTAAGTCTTTCTTCCCCCTCTACGCTAGGCGGCTTCGCATCGCCGGACACCCTACCACTACCCTCTCAAGCCCTCGAAGGGCAACGCGTGGAGCGACATGACTCCTATCACTCGTGGATGAGAGCGTGGGCACCTCACTGGAAGTCCGGATCGATGCTCACCATCGACTACGGGGATGTGAGGGAAAGGCTCTATACGCGAAGGCCTGAGGGCTCTCTTAGGGCCTACTGGAAGCACCAACGCTACACCGGCAGGGATCTCTACGCCCGCTTCGGAAAACAGGATCTGACCGCCGACGTCAACTTCAGCGATCTCATCACTTGGGGCGAGGCATGGGGGTGGAAAACAATCCATCTTACGATACAACGTGAATTTCTGACTCGGTTCCTGTTGAGTGCACCGAACTCTTCACCTAGCAGAGGGATTGGCCAAACCTCCTCTTCCACGACGATCAACTCTAACATTGATACTGAAGCAGTTGAAGATGCCGGAGATGCCTTCAAGGTCTTGGAGCAGCAGCCCAATTCTCTCGGCGGATAAGAGTAGTGACTTACTGGGCAGTCACTTAATTCCCCGTGGTCGTCATAGGACTACCGCCAGCTTGGGAGGCACCAGTGAAAGCTAGCGGCAAGGTAACCTGAGGAAGATCCTTGAGTGTGAAGCTCAAGAGAGCACCGAATTGGTTTTGGGCGCTTTGGGTTCCTTGAGCCTGATTGGCTCGAACCTCTGCGCCGAAGGAGATGATCCAACTCGAGAGATCCCTGTGGACCATGTACCGCTGGTAGATGAGCGCGCTTTGAGAATTAGGAGTATCTACTCCAGGTACGTTGTAGATTTCCTGCAAGCTGAACATCCAGTGGTCGTTAGCCCTCCAAAAAGCCGAGAAAGGATACTGGTTGTCGTTTTGAGCACCTCCGTAGTCGTTGATGTAGCGTGTACCAAAGGTAAAACTAAAGTTTTTCACAGGCATGAATGCAAGGTCCGTATTAAGTTCCGTGAATCCTTCTGAGACAAGGGGAGTCTGCGATCCGATGCGAAGACTGAACCAGCTCACGGGGGCAAAATTGAGTCGGTTATTCAGGTTTGAGATCGGGCCATTCATGTAGGGATTTATCCCATTGATGTCGGCAAAACTATCCAAGTAGAGCCAATCGAAAGTATCTCCATCACGGCGCGTCTGAAGGCGATTACGAACACCAAGACGCCAGATAGCCCACGTATCGATGGCATCAATCGCAGCAAACTGAGGGAAATCGAGCGGTTCAAGCTGCGTGGAGCTTGGCTGGTAGCCAGACTTGGTCTTTGCGGTGGGATTATTGGGAAGGAGTCGGTCAAACTGCAGGACTTGATTGACATTAGGTCCACCTGCGTAAACGGCGGAGAGGTTGCTGTAGGGTTGAAGAACATGCCGCAGTCCATCCAAAGCGAGCCACTTGGCCTGAATACCCTCAAAGCTCTGCGAAATCTTAAAGGAATTCTCAAGACCTGCATTCACGATAGGGCGGAAGACATTGCCGGTGGTGTGAAGAGAGTTTCCAACTGGGACAACAGCAGACGTATTAGTGTTTCCATTCGCCGCATTGTATCCATACGGGTAGGGGTTCACTTCACCATTGGCATCCTGAAAACTTCCTCCCTGGCTGTAGGCTGTCGCGCGAATGCCAATCTTGGGAACCGTAGAGAGCCAACCCCAAAGCGTCTCAGCGGCACTCAACTGATGAAAAGTATCAAACCGTGTTGCTCCGTAATTAATGCCAAAGGAGTCGGCGGCAAATTTTCTATTCAGCTGACCTAAGGCTGTTGTTCCATCGTAATACACAGGCAAACCGAAGAGCGGTTCCTGCTTAAAGTCAAAGGCCACTTCCGGCAAGCGCTCCGTCGTCTCTTGAAAGCTGTTCATCTGCCAGCGGGTCACAAGCGACAGGCTGTATACGTCGTCTAATTTCGTCAGCGTGATGTTATTGTCTGGTTCAGGGTTGGTGCGATTCTCAGCAGGGTAAAAATCTTGCATGAAATCACGGTCGCTTAACTTCGTGATGTCAAAGGTGGCGTAGATATCATCCGCGAGGAAGAGCTTCCCCTGATAGCCAATCCGGTAACGATTCTGAGAGTCCTTCTCGGGAAGCTCTCCAGGGCCCCCAAGCCTCTGTGAGGGTTTCTCATCATTCGCATAGTAAGAGATGAAACTTCCCTTGTTACGGTTGTCTTTGCCGAATTTTAGATTTGCGTTAAAACCAACAGCATAGCCCCTAAGAGAACGATAATCCTGACGAACCGTGGCCATAAAATTATCCCCAGTTCCGACGGGGAATGAGTAAGAAGTCAGAAGGTAGGCACCCCAATTGGAGTCGTAACCCGGAGCAAACTGAAATCCCTGATGGCTGAGGCTTGAATAGGCATAGGGAAGCCAAAAAACCGGTATTTTCCCCACGTAGAGAGTTGAGTTCAGCATAACCACGCGGTCATTTGGATAGAGACGGATCGTCCTAGCATGAAGATGCCAGTCGGGATTTGAGGAATCAGAGGTGGTGATGTCCGAATCGCTCAGCGTGAATTGCTTGGTTCCAAATCCTTTGGTGGAAAGCGAACTGAACTTGAGTGGGTTGTGTGCACCGTCAAACTCCAACGCCCTCATCTGCTTGGTCTCGAGATTGTAAAAGGCCCTCTGGCCGTTAAAAAGATCCTCTCCGTTGTAGATACGGACATTGCCGACAAGCAGGACGTCTCGAGTATCCGGATTATACTCTGCATGATCTGCATAAATGGAGATCCCTCCATACCTGATCTGAACGTTTTTATCTGCCACGGCACTACCGTTTTCAAAGCGAGTATCCCCCTCAGCGGTGATTTCCACGGGCTTATCCCCGAAATTGCCAAACTGGGCGTGCAAAAGCCCGCTCAAGAGCAAAAAGAGAGCTGGAATCAGGAAAAAACGTCGCATAACGGGTAGCCGTAAGAGGCTAGGTAGCCCCCCCCCCTGTTCAAGGAGAAAATAGGCTCTCTCCGGATTGTCTTTTATGGTGCTCTCCGCCCCTTACTTGGCAAGATGCCGGATGTCCTCTGCGTTCACGGCAAAGACGACATCCTCCGCAACATTGCAGGCATGATCACCGATGCGTTCGAGGCAGCGGCTGATGAAGATAAGGTTCAGGTAGGTCGGCAGGTTGACGGAATCGTCCTGCATCCTGTTGACTAGGACATCGGCAAGTTCCTTGTTCATGCGATCGAGTTCCTTGTCACGGGCTTTCAACTCCACGGCGAGTGAGGCATTACGCTCTGCGAAGGCGCGGACAGCGTCATCGAACATCTGCAGGGAGAGGCGGATCGGATTGTCCAGCAGGTGGAGTTCAGTCAACGGGGGTTGCTCGTTCAGCTTGCGGGCGCGGCGGGCGATGTTCACCGCCTGGTCGGCGACGCGTTCGATGTTCGCCCCGATCTTGATCGAGGAGATCACCTCGCGCAAATCGGAGGCGAATGGATGGAATCGGCTCATCACCTCGATGCCCTCGTGGTCGATCTGCATCTCCAGCAGATCGATCTCTTCGTCGTCGGCGATGCAGTTGTTGCACCAGTCGTCGTCGCGTTCCATCAACCCCTTAATGGAATTCTTAAGGTTCAGCTGAGCGAGACTGGACATCCTTAGCACGCTGCTGCGCAACTGGTCGAGAGCCGTCGTGAAATTCGTGAGCGTGTGAGGCTTGGCGGGTTCTTTGTACATATAAGGACGTGTGTGGATCAGCCGAATCGACCGGTGATGTAATCTTCGGTCTGTTTCTGGGCGGGGTTAGTGAAGATCTTATGGGTGCTGTCGAACTCGACAAGGTTACCGAGATAGAAGAAGGCGGTCAGCTCGGAGACACGGCTGGCCTGCTGCATGTTGTGAGTCACGATGATGATGGTGAAATCCTTTTTTAACTCCGTGATGAGTTCCTCCACCTTGGCTGTCGCAATGGGATCAAGCGCTGAACACGGCTCATCCATCAGCAGGATCTCGGGGCGACTGGCCACTGCGCGGGCGATACAGAGCCGCTGCATCTGTCCTCCGGAGAGGCCGAGCGCGCTCTCGTGGAGGCGGTCCTTTGCCTCATCCCAGAGCGCTGCTGAACGGAGGCAGCGCTCCACCGTCTCATCGAGGACGGAACGGTCCTTCTGACCAGCGATACGGAGGGGGTAGACGATGTTCTCGTAGATCGACATCGGGAAGGGATTCGACTTCTGGAAGACCATGCCGATTCGGCGGCGCAGCGCTATGATCTCGACCGAGGGGTCGTAGATGCTGGTGCCGTGGATGGAGATATCACCCTCATGGCGCACTCCGGGGATAAGCTCGTTCATTCGGTTGAAATTACGGAGCAATGTCGACTTGCCGCAACCCGAGGGCCCGATGAATGCGGTCACCTTGCGGGAAGGAATCTCCAGATTGATGCCGTGCAGCGCCTGCTTCTTGCCGTAGAAGAACTTGAAATCCTCGACCTTGATAAAATTGACCTCTCCTGAGGTGAAATCATCGGTCAGCTCCAAACAATGCTCGGACAGGGAGTTCTGGGAAGTAGGAGTGTCGGCGGTTCTCATCGTTTAGGAATTCAAGTTTTAGCGGTGCTTCGGGGCAAAAAAGATCTGCGCAAGGATGTTGGTCAATGTGACCAATGCGACCAGCACAAGGGATGCGGACCAAGCCATCTTCACATGATAGTCAAAAGGAAGAGCTGCGAAATTGTAGATCAACACCGAGAGGGAGGCCGTGGGCTCCGTCAGCGATTGAATCCAGTTTGCGCTAAAGAGGGCGGTAAACAGAACGGGTGCAGTCTCTCCCGCCGCCCTCGCCACGGACAGCATGACTCCGGTCATGATCGCCGGTAGGGCATCAGGCAACACAATCCTGAAAATCGTCTGGAACGGAGTGGCTCCCAGTCCGAAGGAGGCCTCACGATAGGCATAGGGAACCCCCATAAGAGCCTGCTCCGCCGTCAACAGGATGGTTGGCAGGATCAGAATGGAAAGAGCCACCCCGCCCGCAAAGGCTGAAAAGCACCCCATGGTCATGACCACGGCGGCAAAGGCAAAGACACCGCAGATGATCGAGGGAATGCCTGTGAGCAGCTTTGCCACGAAGCGAACAGCCGCCGAGAGACGGGATGTCGGCGCGTACTCGTTGATGTAAATCGCCCCGAGAATACCAAGCGGAACGGCCAGCACGATGGCAATACCCACCATGATGAAGGTGCCGACGATTGCATTGGCGAATCCACCCTCCTCAAGCCCTGGAGGGGGCGGAAGTTGGGTGAAGAGGGCCACACTGACCAGAGGAAACCCGTTTTTCACCACTAGCATGATAATAGAGAAAAGGGGAACCAGAGTCAGCAAGGAGAGCGCGATGCAGAGACCCGTCAGGAAGCGGTTACGGAACAAACGGAGCACAGAAGTCTTCGTTCCGTCCTGTGTGAAGAAGTTTTGGGGGGCGGCGGTTCTGCAGCTCATCGGATTGGCTCTTATTTGAGTCCTACGACGGAACGTTGTGTGCGCCGCAGTACCGCTTCACCTGTGACGTTCACACACAGACTCATGATCACCAGCACCACGGCGGCGTACATCAGGGCGCTCACTTGAATCCCTTCGGCCTCGGCAAACTGGTTGGCGAGCAGCGCGGACAGCGTGTTGGAAGGGGCGAGGAGAGACCAGGAAAGCCTCTGACTATTGCCGATCAACATGGCCACAGCCATGGTCTCGCCCATCGCCCGACCGAAGGCAAGAATGGTCGAGGCGACGATGCCGGGAGCAGCGGTAGGGAGAATGACGCCAAGAATGGTTTCCCAACGTGTGGCTCCGAGAGCATAGGATCCCTCACGAAGCGTAGGTGGAACGGCGACAAGGGAATTGCGGGAGATCGCGGTGATCGTCGGAAGCACCATGAGGGCAAGCACCAGGCTCGCCGTGAGCAGACTGTTCCCATAGGCGGGACCGGAGAAGATGGCGATGAATCCGAACTTCTCGGCGATCACTGCGCCATACTGCTGAACAAGAGGAACGACCACAAAAATGCCCCAAAGTCCGTAAACGACACTGGGAATGGCGGCAAGCATCTCGACCACGAAACGGATCAACTGCCGGATCGGCTGAGGTAGAAAGTTTTCGCTCAGGAAAATGGCGATCGAGAGACCAAGGGGAAGCGCAAAAAGGAGGGCAAGCAGACTGCTTGCCGCAGTGCCAATGAGAACAGGAAGTACTCCAAAGACTCCACGATTCGGACTCCACTGGATGCCCGATAGGAAACCAAAACCAAACTGATGGATGGCAGGCCAAGCCTTGTAAAGAATCTCGCCCAGAATAAAGACGAGGAGAGCCACCGTGAGGGTGGAGGCTAACCAGCATGCCGCCCGGAACAAATCCGGACGAGGGCGGTACTCTCGTGTGAGCGAACCCTTAGGTTCGGTCGTGATCGATTTCCCGCCCACAAGCAAATCCGGTGATTACTTAACAGTCTCCAGGGCAGCCTGGGCCTTGGTAACCACTTCCGGAGGAAGGGTCACGTAGCCGAGCTGTGGAGCGGTTGCCTGGCCCTTCGTCAGGCCGTAGGTGACGAAGGCCTTTACTGCAGCGGCCTTGGCGGCGTCAGCATACTGCTTCTTCACGAGCAGCCAGGTGAACGTAACGATCGGGTAATCATTGGCGCCCTTAGGGTCGAGGATGAAAGCGCGTAGGTTGGCGGGAAGCTTGACCGAGGCAAGCGTTGTGGCCGCAGCCTCGACAGAGGGTGTGATGAAGTTGTGAGCCTTGTTCTCAAGGGCAGCCATGGAGAGCTTGCTGTTGGAGGCAAAGCCGTACTCGACATATCCGATTGCCCCGGGAGTCGACTTGATCAGGGCGGTGACACCCTCATTGCCCTTTCCGGCAACACCGACCGGCCAGGTGACCGACTTGCCGCTGCCAACCTTGGAGGTGAACTCGGAACTCACTTCGGCACAATGTCCAGTGAAGACTGCCGTCGTGCCGCTGCCATCGGAACGAGTGACCACGGTAACCGGAGTGTTGGGAAGATTCACACCTGGGTTGGCCTTGGCGATTTCGGGGTCATTCCAGCTCTTGATGTCACCGACAAGAATGCCTATGAAGGCTGCACGGGTGAGCTTGAGGCCGCTCTGAACGCCGGGGACGTTATAAGCAAACACGATCGAACCCGCTGTGGCAGGAATCATCATGACATTGTGCTTGGCCTGAAGAATCTCCTCGTCCTTCATCGCCACGTCGCTGGCACCGAAATCGGTGATCCCCTGAATGAACTGAGTGACACCAGCGCCGCTGCCGATGGACTGGTAGTTAACCGTCACGTCTGCGTTGACCTTCTTGAAATCAGAAGCCCAACGTTGGTAGAGGGGAGCGGGGAAGGTGGCTCCGGAACCAGTGATAGCCGTGGCCGCCTGAAGATGGAATGATGTCGACGCGGTCAGTGCAGCGGCAACTACGAGAATACGGTTCATGATATTGGGTGGTTAGTGTGGGTTGTGATTTTTGTCGTGTTTTTACTACAAGGCGTTTGCTTTCACCGCCCACTCTCCAAATCACAACTGCTTTTCTGCGACAATCTCGTCACAAATCCAATCCTAATCCTTAGAGAAGCGCTGATTAGAGCCCATAGAGGCCGTTGTGGGAAGCCGTAGCGGAAGCGACGCAACGACCGGGCAAGCCAATCAACTGCTCTTCAGCGGCCATCATGGGATTTAATCAGCGCTTCCCTACCGTCGTTCATTCCATTCCACGGAGGAATAACGAACCTTTGCGAGATCCGCTGCTTCCCTCTCAATGGAAGGCCGCACCTCCGCATTGGACACGGTTCCACCTAAGGATTGAGACAGCCCCACCGGATCCAATAGTGAACCTAGATGACCGACTCCCTGCAGACTCCCCTGATACATCAGAGCGCTGTTACTTCGACGCTGGGCGCCCCCCAGAATCTTGATTCCCCCCATCAGTAGGTCATCGATGGCAGGCGCACTGAAACAGGAGGGGCCAGTCAACAGATCTCCCACACCCGCCAATCTGACTTCCGGGATCCCATCGGGTACCGTCGTTGCCAAGGCGGAGTTCAGCCACCCAGCCACCCGGGCGTGCAGTTCTTTGTAAAAGTGGGCAGGTGGCAGCGCGGAGACCGGATCCCCCTTGGGCACCATGAGTGAAAAGGTCAAATCATTGCCATGCTCCACCATTCCACCTCCCGTCCAGCGCCTGACCAAGGGGATCTCTGGGTGGGTTTGACGCACCTCCGCCACCTTCTGAAAATAGCCGAAGGTGACGCAGGCAGCGCCCCATGCGTAGATCCGTAACGTGGGACGGAGCACTGAACGCAGCAGCACCTCATCGAGCGCCATCTGCATCGGCCCATCGAACGCCTCATTCAAAAGAATCAGATCCAGTTCATTAAACATTGGAACTTAAAATGCTAAAACACTGAAACACTGAAAAGCTGAAAGAGCGGAACCGCGTAAAAGAAGACTTCGAGATACTGGGATGTGCCGGGAGAGAAGCCAGCCCCTATCGCATGTCATAATCTCAGCGTTTCAGCTTTCAATTTTTCTCCTGAAGCTTTTTCTTCCCGACCCCTCTTTCCATACTCTACGATCCCTGAATGGCAAAGTCAGAGTCAGGAAAAGGATTGAGCGGCGGGCTTGGAAAAGGCCTTGGCAAGGGCTTGGGCAAAGGCCTCGGCGCCCTCATCAACACCCGTGTCGCGGCTCCAGTGCCCGCTGAGGAACTGGGTGAGCGCATCCAGCAGATCCGGCTCGACCAGATCGTGCCGAGCCCACTTCAGCCCCGTACCGAGTTCCGGGATGACCAGCTCAGTGACCTGGTGGATTCCATTCGAGAGCGGGGTATCATCCAGCCCCTGATCGTCCGACTGGCGGGTGGAAAATACGAACTCATCGCCGGTGAGCGCCGTATGCGCGCATCCCTCGAAGTCGGCCTGAGCGAGGCCCCTGTCATTGTCCGCAAAGCCTCCGATCAGGAAGTCCTGGAGCTGGCGCTGATCGAGAACCTCCAGCGGGCCGACCTGAACCCCATCGAGGAAGCCGCCGCTTACAGCCGTCTTTCCAAGGAATTCCGCCTGACTCAGGAAGAGATCGCCAAGCGCGTCGGCAAAAGCCGGGCCGCTGTTGCCAATGCGATGCGCCTTATGGAACTCGACCCTGAAGTCCAGGCACACCTGACCCAAGGGCGCCTGACCGTGGGTCATGCCAAAGTCCTGCTCGGTCTCAAGAACCCCGAGGAGCAGCGCCTCCTGGCCGAAAAACTGATCAGGACGAATGCCTCCGTACGCGATGCCGAGCAACTCGTGGCGTCACATCTGGCCGGCACCAAAGTGAAAAAAGGCAGGGGAAAGACTAGCCGCTCATTGGCCGAACTCCCCCCTGCCCTGAAGCATCTGGAGAACAAACTCCAGCACCGCTTCGCGACCCGGGTCAGCCTCCACCACGCCGACAAGAGAGGGCGTATTGAGATCGAGTACTTCGGCTCCGATGATCTTCACCGCCTGATCGGTGAATTTGGCATCTCGCTGGACTGATGACGGGATAGCATCATGCGCGCCCTGAGCCCACTGATCCGCTTCATAGACTCGGATTATTTTCCCAAGGGGATCGAGGCGACGCGCGCCATGCCCGAGCACATGGAATGGAGCAGGGCACTCCCCTTCATCATCCTGCATCTCGGATGTCTCGGTGCCCTCTGGGTCGGCTGGAGCCCCGTGGCCTTGGCCGTCTGCGCGTCGCTCTATGTCGTGCGGATGTTTTTTGTCACTGGCATCTATCACCGCTACTTCTGCCATAAATCGTACAAGGCCTCCCGTCTCGTTCAGTTCCTCTTTGCTCTTCTCGGACTGCTCTGCGTCCAACGCGGAGCTCTCTGGTGGGCTGCGGTCCACCGCCATCATCACGCCCACTCGGACGAGGAAGTCGATGTCCATTCCCCTAAGCAAAAAGGTTTTCTCTGGGCTCACATAGGCTGGATGACCAGCAGTAAGAACTTCCCCACAGACTACAGCTTGATCCCCGATCTGGCGAAATTTCCTGAGCTAGTTTTTCTGAATCGCTTCGATCTGATCGGCCCCCTGCTGGTTGCCCTCCTTACCTACGGTCTCGGAGTTGTCCTTCAGTCATTGGCCCCGGAACTCCATACATCTGGCACCCAGATGCTTGTCTGGGGTGGCTTCATCAGCACCGTCCTGCTCTTCCACGGCACCTGCTGCATTAACTCCATGGCTCATGTCTGGGGCACACCCCGCTATGACACCGGCGACGATAGCCGCAATAGTTTCTTGCTCGCCATCATCACCCTTGGCGAGGGCTGGCATAACAACCACCACCGCTACCAGTCCTCGGCACGGCAGGGATTCTACTGGTGGGAGATCGACCCCACCTACTATGCCCTGCGCCTGCTAGCCTTGCTGGGCGTGATCAGCAATCTCAAGCGTGTGCCGGAAAGTGTCTACAAGCAGGAGAACATGCTGGCTCATGGAAAATAAAGATCGCCCCCGCATTGCCATTATCGGCACGGGGGTTTCAGGCCTCTCCTGCGCTTGGGAACTGCGCGACATCGCGGAGCTAGTTCTCTTCGAGTCGGAGAAGCGACCCGGAGGCCATACGAACACCGTGACCGTGGAGGAGGATGGGCTAGAGATCCCGATCGACACGGGATTCATCGTCTTCAACAAGGTCACCTATCCCCATCTCTGCCGTCTCTTTTCTGAACTCGGCATCGCTATCAAGCCGAGCGAGATGTCCTTGAGCGTACAGCATGTTGCAAGCGGCCTCGAGTACAACGGGATGGGGCTCAACAAGCTCTTCGCCCAGCGTCGGAATCTCGGCAACTTCCGCTTCCTCATGCTGATCGCCGAGATCATGCGCTTCTTCCGTGTCGGTAGAAAGTGGCTGCGCGATGAGGCCGAGAATAACTCCTCGAAAGAGAAAGCGGATTTCGATAGCGAGGATCTGGCCAAATTCTGCAAAAGACACGGTTTCGGCAACGATTTCCTCGATCTCTATCTGGTTCCGATGAGTTCCGCCGTCTGGTCCACAGAACCTGGCCGTATTCTCGACTTCCCGGCCTCGACGCTGCTGCACTTCTTTCATAACCACGGATTCCTCGGAATCACCACCCACCATCCCTGGTTCACGGTGGATGGTGGCGCCCGCACTTATGTGGAAAAGATGCTGAAGACTTTGGGCCAGCCTCGCCTCGGAGATCCCGTCATTTCCGTGGAAGAAAAGGAAGATGGCGCCTGGGTCACTACGGCATCGGGAGTCCGCGAGCGCTTCGATGCGGTCATCCTGGCCTCTCACGCCGATCAGAGCATGAGGCTCCTGACTCATCCCACGGAGGATCAACAGCGACTGCTCTCGGCCTTCCACTACCAACACAACGAAGCCTCCCTCCACACAGATTCCTCGGTGATGCCTAAGTGCCGGCGGGCATGGGCCTCCTGGAATTTCCGTGTCGAGCAGTGTCCTGACGCTCATCAGAAAGCCACTGGGGAGCGGTACGATCACCGTCGCGCCTCGACTCATTATTGGATGAATGCCCTGCAGGGCGTCTCCCAGAAGCGGGATTACTTCGTCTCTTTAAACAGCGACGACCGGATCGCGCCCTCAAGCATTCTTTACCAGACGACCTACAAGCATCCCGTCTTCACGTTGGCGGCCATACGAGCCCAGCGAAAACTTCCGAAGCTCAATCACGCAGGACGTCTCTTCTTCTGCGGAAGCTACTTCCGCTACGGTTTCCATGAGGATGCCTGCATGGCGGGATTCAACGCGGCGAAGGCCGTAATCCAATTTTTCAAAAAGAATTAATCTGGAACTCATGAACTCAAGAAAAGAGGTCGTTCCAAGTCTTCTATTCTTGAAAGTGCTTCCCCCGAGTAGCGCCTAGATCATCGCTCCACGATTTCTTCGAGAATCAGCCCAAGATTCCTGAGTTCCATATAAGATTTCCCCATGCCTTCCCCTCTTAGCTCATGCCTTTACGAGTGCACGGTTTTTCACCGGCGACTGGCACCGAAAGAGCATGAATTCCTTTATAGGGTCTTCTACCTGCTGATCGACCTCGACGAGTTGGAGACTATTGACCGCTCCCTCTTCCTGCTGAAGGTCAACCGGCCCGGCCTCTACAGCTTCCGGGAGAGCGATCACATCAGTCACGCAGTTGATGCAGCATCAGCGAGGGAAAACATCATCTGTTATCTCGCAGCGCAGGAGATCACGACACCCGTCGGAAAGATCCAACTCCTTACACTGCCCAGGATCGCCGGTTATATTTTCAATCCCGTCTCGATCTACTACTGCTTCGACACAGCAGGTGCCCCTCTTACCTCGGTGGTCGAGGTTGGGAATACCTTCGGGGAATGGAAACCGTATCTGGTACCTCTCCAGGCAGACGGGACCTTCTTGAGTCGCGTGGTGAAGCACTTCTATGTCTCCCCCTTTTCAGACCTCGATCTAGAGTTTGAGTTCCGTTTTCAACTCCCAGGCCAGCACCTTCAGGTCCTCATCGATGACTACCATGGCGAAGAGCGCGAGCTGATCAGTGTTCTCACGGGGGTCAGAGTCCCCCTCACCGATCAGAATCTCCTGCTCTTTTCGCTCAAATACCCGTTCCTGACACTGCAGGTCATTTTTGGCATTCACTGGCAGGCTCTTCTTCTCTGGATGAAAGGCCTCACGGCACGCCGCAAAGAAGCCCTTCCCGAACTGCAACGCGGAGTCCACAGGCCCCATAAATCTCTCGCCAACCATCCCTCTTCCTGCGCCCACTCTGGCCTGGATACAGATTCCACAGATCACCACTCAAATTGATGAGCGCTCCAGAAACAGACCCCAATACAGAATTCCTCAAGAGCATTGCTCTAAGTCTCAAATCCATCCAATCGACCCTCGAGAGCCTCACGGGCGCCGTCGAGGGAGTGGCCGAGTCGATCGCAAAGGCCCACGAACCCGAGGGTGACCTTGGCGTCCATCTTGTCGCTTCACTGAAGGAGCTCACTTCAGCCCTGCAAAAGCGTGCCCAGCAGGAACGCAACCCTCAGCCCCAGCAGCAGGGACAGCGTCAGCAGAATCAGCAAGGTGGGGGTGGGAGTGGACGACGCGACGATCGCCAACAGCGGGGACGCCAGCAGGAGAACCATCAGCCAAATCGCGCGCAGGATCACTCTCACAACGATTTCGAGGAGCATGAGAGACAGGTTCCGTCCCCTTCCTATAGTGAAGATCGGGGGGATTCAGAAATCGATAATCGTCACGAGCAGTCTGAGGAACCGGCTAGTTCAGCCAAGTCCAAGGGTGACTCACCTGCGGCTCCAGCTAAGCGTCCACGGCCTAATCGCCGCAGTGGCGGAAAGTAGGGCAGTTTTGGATTTCTTAGAGCATTCGGCAGAATTAGACAAACCTCCTCACCTTCTCCAGATCCTTACGGAATCCTATCGGCTTCCCAGACTCGTCGAGCAGGTTGGTGGCCGTGCAGGTGTCGGCACCGTCAGGTTGTGTGAACCTCAGCCCTTCGGCAACATTCTCCGGAGAGAGGCCCCCGGCGGGAATCACCGGTATATGACTTTGATTCACCAGATCCCGGGCCATCTCCCAGTCGCAGAGCTTGCCGGTGATACCCACATGACCAGTCACCGGTTGGGCACCCACTAGTAGCGTATCAGTCAGAAACCAGTCGCTGGACGGCATCCGGATCCGCAAAGAGGGGAATGATACTGCTCTTGCGGTCAGACTCGCGGATCACGTTCACCGAGTCCTTCAGTGCAGGGATCATCCACTCATAGGGGGAAAGAATCATCACGCCCATCATGCCTCAGAATGGTCCGGGGGGCCAGCCCGGCAACTTCAATTATCCGCCCCCGCAGGAACACCCGGTGATTTACTTGGATTGTTCCCGTCAGTGCCAGGGTTTGGCTATAAGCAGCACCATGAATGCATACTGGGAAACCGTGATCCCGACGCCGATACAGATAACCTTGACCAAGGCCATCCTAGTCGGGAAGTTTTCCGGAATAGGCTCATAACCTGTTACCAGTTGAGGCGGTGCCAACTTTTCGTAACGGAATGGACACTGGTTTGCTTCCATGACTCGGATCATGAAATCAAGGACACTACAAGGAAAGCAATTTGTTACATAATTGTAACATTTAAACTATTGACTTTTTTTAAAAGAATAATGCAGCTCTTCTCTTCCTAGTAAAATCAATGTTGTTAGCCTCGGCTCAGAACGGATACAGGGCAATCTAATCATCATGCGAAAAATCGTCCACATCGACATGGATTGTTTCTATGCTGCCGTAGAGACGCGTGAGCGGCCGGAGCTCACGGGACATCCCATCGCTGTTGGTGGAGGTAGCCACCGGGGGGTGGTCACGACCTGTAACTATGAGGCACGTAAGTTCGGGATCCGCTCGGCCATGCCGGGATTCATGGCGCGAGAACGCTGCCCTCAGCTGGTCTTTCTGCCCCTTCGGTTTGAGCTCTACCGCGCCGCCTCCCAGCAGATCCGGAAGATCTTCCGCGACTACACACTCCTGATGGAGCCTCTCTCTCTGGACGAGGCCTATCTCGATGTGAGCGCCTTATCGGAGCAGGGACGCTATGCCTGGGACATTGCCAAGGAAATCCGCGCCCGGATCCTGGAGGAAACGTGTCTGACCGCCTCGGCCGGCATCGCCCCTAACAAGATGCTAGCCAAGATAGCCAGCGACTGGCGCAAGCCCAACGGCCAGTTCGCGATCCTGCCGGAGCAGGTTCAGAAATTCATGGCCTCACTCCCAGTCCGTAAGATCTGGGGCATCGGCCCCAAGAGTGCCGAGCGTTTTGCAGAGCGCGGCATCCTGACCTGTGCTGATCTCCAGAAAATGACCTTACCGGAAATAGTTCTGCAGTTTGGAAAATGGGGAGAGGAGCTTTATCACCTCTGCCGGGGAGAGGATGACCGGGAGGTTCAGCCCCATCGCATTAGCAAATCCCTGAGCAATGAGACCACCTTCAGCGACAACCTTGTTTCCCTAGAGCAGTGCCAAGGCGCCATCACCGACCTCTCCGCGGAACTACTCGAGGAGTTGAACCAAAAAGCCCCGGAGAGAAAAATACGCAAAGCCTTCGTGAAAGTGAAGTTTGCCGACTTTACCCGGACCACCAGGGAGCGCCTATGCAACGAGCCCTCGGTCGAGATCTACCAGACCCTGCTCACCGAGGCCTTTGGGAGAAAAGATCTCCCCATCCGGTTGTTGGGAATAGGTGTGAGGTTTGAGGAAGAGAACAGCGAGTTGGAGGAAAAACTGCAACAGGAGCTTTTTGAGTGAAATCAGTGATGAATGATTAAGGGGCTCTAATTGACCCGCCTGCGGATCTATCACAGACCAGGTATTCCTAAACCTCGGATG
>CANIBV010000012.1 GCA_947466005.1 Spartobacteria bacterium | reverse complement strand
TGCCCAAAAATCTCTCCCAAGGTACCGGGCCAAGATTTTAATGCTGTGAGAGTAAGGGCTCCTTTAAAACTCCCTTCGGATCTTTCCTCCTGTTCCTGCTTTGCTGAGTTCCATAGAAAGGGATGAGGTTATTCACAGCGTTTTTTTCCATGCTCTCTTTCTCCACTAACTGGAATGCCAGACGTCAGCACGACGGCGCGGCAATCATCCGTGAGATCCAGGACATGGGGTTCATTCAGATTGAGCTCGGGCATGGGCTTTCGGTTTCCCAGCTGCACGGAATCCGTGAGGCCTACGCGAAAGGCAAAGGAGGGTTCAGTGTTACCAGTGTCCATAATTTCTGCCCGATGCCGATGGAGGTCCTGCATGACAACCCTGATTGCTATGAGTTCACCTCTCACCGTCCACACGAACGGGAACGTGCCCTCAGGCTGACGCGTGAGACGATGGTGACGGCTCGTGAATTCGGCGCACGCCATGTGGTCCTCCATCTTGGACGCATCATCCCGCTGCGCGGAATGACGGATTTTCTGATTAATGAGCTCAGGAAAAAGGGTGTCACCGAGCGGGACTATTGCCGCGCCAAGCTGGCCGCCGTGCAGAAGCGAGAGAAGCATGCACGGGTCTTTCTTGACCGTGTGACCCGCGTTCTTGAGACGCTTGTCGAGGAGGCCTCCAAGATGGACCTCACCCTTGTTGTGGAAAACCGCAGTGACTTCGAGGCGATTCCGACCGAGAGGGAGCTGATCGCCCTGCTGGAGCATTTCGATTCGCCTCACCTCCGCTACTGGCATGACTTCGGTCATGCCCAACTGAGGGATAACCTTGGCCTACTCGACCATGCCCAGTGGATTGCTGAGATCGCTCCCTTTGCCGTGGGTGCCCATCTTCAGGATGCCAAGTGGCCCGACGAGGATCATCTCATTCCCTTTGAGGGAGAGATTCCTTTCGACCGCCTCGTTCCTCTTCTGCCATCCTCCCTCTGTTACACACTGGAGCTTTCTCCCAAGGCAAAGCCGGATGCCATTCTGGCCTCGGTTGCCCGGTGGGAAGCCCTCGTTCAACCATGAATCTAAAAAAAATCCTCCTCACTCTCCTGCAGGTAGTCGTCACCCTTGGACTCCTCTGGTGGATCTTCCATGATTCCTCCAAGCGTGCCCAGATGGTCCAAGCCCTAGGGAAGGCCGATCCCCTCTGGCTGATCCCCGGTTTCCTCTGCTTCGGTCTGGTTCTTGTCTGCGGTGCTTTCCGCTGGCAACTGCTGATGAAGGTGCAAGGGATCCACCTAGGATTATTCCGTGTCTGGCAACTTGTGATGATCGGGATGTTCTACAACCTCTTCCTCCCAGGAGGCACGGGTGGTGATCTGGTGAAGGTCTTCTACGCAGTACGGGAAGCTCCCAAGTCCAAGAGCGCCGTCTTTCTGAGCGTTGTGGTCGACCGGATCACCGGGATGTTTGCCTTGATCCTAGTCTCGCTCGTAGTCTTTCTCTGCTTCCGCGAGACCCTGATGGAGCTTCCGCTGGTGCGCGCCTTTCTGGTGACTGTGGGGATCATCTTCGGAGGCTTTATCGGACTGGTCCTCAGTGCCGTATTCATCGACCGCTTCCATCTCGCAAAAAGGCTTCCTGAAAAGATGCCCGGTCACGCAGCTATCCTCGAGATTGCCCGAGCCTTCTCCGTCTATGCCCGCGACTGGAAGGTGGTCGTTGCCGCCATCACCATCTCTCTGCCGCTCAATCTCTTCATCTTCGGCACGGGGATCTTCGCGGCCTTTGCCTTCAAGGGGAATCCCGGTGCAGCCGCCATGACTTCGGTGATCCCAATTGTGAACACGATCAGCTCCCTCCCGATCAGCGTGGCGGGCATCGGGGTGAGAGAGGAGCTTTTCAAGAGAATGCTCAACTCCCTTTACGGCACTCCTGAGGAGCTGGCCGTCCTGATCTCCATTACGGGATTTGCCCTCTGCGTCCTCTGGGGACTCTTGGGCGGTGTGGTGAGCATGCTCTATCGTCCAAGTAGCGGGGCTATCCCCTCACTTGCAGGGATGGAGGGTGAAATCGACACCATCGAGCATCATATTGAGGATGAGGAGAGAGCCTGATCAAGGGATCCATCGCGGACTAACTCCAGTCATGAAAAAGTCGCGGCACTCCAAGGATTTTCCGCGGGTGATCGTGAGTGTCACGATGACCCTGGATGGGAGAGTTGTGACTCGCTCCACGCTCCCGCGGTCCGGGGATCCCCTCCTCATGAGGGGTGTCATGATGGGATTCACCGGAGGGAAGTCACCCGTTGCCATCCGCATCATCGTGAATGAGCGCGGAAACTTCGCACCCAAATCCATGGGGAAACTCCACGCCAATTCCGGGAGTCTGCTTCTTCTCTGCACGGGCAAGGAAATATCTGACCGCATCTTCCGGCAGCTTCCTCCGTTTGTCAGGGTCGTGGAATTTCCCGGAGGGAAAATTCCGACGGAGGCGTTGCTGGGAATGCTCCGTTCGGTCTGGGGGGTGAAGCTCCTCCTCTGCGAAGGGGAACCTTCGCTCTTGAAACCGCTCCTCGCAGCCGATGCCGTCGAGGAACTTCACGTGACCATTGCACCCCTGATTCAGGGTGGCTCCAAGGCGATGACGCTCACCGGGCATCCCGACGGCTTTCTCCCTAAGGACGGGGAGCGCCGCTTCCGCTTAAAATCCCTAAAAAAAGTAAAAGGGGAAGTACAATGGAAAGATAAAGGCTCGGGGAATGCCATCCTCCACTACCTCCGTGATCGGAGAACAGC
Organism: Spartobacteria bacterium; assembly: GCA_947466005.1. GTDB lineage: Bacteria > Verrucomicrobiota > Verrucomicrobiia > Chthoniobacterales > UBA6821 > UBA6821. The sequence continues at coordinate 20,715 of CANIBV010000012.1, read as the reverse complement.
CGGATAGCCAAGCAACCAAGCGGCAAGTATTGAGAACTCATGCACACGGAATCTTCCATTCTCATCAATGCCCCGATGTCCGAGGTCTTCGCCATGACCTCCGATCTAACGCGCTGGCCGGCTTACTTGCCCCACTACCGGTGGGTCAGGTGGATCGAAGGTGGCCCTGACAGCGGGATCGTTCAGATGGCTGCCCTGCGAGGCTCGATCCCGATCAAATGGATCTCCGAGTACCGTAGAGATCCCACCAAGCCCGAGCTTTGGTTCCGTCACCTCACTGCGTTTACCAAGGGGATGGAAGTCCGCTGGATCTATGAGCAACGTCCCGGGGGAGTGCATGTCACGATCGATCATGAGCTTTCCTTCCGGTGGCCGCTTCTGGCGCCCGTCGCCAACCCTGTCATCGGTGAGTTCATGATCGGATGGGTGGCGCCGCGCACACTCTCTGGTTTCAAAAAACTGTTGGAATCCAACAAGGGGCACTCATGAGTTCATCAGAGACAACACGGCGCGCCGTCATCACCGGAGTCGGGCCGATCAGTTGCATCGGAATGGGGCGCGTGGATTTCTGGAACGGCATCCTCTCCGAGAAGACTGGCATTGCGCCGCTGACCCGATTCGATCTCGGGGGGCTTGAGGCCCGCTCGGCCGGAGAGGTGAACGACTACGATCCTCTGCGCTTCTTCCCTTCCAAGTTGCTTCGCCGTCTCGACCGCTACGCGCAGTTCGCCGTTTCAAGCGCCCTCCTTGCTCTGGAGGACAGCGGCCTCACCTACGGTCCCGAATCCCCCGATCCACGCCGGGGAGTCAGTTTTGGAACGGCGCTCGGCGGCATCTCCAATGCTGAGAAAGAGCACGACGCCTTCGTGAAGGGTGGATTCAAGGCCGTCAGCCCGCTGCTTGCGCTTCAAGTCTTCGGCGGTTCCGCTCACTCCAATATCGCCATCACCTGCGGCTTCCAGGGAGTCGGCACCACCAACTCAAACAGCTGTGCAAGCGGAACAGTAGCTCTCGGGGAGGCACTCCGGTACATCCGAGACGGGATTGCCGACGTGATGATCGCGGGGGCTTCGGAAGCCCCGCTGAGCCCGCTTACTTACGGTGCCTTCGCCAACATACGGACGATGAGCGAGGCGGAACCGCCACGTTCCTGCCGTCCCTTTGACCTCAACCGCGACGGCTTCGTCATGGGTGAGGGTGCTGCATCGCTCGTCGTTGAAGAATATGGGCACGCGAAGGCGCGCGGTGCCCGCATCTACGCCGAGGTTCTCGGATTCTCCCACAACAACGACGCTCATCACATGACCTCACCCCACCCAGACGGTGGGCCGACGAAGCGCGCGATGCGGGATGCCCTGGCCGATGCAAGGACGAACCCCTATGAGATCGGATACATCAATGCCCATGGCAGCTCGACCAAGGTGAATGACAGCAACGAGGCCCACTGCATCCATGACGTCTTCGGTGCTAGCGCCGCCTCGATCCCAGTCAGCGGCACCAAGGCCTACACGGCCCATCCTCTTGGCGCTACGGGAGCATTAGAAGCCGTGATCTGCTGCTTGGCCATGACCGAGGGGTACCTTCCACCGACGTTGCACTACGACACACCCGATCCCGACTGCGCTCTTGATGTCATTCCAAATCATGGCCGCCAAGCCCGCCCCAGAAAAATCCTCTCCAATTCCTTCGGCTTCGGAGGGATCAATTCGTGCCTGATACTCGGCTCCGTCTAGGCATAGGAAGGCTTGGGTAGTACTTTAAGGGCAACCAAAAGCTGAAACAGTATTCCTTCAGAGCTACAAGGTGGCAGGTTTTAGTTTGGTTCCCGCAGGGGGGGAGAACTGGCCCATGGAAAGTGAGAGGGAAGCGAGGCTTGTGAGATAGTCGGCCTGGGCACCTGCCTGCTCGAAGCGCGCCGCAGCGAGAGCACTCTGGCTGGAGATCAGTTCGGTGATCGTGGCTAGGCCGTTTTGGAAGGCTGCCTGAGCGGCGTTGAAGTTCTCGTTGGCCGAGGTGACAAGGGAGAGTGCGTAGGTGACGCGCTTGCGGGCCTTGAGTGAGTCGTTATAGCTGGTCCAGACATCACGGGTTGTCTCGAGTCTGGTGGCCTCGGCGTTGGCGCGGGCCTCCGACTCCTGAGCCTGACGTTTCTTCACCCGCTCGACGCGCTCGAAGCCATCGAAGAGATCCCAGCTCATCACGGCAAAGCCACCGGCGTTGTTGTACGTGCCGTTGAAGCTTCCGTTCACACCATTTTGCTGACCCCTGTAGCCGTAGGTTTCGTTGTTCCAGGCGCCTTGCAGCGAGACTTTGGGAAGGAAGTCCGCCTTGGCGCGCTCGGTTGCAGCCCTGCTGGCCTGAATGTCGGCTACGCGTGCGGCGAGATCGGGACGATTGGCCACTGCGGTATCAATGAGCTGGTCCACCTTTCCCGAGAGACCTTCAAGGGGGCCTTTATCCTTTGATTCCAAGGTGACTTTCAGCGGGGCATTCGCTTCCAGACCCGTTGCCACACGGAGGTTTCCCAAAGTGACTTCGACGTTTCTATCGGCTGCAGCCAGATCGAATTCGGCCTGGGAGAAGATCTTACGAGCTCCATCCAGTTCGGGTTTGGTACCGAGGCCGTTGGCCACCTGTGCCTCGACCATGGAGAGAAGGGTTCGGGTGAATTCAAGGTTCGCTTTGGTGGCCTCGCGTTGGGAGAGTGCCGCCGTGTGTGCAAAGTACGATTGCTGGACGGCAAAGACGGTGGTCTGAACACGTCGACTGAAGGTGAGGTTTGCCCCCTCGAGAAGTGCCACAGTACGGCGGACATCGGCTGCCCTGCGTCCGAAGTCCAGAAGGAGATACTCGAGTTGCAGGCCGGGATTGATGTTGACTCGCTGGTATGCTTCAGGACCCGTCTGGATCGGATTATACGCCTGACTATAGCCGCCCGCTGCACGAAAACTGAGTTGGGGATAGTAGGGGGCCTTGGACTCGCCGACTGCAGCGGCTGAAGCAAGGGCGTTGAACCAAGCGGAGCGGGTGTAGGGATTATTCGCCAGAGAGAGTTCGATCAACGGGGCAAGTTCGTAGGATCGGGTAGGGTCAAAGGAAACAGCCGTGTCAGTGAGCGGATAGGCCTTCTTTACGATCAGTCCTCTGGTGACCGTCGAACCGGGAGAATCGTTCTCCTTTGCCTCCAGTGTGAAAAGGGATCCCAACACGGCAAATAGCGTTGCCGCGCTTCTCATGGCTCTTCTAGTGTTGGGGGATGTCACGGTGGATCTCTCTTCTGGCTCTCGTTGTCATCCTGACGATGACTGGTTGTGACCCACAACTCAACATTGCCGGCGCCTATTTTCCCGCATGGTTGGCCTGCACTCTCGGCGGGTTGCTCCTTTTTTGGGGATTACACTTGGTGTTCCTAAAGTGGGGATTGCTACCGTACCTCGTCCCTTTGCCTCTCGTGTACGCGGCCCTGATTACCTCACTGACCTGCATTCTTTGGCTTCTCTTTTTCGCCGTCCAATGAGTGACCCCAAACCCAGCAGCCAATCGTTTCGCAGGACTCTTGGGATTTTGATTTCCCTTGCGAGCTTCATTTCGGCGGCGTATTTGGCATGGCTGGTCGACCGGAATATCTCCAAGAATCCACGCACAGAAGACGCGCAGGTGCGCGCCAATGTGATCGGGGTAGCCCCTCAGGTGGGTGGTTCGATCACGGGCATCCATGTGAAGGACAATCAACTGGTCCACAAGGGGGACCTGCTTTTTGAAATCGATTCCCGGCCTTACGCTGCCGAGGCCGAGAAAGCGAAGGCGCAACTGGCTCTCACGGAACTCGAGATTCAAGCCTACAAAGACCAGATCGACGCCGCAGAGGCGCAACTCAAGCAAAGCCAGGCCAAGGCTGCCTATGCGGTTGACTACGCGAAGCGGGTGCAGGCTCTTGTCGGCAACCTCTACGTCACGGTTGATAAGAACCAACTTGCCCAGACGGAGGCGATCACCGCCACCGACAAGGTGTCCCAGGACAAGGCTGCCCTTGAGCGGGCCCGTAACCTTCTTGGCGATCAGGGTCAGGTGAACGTCCGTCGCGTTGCGGCGCAGGCGGCTCTGAGGGATTCCGAACTGAAGCTCTCCTACTGCAAGGTCTACGCCACCTGCGACGGGTACGTGACCAACCTCCAGATCACGCCGGGTGCCTACGCCGCCGTGGGCGAACAGATCTTTTCCCTTGTCGACAAGAAGATCTGGTACGTCCTGGCGAACTTCCGGGAAACCGACCTGAAGAGGATGCGTCCTGGCATGAGTGCCGATGTCTACCTGATGGCCGAATCGGGAAAAAAGCTCCGAGGCATTGTCCAAGGGGTACCGAAGGCTATCGTTTCTCTGAACACCCCTTCAAACAATGCTCCCGGAGGGGAGGGGCTCTTGTCACGGGTCGCCCCGACCATCGACTTCATCCTTCTGGCCCAGCGTTACCCGGTGCGCATCGTGCTGGACGAACCGGAAGGTCATTCCTTCCGGATGGGGGGGACGGCCTCTGTGATCGTGCATACCTTCAGCAATATCGAGGAGGGGATGCAGGTCATCCAACGTCTACAGCAGGTACAGGATGCTGAATTTGTTTCCCCGTTGGGCAGCGCGGGGCGGATCCCACTCAATGAGTGACGCTTGGCGCCCTGCGTGCAGAATGGCCTTGGGGGTTGCGCTGGCGCTACTTGCCATCCTGACGCTGAAATACCCGCATTCCTTCAGGGCAATGCTTGCCGTCTCCCTGCTCGTCAACCTTCCCTCCTTCCGAAGGAGAGCGATGCGCCAGAGACTGCTGCTCGTCTGGATTACCGGCGCTATGGGAAGCGTCGTGGAGGCTGTGTTCCTCGATGCCCCCTGGCTCTACGTCCCCGCCTATCTCCTCCTTATCTTCACCACGATGGCTCTGGCTTCCCGAAGCCGTGATGCCGCGACGATGACGCTCCTGGTCTATGGCCTGAGTGGATCTCTTATTTCTGGAGAGATTGCCGAGTCGGCTCCCATCATTGGAGGGTTTTACCGGACATTGGCTGTTACGATCGGGATCTTTGCCGCAGCAGCCGCCTTCTACATCATCCCCCTGAGAAAGGGATTCCGCCCCCAGCTTCCCTCACCGGTGAATTTCACTGGACGCGACACCTTCTTCCTGGGGGTTGTCGGTGCATTCTGCCTGGTGGGAGGTCATACCATTGTGCCTGATAACAGTGTGTTTGCCATCATGGGAGGAATTCCTTGGGCGATCGCTTTGCTCTCTTCTACAGGGCCGGTGTTGAGGGTGCGACTGGCGGGTGCCTTAATGGGAAGCACCGTAGCATTGGCCACTCTCTCCGTCATGTCGGCATCCACGAACAATGTGGCTTTCTACATGATTGTGGTCTGCTGCATCATGGCTGTGATTGTCTATCTGGGGTACTCTTTCCCCGGGATCAAGCCGGGATGCGCGCAGTTCACTGTTTCCTTCATGATTCCTATGGGAATGCTTCCCGGGCCGATGCAGAGCGTTCATCAGATCTTCTCGATCATCGAGGCGATGTGGTTCGGGTTTCTTATTGCCTCCCTGCTCTACTGGCTTCACCAGTGGTTACTTTCCATCGAGAAAGCCGTCGAGGGCTCAGGTCAGGCGGCAGGCCAGGCTTGAGGAAGCTTTAGAGCATCTTCTGTTTAGTCAGTCGTTGAATAATGGACTGCAATGATCAATATGGAACTCAGGAAGTCAGGAAAGGAGTGTCAGAAGAAGGCAGTGGGAGAGTCCACGCCAGGTTGATCCAAAAAAAGGCTCTGCAAGTGGTGTTGCATTGGCAGATTCCCTACCCAGCTCAGTTTGGTAAAGTTGGTATCCCACCACGATGCCACATTGGTGAATTTATTTCAGCGGCTTTTTCCTGAGTTCTATATTCATTCTCTCACATCATTCCCCTCCTGAAATATTTTCCTTCTTGAGTGCGTCAGGATAAATCAAAAACGCTCTAGTCCTCCCAGGGGATCTCCTGAGACTCGTCTGCGGGGTCAAACTCCCTGCGTTGGTGCCGTTGCTTCTCACGGTCTCCCTCCGGAGTGAAGCGGCTCATCGCTCGCGCGACTTCCCAACGCTCGGTGAGGTTTTCTGGAAGTTCCTCCAGAAAGCGTGAGGGGCGCTGAAATGCCTCGCCGTAGGCGGCATTGAGTCGCAGTTCGGGATAGGTGAGGTAGAGCTCATCCTTGCACCTGGTGACGCCGACATAGAAGAGGCGGCGCTCTTCCTCGAGGGCATTCTCATCCTCCATCGAGCGTGTTCCCGGAAACATTCCTTCGGTAAGCCATGCTAGGAAGACAACCTGCCATTCGAGTCCCTTGGCTTGATGGATGCTGGAGAGGCAGACTCGGTCCTCCTCGTCATCACGTCCCGTCACCTCGCTGGTCTCCGTACCGCCAAGGAGTGTCAACTGGGCGAGAAACTCATCAGTCCGGTCGAACTGCTTCGCGTAGTTGGCGAGAGTATTCAGGTCGTCTCGGCGGGCCTCGTAGTTGGCGAACTTGGCCTGCATGTAATCATCGTAGAGCGACTTCATGACCGAAGTGATCATGTCGGATGGAGGGGCAGGCTCTCCTTTGGGGGCCAGTTCGGTCAGGGTCGTCACCAGTTGATTCCAGGCACCCTGGGCCTTGGAGGGGGGCTTGCACCCTTTATCAAGCAGAGAAAAACTCCGTCCTCCCTCCAGGAGTTTCATGGCCTGCTGCCAAAGAGTCTCGGCCGTCTTATTTCCGATGCCGGGAAGAAGCCGCACCATGCGCTTGAAGGCGACCTCGTCGTTCGGATTGATGGCAAACTTGAGGAATGCCGCCACATCCTTGATATGGGCCTGCTCGAAGAAACGCAGTCCGCTGGTGATCCCGAAGGGAATGCCGCGCCGGGTGAACTCCAACTGGATCTCCATCGAGTGGTAGTGTGCACGGTAGAGGACGGCGATCTCGCGGAAGTCGATGCCCTCGTCATGTAATTCCAGCACACGCTGGGCGATGAAGGAGGCCTGCTCGTTGTTGGTGGCCAATGGTACAAGCGCCGGCTTGGTGATAGCTGGTTTACGCACGGCACGGAGTTCCTTCGGGAACTGGCGGGGGTTGTTCAGGATGGAGGCGTTCGCAAGCTCCAGCACCTGGGGAACGCTCCGGTAGTTTGTCTCGATCCGGTGAACGACGGAATCGGGGTAGCGCTTCGGGAACTCCAGAATATTGGCAAAGTCAGCGCCGCGCCAGGAATAGATCGACTGGGCATCGTCTCCGACGACCATGATGTGCTTGTGCATGGCAGCCAAGGTGTCGATGAGTCCGGCCTGAAGACGGTTCGTGTCCTGATACTCGTCGACTAGGATCGCGCGGAAGCGCCGTTGGTACGTGACGGCAATCTCCGGATTAGTCAGGAGGAGTTCGTGGGTCTTGGAGAGAAGGTCATCAAAGTCGAGGGCGTTGACCTCCTTCTTGCGGCCTTCGTAGGCGGTGGCGACCTGCGCGATCTGATCCTCCAGGTCGATGAAGTAGCGGTAACGCCGTGCCAGCAGGGTGCGAAGTGTCTCGCCCGTGTTGCACCCGAGGCTGATCAGTTCGGCCAGGACCTGTCCCTTCGGGAAGCGCTTGTCACTGGCGCGGAATCCTAGTCTGGCGACGACCGACTCCAGGAGTTCCTCCTGATCCTCTCGGTCCATAATGGTGAAGCCTTCCGAGAATCCCACAGCATGGGAATGGCGTCGCAGGATTCTGTGACCGATCGAGTGGAAGGTCCCGCTCCAGAGTCCGTCTGCGGCTCCGGGAAGGAGGGCATTGACCCGCTCCAGCATCTCGCGGGCCGCCTTGTTGGTGAAGGTCAGTAGGAGAATCTCCCCGGGCCGGTAACCTTGTTCAAGGAGCCAACCGACGCGGTAGGTGAGGGTGCGGGTCTTTCCGCTGCCAGCGCCGGCGATGACCAGATGTGCTCCGGCGGGGGAGGTGACCGCGGCAAGCTGCTGCTCGTTCAGCGCCTTGGAAAAATCGATTCCAGAGGCCGATGCCGGTGAGGGATGGAGCTGATAGCTCCTACTCATGAGTCAGCCTGCGTCGAGGAGTGGCTCTTTTGGCGGTGCTTTTTGGTTGCCGGGGCTTTCTTGGCGGATTTTCGAGTCGCAGGAACGGTGGCGGTTTTACTCTCCTGGGGAAGACCGAGAGCCCAGCGGAGAAGGCGTGCCGAGTCGCTGAATACCCTGTCCTTGCTGCTCCCGAGAATGACGGAGATGACCTGACGCCCTTCATGAGAGCCGCTGCTGACAAGGCAGTGTTTTGCCTTCTCGGTGTAGCCGGTCTTCATTCCAGTGCAGAACCAGTTCTCACGCATGGTCTGGTTGGTGTTCCGAAGCATATGGACATGGCCGTCGGCATAGCGGAAGGAAAGATACTTAGTCGCCATGATGGGACGGAGAGTCGGGTTTGCGTAGGCGGCCTGCGCGATTTTCGACATATCTGCAGCGGTCGAGTACTGGTCATCTACCGGAAGGCCGTTGGGGTTGACAAAATGAGAGGAGGTCGCACCGAGGGATGTTGCCCTCTGATTCATCATGGCGGCAAAATCCTCCAGGGAGCCCCCTGTATCACGGGCAAGGGCCCTGGCGACATCATTCGCACTTTTGACCAAGAGAGCAGTGAGAAGTTCCCCTCGCTTGTACGAAGTTCCAGGCTTGAGCTGCAGCGTGGTCGGCTCCGCGTTTTCATCGATCGGCTCGATGAGCACCTCTTTCTCCATGTCTCCTTTTTCGGCGACAATCAACGAGGTGAGCAGCTTCTGGGTGCTGGCAACCGGGCGCTTCTCATTAGGGTTGTGCTCGTAGAGCACCTCACCGGATGTTGCGTCGATGACGACGACCGAGGCCCCCTTCACATCGGGTGGGGGAGGCGCTGCATGAAGTCCTTTGATGCAGAGTCCTGGAGCCAAGGAGCCCAGGAGCAATCCGGAAAGTAAGGGAAGGAGTCGTGGGCCGTGCATGGGAATCAAAAGTATGTTCCGAGAATTGGCTTAAAGAGAAAGTCTTAGGTTTAGGGTAGTGGTGCAGATGCTGGAAGTTCAGAAATGGTCTTGGCAACCGGGGCGGTGATCAGTTTCTCGATCGCCGGATCACGGGGAGTTCCCAGATCGATGGCCCGCTGGTAGTGGCGACGGGCAAGTTCGATCAGGGGAGGTGTGCGTCGGAGATAAAGAACAGCCAAGTTGAAGTTCGCATCTGCGTAGCGTTGGTCAAGTTCCACGGCGCGACGGAGCTCCTGCTCGGAGGCCTCGGTCCACCCTTTCCGACCAGCAGCCATCCCGAGGTAATTATGGGCGCGGGGGTTCTGCTCATCTCGGAGAGTTGCTTGCACAAGATCGGCAAAGGCTTCGTCATCCTGCTTCAGCTCAAGGGCATTCATCCCGAGAAGCATCCATGCCGGCCCGTTGTTGAGATCAATGCGCAGTGCCTGACGTAGCAGCACCTGGGAGGCCTCGAGATTCCCGAGGCGGGTCTCCACCGCAGCGAGGCTGACGAGAAGGGAGGCGTTTTCCGGCGCTGCCTCCAGAGACTTTTTATAGAGGGATTCCGCGAGCTTGAGGTTTCCTGAGGCAAAGGCCTTCTCCGCTTGGGCGGCGAACTTCCGGGCCTCTTCCTGCCGGGACGAGGTCGTGGTCTGGGCCGATGTCGAGGCGGTCCAGAGCGTGAGAGGGACTAGCAGCAAAGCCATGACGGCGGCGGTATGGCTGCCCATTCTGCCGATGGTCCAACTCATGCCTTGGGACTCTTCGAGGAAAGTTCGATGGAACGATCGCGAGCTGCTCTGACCGCTCCGCGGACGATCCCGGTGAAGTTGGATTCCTCCAGAACGCCCAGTCCCGCTTGGGTGGTTCCGCCGGGGCTGGTGATTTCGGCCCGCAGGGCGAGTGGAGTTTCACCCGTCTCCTGGACGAGCGCAGCTGCAGCCGAGAGGGCTCCCGCAGCGAAGCTCTTGGCGATCGCCGCATCCAGTCCCCCATCGATTCCTCCCTGGGCGAGTGCCTCGAGCATCAGAAGGGCAAAGGCCGGACCGCTCCCGCTGACGGCCGTGACAATATCAAGCTCCCCCTCGCTCACCTCAAAAGTCGTTCCCACCGAGGAGAAGATCTGCCGTGCAATCTCAAGGTCCTCAGCAGTGGAGGATGAGTCTGGCGCGATGGCCGTCACTCCTTTGCGTAGCCGGACGGCCGTATTGGGTATCGAGCGGATCACACGGATCCCCCCGTCGGCTGCTGCGAGAAGATCGGCGGAGCGGATGCCGGCGACGATGGAGATGAGAAGTTTCCCGGAGAGCTCCCGGGTGAGGGAGGAAACGACCTCCAGCGACTGGGCTGGCTTCACGCAGAGAAAGACCACCTCCGCAAGACGCAGGGCGTCGGCATTGGATGTGGCGGCATTGGCACCGAGGGCTACCGCAGATTTCTGAGCCGACTCCACGGTACGTGAGGAAATGGTGACCCGATCTCCCGTCGTGATACCGGAGGCAATCATTCCCCTGACCAGGGCGCTCCCCATCCTTCCTCCACCCAGAATCGCATAATTCATGGGAGGAATCTTAAAGAAGTGGGTCCGACAGGCAAGGTTTGCTGAAGGGGGATGCTGCAGCGCCTTAAGAGTGAATCCGATGAAGCGCCTGCGGATAAAAGTGGAAATTGCACAATGAAGACGAAAGGGGCTACTTTTACTGGCAATGCTCTCCCTCGAACAGCTTTCCCTCCGTGTCGGCACTGACGAGGATTCGCCCCAGTTGCTTTCTCGGATTTCAGCAAACTTCCGAAGGGGGGAGTTTGTGGCGGTGATCGGTCCCTCCGGCTGTGGCAAGAGCACTCTCCTCAAGATGATCGCAGGCATCGCCTCCGGGGAGGAGGAGGGAGCCATCCATTGGGACGGGCGTAATCTGGCCGAAGAGGATTTCAAGCCCTCGGAGTTCGGCTACGTGCCGCAGTTTAGTATCGCGCACGAGGATCTCAGCGTCGAAGAGTGCATCGATTATTCAGCTCGCCTCCGTGTGGCCGGTCTCTCGGCAACAGATCGCGAGGCAATGGTCACGCGTCTTCTCGGCGAGGTGGGCATGGAGGAGTTCCGTGAGCGGATGGTGAAAGTCCTCTCTGGAGGTCAAAAGCGCCGCCTTGCCCTGGCCATGGAGCTCGTGAGCAGTCCTCCAATCCTGCTTTGCGACGAGGTGACGAGCGGCCTGGATCCTCAGTCCGAGGACGAGATTGTCTCGCTCCTGCACAAGGTCGCTCGGGATGGGAATCGTCTTGTGATCTCAGTGACCCACAGCCTGAAGCATCTCTCCTCCTACGACGCCATTGTCGTCCTTTACAAGGGAGTGCTCGCCTATGCGGGGAACCCCCAGGATCTCGCCCACTACTTTCGAATCGATCATCCCGGTGAAGTCTACAAGCAGTTGGAGAGCCGTGATCCCGAGGGATGGCAGGCCTCCTGGCGGAAGCACGGCGCCTCCTTCCTCCATGGCGAAGGCGCCCGGGAGTTGCCCCTTGAGACGCCTTCGGCAGCAAAGGTTCTCTGTCCCGAATGCCGTGCTGAGTGCCCAGAAGGGATCCGCTTTTGCAAGGAGTGCGGCTGCAGGATCCCATCAAGGGACTCAGGCAATAAAGATTCTGACGGCAGTGAAGATGCCTCCAATCCAGGAATGCTCGCCCAATTTGCCACCCTGGTGGAGCGTCGCATGAAGATCTTCTTCCGCAGCCATGCCCAGCTCTGGTTGCAGGCAGGGCTTGTTTTCGGCTTCCCCTGCCTCGTGGCTCTCTTCGGATGGAACGGACTGCCTCAGATCCGTAATCTCAGCATGGGGCTCGATCTGAATGTCATCCAGCAGCTCACCGAGGCGAGGGACTTCCTTATCCAGGCAAGCAAGGTCGGCAGCCTCGTTTCGGGCATTGTGATGTTTGAGGTGATCCTCCTCACGCTCATGGGGGCCAATAACTCGGGGCGCGAGATTGCCGGTGAGCGGCAGATCTTTGAGAAGGAAAAGCTCTCGGGACTGAGTATCGTTGCCTATGTTGCGAGCAAGGTGCTCTTTCTTGGCATCCTCTCGGCGGTTCAGTCTCTCTGGATGGGTCTCTTCATCCATTTCACCTGTGCCTTCCCCGGGGATCTTTCCCAGCAGTTGCTCTTCCTCTTCCTGGTGAATGCGGCGATGACCTCCGTCTGTCTGGCCATCTCCAGTTACATGCCCTCCGCGGAGCAGGCCTCCCTTGCCTCGATCTATCTGGTCGGATTTCAGCTTCCGCTCTCCGGGGCGGTGATCGCCCTTCCCTCATGGCTCGGGCCCTTGGCTCGTCCCTTTATTGCCGCTTACTGGAGTTGGTCGGGCATCCTTCAGTCACTCCGCGGCGAGCGGTACTACGATATTGTCGGCATGGTGATCCAGACTGGTCTTTCCGCCGCGTCGCTCTGCCTCTGGGTGCTGCTCATCCATATCGGCGTCGGAGTCCTCCTTACCTACCAGGGTTGCCGGCGGACGAAGATGGAGTAGGGGACAAGCTGTTGGGCTGTTGGTTGACTGCTTCAAGGATTGACTCGCTCTACGTTTTTTGTTAAGTTGTGAACAATGACTCGTTCATTCGCATCCACTGATGCCGGTGATCTGCTAAAGAACTCGACACTCTATCGTGAGTTCTTGGCAGAGCGTGAGGAGATCCTCCGCCACAAGTGGTTTGAGAGCGAGAAGCAGGGTCGTGATATCGGATTTGAACGGGCTTTGTTAGACTGGATGCTCAAGCATCGCACCCCGTGGCGTCATTCTAGGGCGGCCACAAAGTTAATGGGCTAATGTCCGATTTCCATCCTTTAAAGGGGTCCCGAGAGGCCACTAAGGACTAGGAGAATGCAAAAAGAAACCGACCCAAAAAACAATCCCTCCGAGCCTCCCCGGTCATCTCAGACTGAGGAAGCCACGCTCGTGATGGATTCCGAGGCAATTCGGAAAGCGATCCGCCGCATCGCTCATGAGATCATCGAGCAGAATCATGATCTCGGTCGTCTGGTGATCGCGGGGATCCCGACGAGGGGGAAGATCGTTGCCCAGCGCATCGTCACCCACATTGCAGAGATCGAAGGTGTTTCTCCGACCTTGGGCGTTGTCGATGTCTCCATGCACCGGGATGATCTGGCCACACGCACCAGGGTCAGCATGTTGGAACTGACCGAACTCCCCCTTGATCTGGACGGGCGCCCGCTTGTTCTCATCGATGATGTCCTCTACACCGGTCGGAGCTGCCGGGCCGCCATGGACGCCATTGCCTCCTTCGGACGCCCTTCGCGGATCCAGCTGGCGGCGCTCGTCGACAGGGGGCACCGCGAGCTTCCGATCAGGGCAGACTTTGTCGGCAAGAATGTCCCCACGGCCTTTGACGATCGAGTCAGGGTACGCTTCGAAGAGCTGGACGGCGTGCCCGACTCGGTCACGCTGATCCACCCTGCCAACCCAATCGCATGACAACGACACCTTACTCTTGGAAGCATAAGGACCTCTGCGCCCTAGCGGACCATAGCGCCGAGGAGTTACTGACGATTCTTCACACAGCCACGGCCTTCAAGGGGGTGGGGGAGCGCAACCTCAAGAAGGTTCCCGCTCTCCGGGGGAAGACTTTGGTGAACTTCTTTATCGAGCCGAGTACCCGCACGCGAATTTCCTTTGAACTGGCGGCGATGCGCCTGAGCGCCGACGTGGTGAATATCTCCGCCTCGGCCTCCAGCCTTGAGAAGGGTGAGACTCTCTTGGATACGGCCCGAAATCTCGAGGCACTGAGGGCCGATCTCATCGTCATCCGCCACAAGTCTGCGGGTAGCGCACGCTTCCTTGCCGATCGCCTGAACGCCTCCGTGATCAATGCCGGAGACGGCGCCCACGAGCACCCGACGCAGGGACTTCTGGATGCCTTCACCATCCGTGAGAAGCTTGGCCGGATCGAGGGAGTGAAGGTGGCGATCGTCGGTGACATCCTCTTCAGCCGGGTGGCCCGCTCCAATATCCAACTTCTCACCAAGCTGGGTGCGGAGGTGACGCTGGTCGGTCCTCCCACGCTGGTTCCCGCCTCCTTTTCCTCTCTGGGCGTCCGGATCTCCCACAGTATCGATGAAGTGCTGGAGCAGTCCGACGTGATTAATCTCCTCCGCATCCAGCATGAGCGTCAGAGGAAGGAATATTTTCCAGGGGTCGGTGAATACACGGCCCGATTCGGACTCACCCGCAAGCGTGCGGAGCGACTCAAGGAAGAGTGCCTCATCATGCACCCGGGCCCAATGAACCGAGGCGTCGAGATCGACAGCGATGTGGCCGATGGCCGAGGGAGTGTGATTCTGGATCAGGTGACCAACGGACTCGCCGTCCGGATGGCCGTTCTCTACCTCTGCTCCGGCGGGGCCCCGCTCTCCAAGCCCGACGCCAACAGCTAATCACCATGACCACTTCAATGCACATCAAAGGAGGCCGCGTGATCGACCCCGCCAACGGGGTGGATGAAGTCCGCGACCTTTTCGTCACGGACGGCATCATTGTCGAGGAGAAGCCCGACCATGCGGAGCTCATCGATGCCTCGGGCAAGGTGGTCACTCCCGGTCTCATCGACATCCATGTCCACTTCCGTGAGCCCGGTCAGTCGCATAAGGAGACGATCGCCACCGGATCCCGGTGCGCCGCTGCCGGTGGATTCACCACCGTGGTCTGCATGCCTAACACATCTCCCGTGGCGGACAGTACCGCCACAATCGCGTGGATTCAGGAACGGGCGGCTGCCACTGCCTGCGTGAATGTTTTTTGCACCGGTGCGATCACACGCGGGTTGGGTGGCGAAGAGATGGCCCCGATTGGTGCCCTTGCCGCAGCCGGCGTCGTGGCGCTTACCGATGATGGCCGCTGCGTCCAGAACCACGGCGTGATGCGACGCGCTGTCGAGTATGCCAAGCAGTTCGGACTGCCGTTGATGGATCACTGTCAGGAGGCGACACTCAGCGCCGACGGCGTCATGAACGAGGGGGAGTGGAGCACTCGGCTTGGACTCCCCGGTTGGCCCTCCCTTGCCGAAGACCTCATCGTCTCCCGCAACATCCTCCTAGCCGAGGAAACAGGTCACCCAATTCATTGCCAGCACATCAGTTCGGCCCGCAGCGTCCGACTGCTGCGTGAGGCCCGGCGCCGAGGTGTTCCGATCACTGCCGAGGCTTGTCCTCATCACATCTCCCTCACCGACGAGGGGCTGAAGACCTTCGATTCCAACTTCAAGGTCAACCCCCCGCTACGCACTCCCGCCGACATCGACGAGATCATTGCCGGCATTGCTGACGGAACCATCACCATCCTGGCCAGCGATCATGCCCCGCACGCTCCCTACGAGAAAGAGGTGGAGTTGGATCAGGCCCCCTTCGGCATGCTGGGTCTTGAGACCGAGTTGGCTGTATTTCTGGAGATCCTTCTCCATCAGCGCAAGGCTCTCTCTCTCCCTGAGATCATCGCTTTGCTGACCATTAATCCCGCCAAACTGCTTCGTCTGGACCGCGGCACCCTCTCAAACGGGGCTCCGGCAGACATCACGATCCTCGATCCTGGACACGCATGGACCTACGACAAGAATGACTCCGCCTCTCTTTCCAGGAACAGCCCGTTCCACGGGATGTCACTTCGCGGGCGGGCTCTTGTCACCATCGTCGGGGGAAAGACCGTCTGGGATCTGGAATCGGGGTTCAGGAGCTGAGAGGGACTGATGATTAATCTGGAATTGCTTGCCTGCTCAATGAATCGCATCAAGAACTGATTTGATTCACAGCGATGAAGGGGAAGAAACGGGTATATCCGTTGGGCAGGGAGTTTTCTCCGCGTATTCCCCCCCATCTCCACAAAAACCTTCAGTCTTCAGCCTAACAGTCTAACCGCCTCTTTCCTTATTCATTTCTGTGAGTTCTTCTTCTCCCTTCACCCTTCTCAAGACCGATTCCTCCAGCAAGGCTCGCGCAGGCCTCCTCCATACGCGCCGCGGTGATGTTGAGACGCCAGTCTTCATGCCGGTCGGCACTCAGGCCACGGTAAAGGCCGTCTCCCCGGACGAGCTTCGCACCATGGGCGCCCGCATCATCCTGAGTAATACCTACCACCTCCATGTGCGTCCGGGTGAAAAGGTGATCGAGGAGTTGGGAGGACTGCACCGCTTCATGGGTTGGGATCGCTCGATCCTCACGGACAGCGGTGGCTTTCAGGTCTTTTCCCTCTCCAAGTTGCGCCGCATCACAGAGGAGGGGGTGCACTTCCAGAATCATCTCGATGGCACGCCGACCTTCATCGGCCCCGAGACCTCGATGCAGATCCAGCGTGATCTCGGGAGCGATGTGGTGATGGCCTTTGACGAGTGCCCGCCCTTCCCCTGCACCTACGAGGAGGCCGAGAAGAGTCTCGCCC
This sequence comes from Spartobacteria bacterium, assembly GCA_947466005.1. Taxonomy (GTDB): domain Bacteria; phylum Verrucomicrobiota; class Verrucomicrobiia; order Chthoniobacterales; family UBA6821; genus UBA6821. The sequence goes on along the minus strand of CANIBV010000012.1, from coordinate 4,254 downwards.
TGACCACACGCTGGGAGAAGCGCTCTCGCGAGTGGTGGAGGACTCAACCCGAGGAGGGGAGACCCCTTCTCTTCGGTATCGTTCAAGGCAGCTCCTTTGGGGATCTCCGCGAACGTTCAGCGCGATCCCTGGTCGAGATCGGCTTCGATGGCTACGCGGTGGGTGGCGTCAGCGTCGGAGAACCAGAACCCGAGATGATGAAGGCGGTGGAGTCGAGTGTCCCTTTCCTCCCTGAGGCTTCCCCACGCTATGCGATGGGTCTCGGGACGCCTCCGCAGTTGGTAGAAATGGTCGCCCGCGGTGTCGACATGTTCGATTGCGTCCTGCCCACACGGATTGCGCGCAATGGGACGGCCTTCACTGCCAAGGGAACCCTGAATCTCAAGAACGCGCCCTTCACACGCGATCCGGGACCGATCGAGGAGGGGTGCACCTGCCCAGCCTGCACGACGTTCTCACGGGCCTACCTGCGTCACTTGGTCAAGGCCGAGGAGATCCTCGGCCTGAGGCTGGTCACCCTGCACAACCTCCACTTTTATCTCTCCCTCATGAGGAAAATCAGAGAGTCCATTCTGGATGGCAACTTCGCCGAGTTTCGCCGCGAGTTTGTCTCTGGCTACCGCGTGCACAACGCGGTGGAGAAGGATGAAAAACTTGAAGGATGAAACTTGAAAGCTGAAACCTGAGTCGGAGGGGGATTGGGAAGGATGAACCAAGCCACTGGGAAGTGGCGCGGAAGACTACCGAAGGTAGCCCCAACGGGGCGGCACCGCTTGCTGGGAGGCAAGTGCCGTCAAACCTGCCGTAACGGATGCGAAGCAACGGCCAGGCAAGCCAACTCAGGAATGATTCAGAGTAAAATGGATTCCGTGATCCCTCTGACCTAACAGTCTAAAAGCCTACAGCCTAAACTGCTGTAGATTTGACGCAGGGCGACAAATCTACCAACTCTGGCTGCTGTACTGGCGGGAGTAGTCGTACTTCGTCTCGAATCCCACCTCGGGAGGGAACTCCGAGTACCCCGAGTTCAACCACTGAATGTTGTTGTTGTAAGGGGGCTTGTAGGTGCCGTGGTTTGTCGGGAAGGGGAAGGTAATCGTCTCGAAGGCTCCGTAGCCCAGACGGGCAAAGGTCCGGCCAAGCCCACGAACGAGACCGTAGCTGAAAGCGGCGGAGTTTCCCTCCGCGTAGTTCACATCCGACATGGAGTCAAAAATTTCCGTGGAACCGTAGAGCATGTTGCCGATGCCGCGACCCAACTTGCGGGTTGGACCCTGATCCGACTGAGGGGGAGCCTGGATGTCGGCAAAGAGGGATGGTGCTCCTGCGAGCACAAGGGTTGTCAAAAGAGTAATCAGGATCAGGGGGAGCTTCTTCACTGGGATTAAGAAAATGCCTTTTTTAATCGTTCTCTGGCAAGGCTAAAGAAGGAGGTCGCTCTCTGGCAGGGCTTCCTCGTGACGAGGGGTGATCTGCTGGACTGCGGGGAGTGGAGTTACGGGAGCCACGCCGAGGGGGCGGACCCAGTCCCGGGAGCCCTTCTGCGCTGAAGCGCCCGCCTCATACGCTGCAAAGAACATTTCCATCCGGGCATCGATATTGTCGACAAAGTGAAGGAGTGCCGCCTCGGGTGTCTTGGGCAGGATCGGGGAGCCGAACTCAAGCTGCCCATGGTGGGAGGCAACCAGGTGGAGGATGTGCAGGCGCACATCTTCCGAGGAGGGGGAGAGACCTTCCCACACCTCCTTGTCGTTGGAGAGATCGCGCCAGAGCGCATTGACCAGCTCGATCCCGATGGAGAGATGGCCAAGGAGGTCGCCGCGCAGTTCTGACTCGATCCCGAATCCCCGCTCCGGCGGGCATGTTTCCCAGAGCTTCCCCGTGTCGTGGAAGAGGACACCGGCAATCACCAGATCGCGATTCAGCTCGGGATAGACCTCGCAGAGAGCGAGGGCTGATTCCATCATCCGGGAGGTGTGCTCCAGCAGTCCGCCACGCCGTGCATGATGATTTCCACGTGCGGCGGCAGCCCTGCGGAAGCGGGCTCCGTGGTGTGTCAGAAACTGATCGCAGAGGGCCTTGATACGCGGATCCTGCAGGCTCCCGACCGCATCTGTGATGGAGCAGTAGGCGCGCTCGAGCAGTTCCCTACGCGGGGCTGATCCTTCCAGGAGTGCATCGACTGCCGCATCCTGCAGAAGGCTCATTTCCCATCCCCTTGCATCCATTCCGAAAGCGGCCGTGTGGCTGAAGGCACCCTCTAGCGAAACAAAGTTGCCGGCCTGTAACGAGGCGCTTGCTTCAAAGGCCGCCGTGTCGGCCCATGCGCGCAGGGTCATGCTTTCCGATCCGTCGCGGAAGACGACCTCGTAGAATGGCTTGCCGTTGGTTGCATCCTTGCGCGTGATCTTCTCGATCTGGGCATGGACTGAGGCCTCCTGAGGAGAGTGCTCCCGGGTGGCTTTCTTGAGTTCGGAAATCGTCAGCAAAGGCATGGAGGAAAGACTGAAGGCTGAAGGCTAAAGGCTGAAGGAAAAACCGAGTGATTGAGTAAAGTTTCACGCGGAGACGCGGAGATCGCGGAGGGGGAAATTTTTTGGATCTGAAAGATAGAAAATCGGATAGTTCTGCGAAAGGGCTTATTCCTCCGGATGACCTCCTCTTCAGTTCCTCCGCGATCTCCGCGCCTCCGCGTGAGCTATATTCTTCCTGCAATCCGAAGGATCACACAATCAGCATGCAGTCACCGTAGCTGAAGAATCGGTACTTCTCGCTGATGGCCTCCGCGTAGGCCGCCATGATCAGGTCGCGCCCCGCAAAGGCGCTGATGAGCATCAGGAGTGTCGATCCAGGTAGATGGAAGTTGGTGAGCAGGGCATCGACCCGTTGGAACTCGTAAGGGGGCCTGATGAAGATGTCAGTTGAGCGACTGACTCCTCCGAGGAAGTCACCTGGGGATTTGGGTTGGGATTCGAGCACCCGGGTCGTCGTGGTGCCCACGGCAATGATCCGTCCCCCCGAAGCTTTGGTCTCATTGATCCGCTGAGCAGTTTCCTGCTGAAGGGTGTAGTGCTCCCGGTGCATCCGGTGCTCGGAGAGATCTTCGGTTTTAACCGGGTGGAAGGTTCCGGCCCCGACATGCAGCGTGACAAAGGCATGGGGGAGGGAGGCGAGGATTTCCTGCGTGAAATGGAGTCCTGCCGTCGGAGCCGCCACCGAGCCCGGATCCTGGGCATAGACCGTCTGGTAGCGCTGCTTGTCCATCTCATCGGCAGGACGATGGAAGTAGGGAGGGATCGGCATCTCACCGAAGCGATCGAGATCGGGAGGGGAGTCGAACTCCAGCAGGCGTGTTCCATCCTCGAGGACCTGCCTCACCGTGGCCATCGTACCCGCCACCTCCACGGAGACGCCGAGCCGCATCTTCTTGCCGGGTCGGACCATGGCCGTCCAGTGCAGGGCTCCGCGTTGCTCGAGCAGCAGCATCTCGACCTTCCCGGTGACGTCATGGAGACGGGCTGGGATCACCCTGCTGTCATTGAGGACCACCAGATCCGCAGGGGAGAGGAATGAGGGGAAGTCTGTGAAATGTCGATGGGTGATCGTTCCTGCAATCCGATCCAGCACCAGCATCCGGGACTGCTCCCGTCTCTCTGTCGGACGATCAGCGATCAACTCCGGAGGGAGTTCGTACTGGTAATCGGAGAGTCGGGTGGACATCAGCCGAAGAGTCTAATATGGAAATCAGGAAATCAGGAACTGCAGATTTAGAGGGATGAAGGGGAGGGCTGAAGGACTACAAGACCAAATCGAGAGACAAGCGTCGAGAAGACGAGAGCAGGGGAAATTGAATGGGTCGGAAGATTGTGATGGTACGCTCCGCCCCCCCGGTGTGGAGATCGATTTCAGGCTGGTATGGCTATGATTCAGAACGAATCGGGTTGACAACAGAGGGCTGTTGAAAAGAACATTCAATTCTATGACTCTCCCCAGAATTCCCTTCCTGGCCCTTCTCCTTCTTGGCTCTGTGCTGGCCTTAGTTCCATCGCTTCACGCTGGAGGTTCCAACAAAAACGGCAATCCTTTCGGTAACGGAACTTTTTTCGGCAATAGCGGCACTTTCTCTGGAGTGATCCGCGGTCAGAATCTGGCAGGAATCACACAGTTCACCACATCTTCGACCAACGCGCTCACTGCCAATAACGGCACCACTTTCATTGATATCGAAGGGTTCTCTTACTCTAGCGGTGTTGC
>CANIBV010000011.1 GCA_947466005.1 Spartobacteria bacterium | reverse complement strand
GAACTGGGCCGCAGGAGGAGGAGCTGAAAGCAAAGGCTTTCACCCTAGGCCTCGGCGATCACGTCCGCTTTCTCGGGCATGTCTCTGATCGGGTCAGTCTTTATCACGCCCTTGATATGCTGCTGATGACCTCGGATTTTGAGGGAACGCCGATGACTCTCCTTGAGGCGATGTCCTGTGGTCTTTCTGTGGTGGCCTCCTCTGTGGATGGAATTGCTGAAGTTTGCAAAAATGAAAGAGATGCCCTTCTGGTGCCTGCGCGCGAGGCGCAGGGTTTTGTCTCGGCGCTAGAGAGAGTGCTAGAAGAGGCGGGGTTGGCCCGGAAGCTTGGGGGCAATGCCCGGTCAACAATCCTAGAGCGCTATGAGATCCGAGGGCTTGTGAGGCGTATCGAGGCGCTCTACGAGAAGGTCTTGGAGGAGCAGCGATGAGTTTTCGATGGAGTCTCCTGCGTTTCAGACTGGCTCAGATTTACGCAATCAGTGCATTCTTATTCATGATTGTTTGGCTGACAGGACTATCCGGCGCGGGGAAATCGACTGATGCCATCTCTCATAGAGAAAGCCTCATTAATGATGAAAGATAGTATAAGTCACTGAGTCCAGAGGTCGGGATTTCAACCCAGCGCGTCGCGTTGGATGAATGCAGGAAAAATTCATAAATTATCGCTTGGCACCTTCGACATTTTGCATCATACGCATACCCTGAATTAGTTATGCCCCTCCTCCTTCCATCTTTCGTGATTTGCCTGACGTTGCTTGTAACGGCCTGCAGTTCGATTGAGTATAACTCCACCAATAGTCCCAAGATGGTCGTGGTGGTGGAGCGCACCCCTTTCTACCACAATGGTCCGGCGCAGGGTGGTGGCCCCGACCTCTCGCTCACGAAGGGAGACGAGGTGGAGGTTCTCCGTAAGGAGTTGGGATTCAGCTTCGTACGAATCTATGATGGGCAGAACGGCTATGTATCCAACGAGTCGATCAGTCCGACCCCTTCCTCCACACAACCAGCTGCTCAGAAGCCTTCGTCGCAAGAGCCTGCCAATCCCGCAAAACCGAGCTTCCGTTATTGAAGCGGATTAAACCCGAACTCCGAAGTTGAGGAGAGCGATTTGACACAATCTACTGCCCGCAAAGAAGTCTTGTCGATCCTCGCCTGTATCAATCGATACGCCCTCGAAATCTCCGCAACTCCTATCGGCCACCATCTTACGCCAACTCATCTCTTTCATCTTCGGAGTTCGGATTAAAGGCTCGGATATCCGGTTATCTTTCAGGACCCCCCGTAAGTGATTCGTCTAGGTCGGTCATTTCTTTCCAGCGGGCCTTGAAGTTGCGGTCGTAGCGCTGGTCTTGCCATTCGCTCATCTGTTGACGAAGCGAGATCACACGCTCCAGCACCTGCCAGATCCCTGCGACGCTTTCCCTCAGGAAGCGGAGCCCAGCCGGATCCCTGTCCCAGAGGATGGCGTAGGACTGCATGAAGTCCTGCGCGTAGCCGATCTCGGAGCGATCATTGGGATGCCAGATTTCTTCCGGCGGTGTGTGGAGATCCAGAAGGAGGGGAGCGATGTAGAGATTCTTGAGCATGGCGGCCTGGTAGGCCTCCTGGGCTCCAACCTCGTCACCCGCTCGCCAGAGCGCCAGGCCCTTCCCGAAGAGAAGGGCCGGTTCACGAGAGTCATCGGGATAGTTGAGGTCATACTCAGAGAGGGATTTCAGTGCCTTTGGGTCATCATCACCGAGAAGGTGGACCAGTGGGATCAGGAAACGGACGCCCTGGTTGTCGGAGGGATTGAGGCCTAGGAGGCGCTGAAGATCCTTGGCCGTTTCTGAAAATCGGCCCTGATGCCACTCAGTCATGGCTCTTCCGTATAGGGCGCGAAGGTAGGGGCGTGTCTCGGTGTCGCCCCACCACTCGGGAGTCTCGCCGCGCAACCTGCGCTCCTCGCGCTCCACCACTTCCTGATATCCTCTGCGGCACTCGCTCCAGCGGGCGGCCTGATAATCAGAATCCGCAAGCTCGACCCTCGCCACGGCGCACTCGGCATCCTGCTCGATCGCCTTGCGTAGGTGGGCTGCCTTTTTGCCCGGAGAGCGGAGGCGGCGCGAGGTGGCGACGAGACCAAGCGCCACCGCGCTCGGTGAGTGAAATCCCTCCCCCTGCAATCGCTGGGAGAGCTTGCGGGCGACCTGCAGTAGCTCTCCTGGTTTGGACGAGGGGAAGGCACCGAAGGCGATCTCGATACTGCAATCCAGAGCAAAGCTGCGCCATGCCTCGGTGTCCCAGTCGTCGCTCTCGGCAATGGTGAGACGGTCGGGTGTACCATGTTCCTCGAAGAGGCGGCCTAGGAGTTGTTCGGCGCGCGATTGATCCAGTTCCTCCAAAATCTCGGGAGGGCAGATCGGCTTGCCTGCCGCAGTGGTGATGAGGAGGCAGGTTGGCAGATAATACTCGCCTACGGATTCCATCTCTCCGCCAACAGTGGCAGCAATGGAGGTTTTCGGAACCGGTTCTTCCAGATCGAGCCAGAGTAGTCGCCAGCTGTTGCGGGAGGTATCGAGCGGCTGGATCATGGCAGTTCGATCTTGAGTGTCTGCTTGCGGGAGAAGCGGTCCGTGTAATGGAGTTCTCCGTGCTGGATGGCGTACTCGTGGACGAGCTTCGTTACCTTCACGTCAAAACAGCAGTATTTCGCGATCTCCATCATCTTACCCTCGCGCCACCAGCGGATGGCATCAAGGCCTTCGGCGATCTTTCCCACCCCAAGGGTGGCCTGGGCGATCGAATCGAGGGAGAGCCTGTGACCTGCGGCCTTCTCAACGACCTCCAGAAGATCGAGTGTCGGCAGGTGGTGGGGCAGATCCAGAATGGTGTAGCCCATGAGGACTTCGTAGTCGAAGCGGCGGTTATTATAACCGACGACGAGATCCGCGCGGCCAAGTTGCTCGATAAGATCCCCAATGCGCTTCTCGGTGAAGATCTCATAAGTCTCCGTCGCCGAGCTGTAGGTGACACCCACGGAAACTCCCATGTCGGCTTTCTTGTCCCAGCCCCCCACGTCGTTGGCGGTGCGCTGGGTTTCCAGATCGAAGTAGACGATGTTTTTTTTGGCCGACATGGAGAACGGATACTACCCCATCCGAGTGAAAAGTTAAAAGGTTACAAAGTGGAGAGTGAACCAAGTCGCTGGGAGGCGACGCGGTAGACTACGACGTAGTCGTAGCCCTGAAGGGGCGGCACGGCTTGCCGGGCGGCAAGTGCCGTCAAAAGTTAAAGTTCTTTCTCGTATGGGCACTTTTTTTGATGTGTTTTTAGTGATTTTCCTTGTCAGTCATAGAGGTAATAACTACTAACTTTGACCTTTATGGCTAAAGAAGAAGCAATTACCACCGAAGGCGTTGTCGTCGAGGTCCTCCCAGGCACGATGTTTCGTGTCGAACTCGGCAACGGCCACGTGGTGCTGGCCCATATTTCAGGCAAAATGCGCAAGCATTTCATCCGAATTGTACCGGGTGACAAGGTGACCGTTGAAATGTCCCCTTATGACCTGACCAAGGCACGCATCACCTTCCGTACGGCATAACAATTAGCAACCACCCTATCACCTACCATGACCATCCCTGACTCCCTTACCCTGAAGAAAGCAATGAAGATTGCCGCCAAAATCGAGCGTCTTCAGCAGAAGTTGCACGAACTCCTCGGCGCGACCCTTCAGCTTCCTCCTGCCACCGAGACCATGAAGAGCCAGCTTCTGGAAGTTGCCAAAACGCCTCGTCGTCGCGGCCGCCCTCCTGGTTCTGGAAAGAAACTCGCTCTTGATGGTACCCGCAGCCCTTCCAAGCTGGCGGGCCGTCCACGCCCCGCATCTCCATCAGGCCCTCTCGCCCCAGCCGTTGTGAAGGTGCTCGAGCGCTATGGTCGCCCCATGAAGGTCAACGAGATCCTCATCGGTCTTGAACATGATAACTACATCTGGACAGCCAAGAACCCGCGCCAGACCCTCTACGTCCGCATCGGCAAGCTGGCCGGCGTTCGCAAGTCCGAAGAGGGACTCTATCTCGCGGAGGGAGTCGCTTCCACAGGAGTGGTGCCGGAGGCAGTCACCCCGGTTGCCGCTTCGCATGCTGCTTCAAACTTCGGATCCGAAGTGACATCCGAGGTCCACTCCTCGCCCGTCGCTCCTTCCGAGCCGGCCTCGTTCTAATTTCTCCGGTCGGTCAATAATACCTCGTTGGTATCAATGACCGGCAGGATCTCCGCTCCGAACCTCGCCTCCCTCTTTGCGGAGGCGGGGGATCGGTGGGGTGATTCCCCCGCCTTTTCCTCCCGTCGACCTGACGGGACTTTTTATTCCGTTAGCTACCGGGCCTGGCGTGACCGTTCGATTGCTCTCGCCACGGCGCTGATTGAGCTGGGGGTTGAAGCTAGAACGCATCTAGCGATCCTCTCCGACAACTGTTTCGAGTGGATCCTCGCGGATGCCACCGTGCAGTTCTGCGGAGCCGCCGATGTCCCCCGGGCAGCTGATGTGACTGGGGAGGAAATCGCCTACATCCTCACTCATGCGGATGTGGAGGTGGCCTTCGTGGAGAATGCCACCGTCCTGGCAAAGGTGCTCTCCGTTCGCGACCGCCTCCCGAGGCTGCGTCACTTCATCCTGATGACATCGACTGAGGGTGTCCCAGTTGCCAAGGGTGTCCATGCGCTCCGTGATCTGGAAATTGCCGGTGAGGAGTTGCGCGGGAAGGGAGATCGCCGTGTGGAGGAGCGGATCGCCGGAGTGCGTCCCGAGGATCTCTACACAATCATTTACACCTCGGGCACCACGGGGGTCCCCAAGGGGGTGCAGCTTTCCCATGCGTCGATCATGTCGCAGGTAGAGAATCTTCCGTTTGCCTTGGGACCGAAAGATCGGACGCTCTCGATTCTGCCCGTCTGGCATATCTACGAGAGGGTATTCGAGATGCTCTCGGTGGCAAGTGGTCTGCACGCCTACTACACGACGCTGCGGCATCTGGGTGATGATCTTAAGTCGGTGCGGCCAACGATCATGGCCTCTGCCCCCCGACTCTGGGAGGGGCTGCACCACAGGATCCTCTCCACGATCCAAAAGGCTCCTCTGGTCCGTCGCGCGCTCTTTCACTCGGCCCGACTATCATCCCATGCCGTTCGCAGGGCTGAGGATTTCCTGTGGGGGAGGAAAGTCGATCCCACGGGGCGTTCCCTTCCGGTCTCGCTCGCGCTAGGGGCGTTTCATGCCTCCTTATGGCTGCTTTTCATCCTCCCATTCCTGCTTCTGGACGCGATCGTGCTGAAGAAACTCCGCGCCATTGTCGGAGGGTGCTTCCGCGGAACGATCTCGGGGGGAGGGGCACTTCCGCCCCATGTCGACGAGTTCTTCAACGACATAGGGATTCCCGTTCTCGAGGGATACGGCCTCACTGAGTCGGGCACGGTGCTGGCCGTGAGGACATGGGATCGTCTGGTCATCGGAACGGTCGGCCCGGCTTTCCCGGGAACGGAACTTCGCATTATTGATCCTGTCACCAGTGCCATCCTCTATCCGGATTCCTCCCGTCGTGATCTCGGTCGTGGTTTGAGGGGAGAGATCCATGCCAGGGGCCCCCAGTTGATGTCGGGATACCATAAGGACCCCGAAAAGACGTCACAGGTGCTGCGTGACGGTTGGCTGGCAACCGGCGATCTAGGACTCGTGACCTTCAACGACTGCATCAAGATCGTCGGCCGATGCAAGGAGACCATCGTCCTGCTGGGCGGGGAGAATGTGGAACCGCTCCCGATCGAGTCGAAGTTGCTCGAGTCACCCCTGATCGACCAATGCATGGTCGTGGGTCAGGACCAGAAGCATCTCGGACTACTGGTGGTTCCCTCGCTCACGGGCTTTGCGACCGCCGGGATTACCATGTCGGATCTGGAGACCCTTGCTTCAAAACCGGAGACCAAGGAACTGATCGTCGGAGAGGTCAGGCGTCTGGTTGGGGCCGCGGCTGGCTTCAAGCCCTTCGAGCGGATCGCCGCAGTCGAGATGCTAGAGAAGCCGTTTGAAGTGGGGGAGGAGCTGACCATGACCTTCAAGCTCAAGCGCCACGTCATCGCGGAGAAGTACGCGAAGGCGATCGAGGCGATGTTTGAGAGATAGGATAACGGGAAAAACTGAACACTGCGGCCTGCCAAAACGGCTGCCTAGCAACGGACGGGCAATCAAACCTGAACGACCCCTTGGCTCTCGATTTGGGCTCAAGCTCCGACCCCTTTTTTAACCCTTCAACGATTCAACTTTTCACTGAGCTGCCCCGCCGCATAATCTCTTTTAGTCATGCAGATATATATCGACGGCACTTTCTATCCCGAGTCCGAGGCCAAGATCTCGGTCTTCGATCACGGCCTTCTCTATGGAGACGGCGTGTTCGAGGGGATCCGATTCTACAACGGCAAGGTCTTCCGTCTGGAGGAGCACATTGACCGACTCTACAAGTCAGCGGCTGCGATCTGGATGGTTATCCCGCTGGATCGTGCCGCGATGACCGAGGCTCTGCTCGAAACGATCCGCCGTAATGAACTGAAGGATGGCTACATCCGCCTTGTGGTGACCCGAGGCAAGGGGAATCTGGGCCTGAGCCCTGAGCATTGCCCGAAGCCGACTGTCATCATCATTGCTGCCAAGATCACCCTTTATCCCGCCGAGAGCTATGAGAAGGGGTTGAAGGTTGTGACCTGCTCCACGCGCCGCATTGCCCACGGAGCGTTAAGCCCGATGGTGAAGTCCCTCAACTACCTCAACAATATCATGGCTAAGATCGAAGCCACTCATGCCGGCGCCGGAGAGGGGCTGATGCTTAATGAGCAGGGTCTCGTTGCCGAGTGCACCGGCGACAATATCTTTATTGTCTCCGATGGATTAATCACTACCCCGCCGATCTCCTCTGGAGCGCTCGCCGGAGTCACTCGCGCTGTGGCCATCCAGATCGCCGATGAGCTTGGTCTTGAGGTATCCGAGCCGCAGATGACCCGCTACGATATCTACACGGCCGCCGAATGCTTCCTGACCGGTACCGCTGCCGAGATCATTCCCGCCGTGGAGCTCGATAAGCGTCCGATCGGCGACGGTAAGCCCGGCCCAGTCACTCAGCGCCTGATTGCCCGATTCCACGAGTTGACACAGACCGAAGGCACGCCGATCTATTGATACCAACCCTTTTTACACCCACACCCATGTTCTGTGATGTCTGCAAATCCAAGGAGGCGACCGTCTTTCTCACGCAGATCGTGGAAGGAAAGATGCAGAAGGTGAATCTCTGCGAGGGGTGCTCCAAGGAGAAGGGAGTCAACGACCCGACCGGATTTGCCTTGGCGGATCTTCTGCTGGGCTTGGGAGCCGCGCAGGAGATCGAGAAGAATCCGGTGGGAATCCGATGCCCGGTGTGCGGATTCTCCCAGGCTGATTTCAAGAAAACTGGTCGCTTGGGATGCAGTGCCTGTTACGACGCCTTTGCCGAGGGACTCTCCGGGATGCTCAAGAACATGCACCGCGGAAGCGTCCACACCGGAAAGGTGCCCGCGAAGTTGGCCTCAGCGCGTCGTCGGAGTCAGGAGCTAGCCGTGCTGCAGGCGGGTCTGGTGAAGGCTGTGAAGGAGGAGCTGTTTGAGGAAGCGGCAACTCTCCGGGACAAGATCCGCGTTCTCGAATTGGAGTCCGAGCAAGAGTCATCAACTGCTGCGGGTGAGCCTGTCCCGATGAATCGCATCACATCGCTCCCGCAGTCACTCCCTGCGGCTGAGGAGGCTGTCTCCGCTCCCAAGCCCCGCAAAAAACCGTGAAACTTTCCGGGATCATCGCCAACACGGGGGAATGGCTCAGCGGCTCCGGCCCTCATGATCAGATCGTGGTCAGCAGCCGCGTGCGCCTTGCCCGCAACCTGAAGGGGAAGCCTTTCCCGGGCTGGGCCAAGAAGGCGGAGCGTATTGCGGTGCTCGAGGAAGTCCGTGGCGCCGTGGAGCAGCTTCCCGAGATGAAGGAATCCTTCTCCGAAAAGCTTGAGGATCTCTCACCTCTGGAAAAGCAGGTGCTCGTCGAGCGCCACCTCATCAGCCGCGAGCATGCGGCCAAGGGGGCGGGAAGCGCCGTTGTGATGAACACGGCCCAGACTCTCAGCTTCATGATCAACGAGGAGGATCACCTCCGTATGCAGGCGATCCGTGCCGGACTCCAGCTGGACGAGGTCTTTGCCATGATCAACCAGACAGATACGGAACTGGAGGACTCGCTTGATTTCGCCTTTCACAACGACCTCGGCTACCTCACCGCCTGCCCGACGAATGTGGGCACTGGGATGAGGGCTAGCGCCATGCTGCACCTGCCGGGGCTCGTCATGTCGGAGCAGGTGAACAAGATCATCAATTCGGTGAACAAAATCGGCCTCGCCGTCCGCGGCCTTCACGGGGAGGGGACCGAGGCGATGGGGAATCTTTTTCAGGTCTCCAACCAGACCACACTCGGGGAAGCCGAGGAGGAGATCATCGGACGGCTGAATAAGGTCATCCATCAGATCCTGGAGCATGAGCAGAATGCACGTCAGATTCTGCTCCAGCAGCGCGCCGAGACCTTGCTTGACCAGATCGGCCGCGCCTACGGCATCCTCTGCCATGCCCACTCCATCACCTCCAAGGAGGCCCTGAACCTGCTTTCCTTCATCAAAATGGGTGTCGATCTCGGGCTTTTCCCCTCCCAGAGCCGCCTGCAGGTTGATGAGCTCTTCATCGAGACTCAGCCGGCCCATCTCCAAAAAGGCCTTCAGGCAGTAAAACTGGGCTCGGAGGAACGCGATTCCTTGCGCGCCGCGCTAATCCGCGCAAAGTTGAAGCAGATGCAAGAGCCGGAAATCGGGAAGATCCCGATCACACCTCCCACATCCAACACGACAACCAGCGAGGAATCATGATGAATAACTTCACGCCGCGCGCTCAGCAGGTTCTGGCACTCTCCCGCAAGGAGGCAGACCGCTTTAACCATAATTATGTCGGCACGGAACATCTGCTGCTCGGTCTGATCAAGCTTGGCCAGGGAGTTGCCGTGAATGTTCTCCAGAAGATGGGCCTCGATCTCGAGACCGTCCGCCAAGAGGTCGAGAAACAGGTTGGCTCCGGACAGGAGAACAAGATGTCGGGGAATATTCCCTACACGCCGCGCGTGAAGAAGGTGCTCGCCCTCGCCGGAAAGGAGGCCAAGGCACTCCAGCATTCCTACGTCGGCACCGAGCACATCCTGCTCGGACTGCTCCGCGAGGGCGAGGGTGTCGCCGCGCAGGTGCTCAAGAATCTCGAAGTCGATCTCGAGCGCACGCGCAACGAAGTCCTCAAGGAACTCGACCCGAACTTCACCCCATCCGACGAGGATGATGAGGGGGGTGAAGGTGAAGAGGGTGAGGAGACCGAAGGTGTTGCGTCGGGCGGCGCTTCATCGGGTCGCAAGGAAGCAAAGACCCCCGCATTGAAGGCCTTTGGCCGTGACCTGACGGAAAGCGCCCGAAAAGGGGAACTCGATCCAGTTATCGGACGCGCCGATGAGATTGAACGTGTCATCCAGATCCTCTGCCGCCGGAGCAAGAACAACCCCGTCCTGATCGGTGAGGCTGGCGTCGGCAAGACGGCGATTGCCGAGGGGCTCGCCCAAGAGATTGTCTCCGGAAACGTCCCCGAACTACTCTCCGACAAGAAGGTCATCACGCTCGATCTCGCGCTCATGGTCGCCGGCACGAAGTACCGTGGTCAGTTCGAGGAGCGCATCAAGGCCGTCATGGATGAGATCCGCAAGAACAAGAACATCATCCTCTTCATCGACGAGCTTCATACCATCGTCGGAGCAGGTTCGGCGGAGGGTGCCATGGACGCCTCCAACATCATCAAGCCCGCCCTCAGTCGCGGTGAGCTCCAGTGTATCGGAGCCACGACACTGAATGAATACCGTAAGCACATCGAGAAGGACTCCGCTCTGGAGCGCCGCTTCCAGTCGGTGAAGATCGAGGCCCCCTCCGTCGATGACACCATCCTCATTCTCAAGGGACTCCGCCCCAAGTACGAGGCGCACCACAAGGCGGTCATTACCGATGCCGCCCTGGAAGCTGCTGCCAAGCTCTCCGACAGATATCTCACCGGCCGGTTCCTGCCCGACAAGGCGATCGACATCATGGATGAGGCCGGCTCCCGTGCCCGCATCGGCGCGATGACCCGTCCTCCTTCTACCAAGGATCTCGAAGCCGAAATCGACCGGATCAGGGGGGAGAAAGAGGCCGCCATCAAGGCGCAGGATTTTGAAAAGGCTGCAGCTCTCCGTGACACGGAGAAGAAAGCTAAGGAGGACCTCGAGACCGCGCTTGCAGCCTGGAGAAAGGACCGCGATGAGCGTGAAGTTGTCGTCGGGGAGGAGGAGATCATGCATGTCCTCTCCAAGTGGACAGGAGTTCCTCTCACACGCATCGAGCAGAAGGAAACCCAGAAGCTTCTCGCCATGGAGGAGGAACTCAAGAAACGCGTCATCGGACAGGACGAGGCAGTCACCGCCATCAGCAAGGCGCTCCGTCGCTCTCGTGCCGATCTTAAGGACCCGCGTCGCCCGATCGGCTCCTTCGTCTTTCTCGGCCCGACAGGAGTCGGCAAGACCTTCCTCGCCCGCTCGCTGGCCGAGTTCATGTTCGGCGATCCCGACGCCATCATCCAGATCGACATGTCGGAGTACATGGAGAAGTTCACCTCCTCCCGCCTCATCGGCTCTCCTCCGGGTTATGTCGGTCACGAAGAGGGAGGGCAACTTTCCGAGGCCGTTCGCAGGCGTCCCTACTCGGTGGTGCTCTTCGATGAGATCGAGAAAGCTCACCCGGACGTCATGCACCTCCTACTCCAGATTCTGGAGGAGGGAACCGTCACGGACAGTCTGGGGCGCAAGATCGATTTCCGTAACACGATCATCATCCTCACGTCGAACGTCGGCGCTGAGTTGATCAAGAAGCAGACCTCGCTCGGTTTCGGTGCTCCCTCGCTGGATGAAGGCCACGCTACGATGAGCGATAAGATTCTTGAGGAGACAAAGAAGGTTTTCAAACCGGAGTTCCTGAACCGGTTGGATGACATCATCGTCTTCCACACCCTCTCCAAGGAGATGCTCACCCGCATTGTGGATCTTGAGGTGGCCAAGGTCATCGCGCGGATCAAGCAGCGCGAAATCACACTCACCCTTGATGCCCCAGCGCATGAGCTCCTGATCGAGAAGGGCTATGATCCGTCGTACGGAGCCCGTCCGATGCGCCGCGCCGTGGAACGCTATCTCGAAGATCCGATGGCCGAGGAGATCTTGCGCGGAACATTCAAGGCCGGCGATCAAGTCCAGGTGACCCGTGACGGGGAGAAGCTCTCTTTCAAGGTGACGGGCGGCACTCCGTCGGCCAAAGCAAGGAAGGCCAAGGGGTAGGGGGCGAGCCCCTGCTCCTTGAATCAGTCTTCCGGGATCCGATCGGCGAGTGCCAATGAATTCAGTCGCCGGATCGGGTGCCGATCACTCGCACCTGCAGAGGCCGGTATCTGATTTCATCAGATTTGGGCCTCCGCCGTTACGCATCGGTCAGAGCGTCGGGGAGGCACTTGATTTCATCCGATCTACGGGATTGGAGGAGCGCATCTTCTACTTCTACGTAGTTGATGAGGAGGGGCGTCTCTCGGGTGTGGTCCCAGCCCGCAAGCTTCTCACCGAACCGCTCGACCGCATCGTGGGTGAGGCGATGATGAAGAGGGTGCTCTCTCTTCCCCAGACCGCGACACTGATGGAGGCGTGCGAATGCTTCATCATGCATAAATTCCTGGCCATTCCCGTGGTGGATGAGAAGAAGCGCCTCCGTGGGATCATCGACGTGGGGCTCTTCACCGACGAGGTGATGGAGCTCGGAACCGGTGGAAACAACGACCAGCTCTTTCAGTCGATCGGCATCCACATTCAGGAACTGCAGCATGCCTCTCCGCTTAAGGCTTTCGGCATCCGCTTCCCGTGGTTGGCGGCCACTGTCTCCGGAGGTGTCCTCTGTGCGGTGATGGCCGGCGCCTTTGCTCAGACCCTGCAGCAGAAGGTTGTACTGGCTGTCTTCATGGCCCTCGTCCTAGGTCTCGGGGAGGCTGTGGCGGCGCAGTCTCTGGCCCTCACCGTTCAGTCTCTGCCGGCCACACGATTCCGCTGGAGGTGGCTGCGTGTGAAACTCCGCCGCGAAGCGGTGACATCGATGTTGCTTGGGGTGCTCGCGGGCGTGGCCGTGGCCGTGATGGTCGGTATTTTCTATCGTGACCCCCGCGCAGCTCTCTCCATGGGAGGGAGCGTGATCATCTCGATCCTGGTTGCGGGTATGATTGGGGTGTTAGTTCCCTCCCTCCTGCGCGTGGTGCGCTGGGATCCAAAGATTGCGGCGGGCCCGATCACCCTGGCGGCGGCGGATCTTTTTACGGTGACCTGCTATCTCGTCACCGCCAAAATCGTCCTAGGGTAAGGCTCGCGATCTCGGCGGATAGCGGCGTTGGCCTGCGGTCGCCGTAGGACTAACTACGACTACCCTTGGCTTCATTGCTCTCCATCCGAGCTTGCAAGCCGTTTAACCCGAACTCCGAAGTTGAAGGGAGCGATTTGACACAATCTCCTGACCGCAAAGAAGTATTGCGGCTCTCGCTCGCGCGAGTAGCTCCAAGCGGGCTACGCTGAGCCGAATCAAAATCCTTACAGCGAGAGCTTCAACGCACGCTTCCGTGATGAGTTCCTCAATGTGGAACTCTTCTCCACTCTTCTGGAGGCAAAAGTCCTTGGCAGGGAGCACAGGGGAAAATACAACCATATAAGACCACTCTCATTACTGGGAATACTCAGCCCGGCGGAGTTTTCCGCACGCTGCCTTGCTGCACTTCGGCCTACCGCTTCAGCTCCGCAAGACAGAGATCAAACCCCAACCCCACAACCAAATCTCTCAGAGCGCTTGATACGAAAAACGGGGGCACTCCAATCACCAGAAACCCCCATGTACTCATGAGTCATCTCCCCATCCTTCGCCATGAGGTTGAGCTCCTTCCCGAGAGTGCTCGCGTGATCATCCGGCCTTTCATTCCCGCGGAGGATCGCCGCATCACCGCTATCATCGGCCGTGCGCTTGCGCTTGATGAGGACGAGGTGCACGCGGAGTTGGCTGCGGTGCGAGGGGAGTTTGACGGCCGTCATTTCGACATCGATGCGGTGTTACAGTCCCATTTTGCAAAGGTGAGCAGGCATGTCTTCACGCAACGACCGCTCTCGCCCCAGAGGGAGCTTTTGATCGGCGCGCTATTTTCCGGGGAATACGCGCTCGAGTCCGCCGCCATCTTCAACCCCTCCATCGTACCTCATCCCGACCAAGATGGGGTTCCCGAGGGGGGACTCCGTTTCATCTTGAGCCTTCGCGCTACGGGGGAGGGGCATATCTCCTCCATCGAATTTCGTTCTGGAATGATCGCCGCCGATGGCCAGATTACGCTGGATCCGGTTTCCCGCTTCGTGACCGTGCCGGAAATCATTCCCAACCCCGTCTACAACAAGGAGCGATTCATCATCAAGCTGGCCGAAATGGGTTTTGAGGAAGGGCTCGACAGCGGTGAGCGACGACTCAGTCATGCGACCGCCGTGATGGCACCGCTGGGGGAGTGCTTCACGCGGAGTGAGTTGAATGCAAGTGTGGCTGGGGTCCTTCAGGAAACCCGGCCAGCGAGCCGGAAACTGAGCGGGATGCTTGAATGCATCCAGTGGCTTGCTGATTCCAATTACGAGCTGCTTTTTTCCGAGAAGCTCGCCATGAGCGAGAGGATCATCTTCCCGGTCTCGCCCAACGAGACCAACGGGATTGAGGATGCCCGGTTCGTGCGTTTCACCGAGGATGACGGCGCGGTCAAATACTACGCGACCTACACGGCATACAACGGCCAGGCAATCCTCCCACAACTCATTGAGACAGAGGACTTCCTGCACTTCCGCGTCCTTACGCTCAATGGTAGTGCGGTGCAAAACAAGGGGATGGCTCTTTTTCCGCGCCGGATCGGCGGTCGCTACGCCATGCTCTCCAGACAGGATGACGAGAATCTTTTCATCATGTTCTCCTACAGCCCCCACTACTGGAACAATCCCCAGATAATCCTGCGGCCTGCGGAAATGTGGGAGTCGGTGAAGATCGGCAACTGTGGCTCTCCTATCGAGACGGAGGAGGGATGGCTCGTCATCACCCACGGCGTAGGTCCCATGCGTAAATACTGTATTGGTGCCGCACTTCTCGATCTGGAGGACCCCACCAAGGTCATCGGCCGCCTGAAGGAACCGCTGCTCGCCCCCGAGGGGGAGGAACGGGAGGGATATGTGCCCAATGTGGTCTACAGTTGCGGTTCACTGCTGCACGGTCGCACTCTGGTCTTGCCGTTTGCCGTGAGCGACCGCGCCTCCACGATCATCAGCGTCCCATTGGATGATTTGCTCGCGGCATTGAAGGCCTGAGCGAAGTCTTACGGAGCGCATGCCGATCGATTAGGGGCCTTGGTTTGCCTCCACTCCCTTCACCGATTTTCCAGACGCTTCTTGCACAAGGGCGGTTTCTCCGATTAGATCCCTTCTTCCCGGGGCGTAGCTCAGCTTGGTAGAGCGCTTGGTTTGGGACCAAGAAGTCGCAGGTTCGAATCCTGTCGCCCCGATTTTTCTCTCCGACAGTGTCGGATGAGGTGCAGCCCTAATGAAAGGGTTTACACTCCGGCTGATTCCTGCGAATTTTTATCTCATTCTCCATGGCTAAAGACCTTTTTCAGAAGTGCCGCGATTACAATGATTCCGCCGCCGCGCGGGCTCAGGGTTTCTATCCCTATTTCCGGTGTATTGACGAGAGCATCGGAAACCATGTGATCTGTGGCGGCGAGAGGAAGATCATGATCGGGTCGAATAATTACCTCGGCCTTGCCCAAGATCCCCGGATCGTCGAGGCCTCCGTCGAGGCTACCCGCAAATTCGGGGCCGGGTGCACTGGATCCCGCCTGCTGAACGGTACAATTTCTCTGCACAACGATCTGGAGCAGGCTCTTGCCGCGTTCCTGGGGCGCGAAGAGGCCCTGCTATTCTCGACCGGTTTCTTCGCCAATCAGGGGGCTCTGGCCGCCCTGACGGAAGCCGAGGATGTGATTCTGTGTGACCGCGAGAACCACGCCTCGATCATCGAGGGTTGCCAGGTGGCTCTAGCAAAGCTGGTCCCCTACAAGCACAACTCGCCAGAGGCTCTACGTAACCGTCTCAAGCGCATCCCCGATGAGTCGGGACGACTCATCATCATGGACGGAGTCTTCAGCATGTCCGGAGATGTTGCCAATCTGCCTCCTATGATCGCGGCGGCGAAGGAATACGATGCCATCATGTATGTGGATGAGGCTCATTCGCTCGGTGTTTTTGGTCCTCAAGGTAAGGGCGTTGTTCATCACTTCGGCGTGAATGATGAAGTGGACATTGTTATGGGGACTTTCTCTAAGTCTTTTGGCTCGATGGGTGGCTTCGTCTCCGGATCTCGTGAGATGATCGAGTTCCTCAAGCACAAGGCCCGCTGCTTCATCTTCACCGCCTCGCTCGCGCCAGCTGTGACTGGAGGCGTTCTCAAGGCCCTTGAAATCATGCAGTCTGAGCCTGAGCGTATCGAGCTCCTCTGGCGTAACACGCGCAAGATGCACGAGGGCTTCAGGTCGATTGGCTTCAATATTGGAAGCACGCAGACACCCATCGTCCCGATCCTCATCGGAAGCGAGGCCAAGGCCTTTGCCTTTGCCCAGCGTCTTTTCGAGGAGGGGGTCTTCGCAATCCCGGCCATTTATCCCGCTGTCCGCTACGGTGAGGCGATCGTCCGCACCAGTTTCATGTCCACCCACACTGAGGAAGATCTGGATATGGTCCTCGACATCTTTGCCAAGATTGCCAAAGAACTAGGCACATTTGATGATCCCGCATACACAGAACCAGGCCGACGCAGGAACGTTTTCGATTTTGCACTGCCGAAGCGCGTCGGAGTTGAAGAAGTTCGAGGAGATTCCGGAGCTGTTGCACGGAACGGATCCGGCCTTCACGCCGCCGTTTCCGGGTAGTGTCGTCGGTCTGATCGGCCCGAAGTCGATCTTTCTAAAAAAGCACGGGGAGATCACTCCCCTCATTGCCTACCGCGATGGGAAGCCTGTCGGTCGCATTGCGGCGATCGTCAACCGCACCCACAATGAATACAACAAGGACTCCGTCGGCTTCTTTGGATTCTTTGACTTTGTCGAGGATTCGGTCGTTGCCAAGGCGCTTCTGAATGCCGCAGAGGCTATCCTTTTCGAAAAGGGGCTGACCTCCATGAGGGGCCCCTACAATCCCTCCATCAATGACGACTGCGGAGTCCTGACCGAGGGGAACGAGCGGCCGACCTCTGTTTCGATGCCGTGGAATCCCTCCTACTATTCGGGAGTTTATCAAGCGGTCGGACTGGATGTCGTGCGGAATCTTGCCGCCTATGATGTCCCGCTGCACAACGATCCCCCGGAGCGCATGACCAAGATCGTGAACCGCATCAGGAGTCGCAACAGCGTCACGGTGCGTTCCCTTGACATGAAAAATCTCCCGAAGGAGATGGAGATCATTCACCGGCTTTACAATATCACGCTGGATCGCAACTGGGGCTTCTACCCGATCTCACTGGAGGACCTGATGCACTCGGCTGATGACTTGAAGGCAATTGCCGATCCGAAGATGATCTTCTTTGTCTGCATGGACGGGAAGGAGGTGGGATTCTCACTTACCCTTCCCAACGTGAACGAGGTGTTCCATGCTTCCCGCGGCCGCAAGGGGATCCTTCGCTTCCTGGAAATGGCTCTGAGGCTGCAGATCCGGAAACCGAAGACCAGTCGGCTTTGCGTGCTGGGTGTCGAACCGGCCTACCGCGACAAGGGACTAAGTGCGCTGCTTTTCTATGAGAGCTTTATGGTCTCCAAGGCAAGGCACAGGGTTGTGGAGGTCTCTTGGGTTGAGGCTAACAATATCGAGATCCTGGAAGCAGCAACCCTGATGGGTGGACACCGTTCCCGCACCTACGAGATCTTCGAGAAGGTGATCTCGTAAGCGAGACCGGCACTTGAGCGATACCATCCCCGAAATTCCAATCCTCTCACATGGAACTCTTGATTACCGGTTCCACAGGCTTCGTTGGTCGCAATCTCCTACTGCGCGTCTCGCAGGATGCTCGTTGGAGGAGGATTGTCCTTCCAGTGCGTGACCCCGCCAAGTTGCGGGCTCAGCTCGAGGGTGAGGGGATCGTGGAGGATGAGCGGCTCCTCATCTGCCGGGTGACGGGTGACTTCTGGGAGTTGCCGGGGGGGGTGACTCCAGATCTGGTGATTCACGCCGCAGGACTGCTCTTTGGTAGGAGAAAAGAGGACTACTTCCGAACCAACGTCGAGGGGAGCCTTCGCCTGGCGGCGCAACTGCCTCGGACGGCGCGAGTGATCGTCATCTCCTCGTTGGCCGCCGGAGGGCCGACGCCGCATGACGCGGAGGCCCGGGGCATGCATCATGCGGATCGACCTGTCTCACTGTATGGCTCCTCCAAGCTGACCATGGAGCGTGAGCTTCGCAACCGTCTGGGCTCACGGCTTCTCATCCTTCGTCCCCCGATGGTGCTTGGCCCCCGCGATGCAGCCACGCTCCCCCTGTTCAAAATGGCGGCCGGAGCCATACGGATTAAGCCAGGATTCAAGGCGAAGCACTACAGCTGGATCGATGTAGAGGAACTCTGCGGTGCGATTCTTGCGGCTGCCTTGGTTGCCCCTGATAACTGGGAGAAGCACGGCCCCTTCTACCTCGGCTCAGTGGGGACAATCACCGACGCAGAACTGATCGCCACCGCCGCGCAGGTGATCGGCTCGCGGGGAATGACACTGGCGTTGCCACAGTTTGCGATCCACCTCGCCTCGCTGCTCATTGATGCCATCCCTTCATGGCGTGCGGCGGCTCCGAGTCTTGGGCGTGACCGCGTGCGTGAGATCCTTCCTTCGCGCTGGGTTTCCGACGGGAAGCCCTTTGCCGAGCATTTCGGCTGGAAGTCCACTAAAAACCTCAGGCAGACACTTACGGAAACCGCAGAGTGGCTGAAGGGGCAGGGGAAGATCTGAACTGGAAAAACCTGAAAGAGGAAACTTGAAAGCTGAGTGGGTAATAGAGATCGGTTCTTCATTTCAGGTTTCAGGTCTCCAGTTTCACCCTTCTCTGCTCAATTCAGCCCCGGATCATCCGGTGCCTGCGACAGCAGATAATACATCGATCCAAGTTCCTTCATGACCATCTTCCAGCGCTTGATGCCATCCTCTGTAGTTAGCACGGGCCGCAGCATCTCGGCCGTGGGTTTGAGGAGATGCCATGATTGTTCGGCGATTTCCTGTTCGAGTTGTCCTGCCGTCCACCCTGCGTAGCCGGTAAAAGCCCTGAGATTCTGATGCTGATCATGGTCGGGGGCGCCATCCTGATCCTCTTTAGAACCTTCCTTATGATCCAGTTGGGCAAGATCCTCCTCTCCGAGCGATTGGAAATGCACCCCCGTTCCCTTCCAGAGCAGGAGGGTCAGGATCAGGTTCTGACGTTCCACGGGGCCGCCCTCGAAAACAGGCACGGCGGCTAGATCCATCGGTGACTCAGCTAGTTCCCCCAGGCTCTCATGCCTAGGGCGGTTCAGGATGAAACCCATGGCACCTTCCTGATCGTGGTGGGTCAGGAAGAGAATTGTCCGCCGGAAACTGGGATCAAGCAGGGAGGGTAGGGCGACCAGTAGCAAGCCTGTATGCTGGGTTTCGGCTGGATGGGGTTGCTGGAGACGCACAGGGGTACTTTTATCCCTCCTGAGCGACAGATCAATCCGAACTTGGATAGCGAGTTTTGATGGCGAGATGGGATGCGTGAGTGGGCAGGGATGGAGATGGTGGAAACGGGGTGACATGGGTACTGCAATTAAAAAATCAAAAAATCTCTTGCCCCTAAGTGCCGGATCAGCTTTTATTTCCACCCTTTTTCGCCGGAATCGGCACTAAGAACTCTCTCGGATATTTTTTTCACCTTTTCCAAACTCGAACCATGGCCAAAGAAATCACAGGACAGATCAAGCTTCAGATCCCGGCCGGACAGGCCAATCCAGCGCCTCCAGTAGGTCCCGCGCTCGGCCAGCAGGGTGTCAACATCATGGCTTTCTGCAAGGAGTTCAACGCAGCAACACAGAAGCAGGCCGGAGACATTCTCCCTGTTGTCATCACGGTCTATAAGGACAAGAGCTTCACATTCATTACTAAGCAACCTCCCGCCGGAGTCCTCCTCAAGAAGGCTGCCGGCATCGCCTCCGGTTCCAAGGAGCCGAACAAGATCAAGGTGGCCAAGCTCTCGAAGAAGCAGGTCATGGATCTCGTCAAAATCAAGATGAAGGATATGAATGCCCGTAGCGAAGAGGCGGCATTCCGGACCCTCTGCGGGACAGCTCGTCAGATGGGCATCGAGATCGAGGCTTAATCCAAGACGATCCCCGACGATCCGCAGAAAGACTGAAACTTTCCGATACAAACCAACCGCAGGAGGTCTTCCGACCGCTTGAACTGCAACCCAACATGCAAAACAAACGCAGCAAACGCTACCGCGCCGCCCACGAACTCGTGGAGCAGGGCCGCAAGTATCAGCTCTCCGAGGCCCTTGCCATCCTCAAGAAGATGCCCGCAACCAAGTTCGATCAGACGGTGACCGTCTCAATGCGCCTTGGGGTCGACCCCAAGCAGAGTGACCAGATGGTTCGAGGCACCTGCCCCCTTCCTCACGGAAGCGGAAAGAACGTCCGCGTTCTCGTCTTTGCAACCGGAGCAGCTGCCACGGCCGCTCAGGAAGCGGGAGCCGAGTTTGTCGGGTTTGAAGATCTTCTGAAGAAAGTTCAGGGAGGGTTCTCCGACTTTGACGTCGCCATCGCCACACCGGCCGCCATGGTCGAGGTTCGTAAACTTGGTAAGGTTCTTGGACCCCGGGGTCTGATGCCTAACCCCAAGACCGGCACGGTTAGTGACGACACCGCCAAGGCGGTGCTCGAGGTCAAGGCTGGACGCGTCGAGTTCAAGCTCGATAAGAACGGCAACATCGCCGTCCCTCTCGGCAAAATCTCCTTCACCGAAGAGCAGCTTCTCGACAACGGCCGATCCGTCATTGAGGCGGTTGTGAAGGCCCGCCCGGCAACAGCCAAGGGTGCCTTCGTTGAGGCAATGACGGTCGCCGCCACGATGCTTCCGGGCATCTTAGTGGACGCCGCTCCCTTCCTTAAAAACTAACGCTGAGGAACACCAGGACCAACCACCATGCGCCCCGAGAAACCCACGATCGTAGAGGACGTCAAGCTACGCCTCAACAACTCTCCCTTCCTTATCATCGTCGAATACGGCGGGATGAATGTGAATCACTTTGCCGAACTCCGCACCCGCCTCGGCGTTTCCGGAGCTTCGCTCACTGTCGTCAAGAACACCTTCCTTCGCCGCGCCATCAAGGACGCCGGACTTCCCGATCTTGATATCCACCTCACCGGCCAGACCGCTTTTGCGATCGGCGAGAAGGACATCTGCGCGGCAGCGAAGATCCTCAAGACCTTCGCCGCGGAGTTCCAGAAGCCGAAGGTTCGCGCCGCGATCCTCGATAATTCGGTCCTCGACATAGCCCAGGTCATGGCGCTGGCCGATCTTCCCTCCAAGGAAGTTCTCCAGTCCCAGTTCCTTGCACTGCTCCTCACGCCGGCAACCCAGCTTGTCCGCACACTCAACGAGCCGGGAGCAAGCCTTGCCCGCGTGCTCGCAGCCATTGCCGAGAAAGCACCGGCAGCAAAGGATCCCGATCCGGTCGCCGAGGCCCCTGCGCCCGTCACAGTGGCAACCGAGGCCGCTGTCGCTGAAGTAGCCGCCTCCGAGACTCCGGCCGCTGAGTAATCGCGGAAAAGTTCGTTACGGATCTCGTCCAACCACCAACCCTTTAACCTCAAGCAATAAATTTCTCCCGGCGTACGAAGCCACGACGGGTAGAGGAACAACAACACGGTAACAAGTCGGGCCGGCGGCTGCCGGTCTCAAATGTCCTGAGGCTTCGGGACGCGACATTGCCAAACTCCAAACAACACCATGTCCGATAACACAGCAATCGTAGATCAACTCAGTAACCTCACCGTCCTCCAGATCGCCGATCTCGTGAAGGCCCTCGAAGAGAAGTGGGGCGTTAGCGCCGCCGCTCCTGTGGCCGTTGCCGCAGCAGGCGGGGCAGCAGCTCCTGCAGCAGCAGAGGAGAAGACCGCCTTCGACGTCATCCTCAAGGAAGCCGGATCCAACAAGATCGGTGTCATTAAGGAGGTCCGCGCCGCAGTCCCAGGACTCGGACTCGCTGAGGCCAAGGCCCTCGTCGAGAGCGCTCCCAAGGCCATCAAGGAAGGAGCCACCAAGGAAGAGGCAGAAGAGATCAAGAAGAAGATCGAAGCCGCCGGCGCCAAGGTCGAGATCAAGTAGTCCACGACTACCCGATTACGCAACTTATTGCCGCTCACCGCTGTCTGCAGGGAGATCCCTGTTGACACGGTGGTCGGCAAGGCGTAAAAGATGTAGTTCCACCCGTCCCAAGCCCTGCAATTCGGTCCCACGACTTTCACTCTTTCAGAGACAGCTGCCGCCCGCCCGCCCTCCTTTCGGAGGAAAGCAGTTGGCGGCTCTTTTGCCTTCCGAATTTCCTGTCTCCCCCCGGAGTCAACAACCCTTTCTCTCCCTTTCCGGCACTAGCCTGAGAGGAAGAGCTGCCAACCTGGCAACCAGTACCGTCACCCAAGCGCCACCAAAGATCCTGCACCATGTCTGAACGCATCTCCTTCGGCAAACTCTACGAGGCCATCCAGCCGCCGAACCTCATTGAACTGCAGATCAATTCTTACGCGGATTTTTTCCAGACCGGCGTGGAGCCCTCCAAGCGGAAAAACGTCGGCCTCCAGGCTGTGTTCCGTGAGTTCTTCCCAATTTTCGGGTTCGAGGAGAAGTCCTCGCTCGATTTCGTCAACTACCAACTCGAGGAGTCTAAGATCGGTCCCGTCGAGTGCCAGATCGAGGGTGAGACCTACAGCGCTCCCCTCTACGTGACCTTCCGTTACAAGGACGAGCGTTCCACCAAGGAGGAAAAGGTCTACATGGGCGAGATCCCTCTCATGACCAAGTCTGGCACCTTCGTGGTCAACGGTGCCGAGCGAGTGGTTGTCAGCCAGCTCCACCGCTCACCCGGCATCTGCTTCGAGAGCGACGTGCATCTCAACGGCAAGTTGCTCCACGGCTTCCGCATCATTCCTGACCGCGGATCCTGGACCGAGGTTCAGTTTGACACGAACGACCTTCTCTACGTCTATCTTGATCGACGCAAGCGCCGTCGCAAGTTCCTTGCCACGACATTCCTTCGTGCCCTCGGCTTCCCTACCGACGAGGAGATCGCTGCGCTCTTCTACAAGATCGAGAGCCTCAAGCTCTCCGCAAAGCTGGATGAAGAGGAGATCAGCACCAAGGTGCTTCTCCAGGACATCCGAGAGGGTGACGCCATTATTGCGCGTGCCTACGAGCCGCTGACGCCAGCAGTCATCCGCGACCTCATCCGTGCCGGCCACACCACGGTCAAGATCATCGACACCAAGGACGACGACACCATCGTCAAGTCCCTGAAGCGCGATCCCGCCCACAGCGAGGAAGAGGCACTCAAGGATATCTACCGCAAGCTCCGTCCCGGCGATCCTCCGACAGTCCAGAATGCCCGAGGCATGCTCAAGCGTCTCTTCTTTGATTCAAAGCGCTACGACCTCGGTCGTGTCGGCCGTCACAAGATCCAGCAGAAGCTAGGTCTCGACCCCAAGATCGACGACCGTATCCTCCGCAAGGAAGACATCGTCGAGTCGATGCGCTATCTCCTCAAGCTGCGTAAGGGCGACGGCATGACCGATGACATCGATCACCTCGGCTCCCGCCGCGTCCGCACCGTCGGCGAACTCCTCGCCAATCAGTGCCGCGTCGGACTTTCCCGCACCGAGCGCCTCGTCCGCGAGCGCATGGCGCTGTACGATCCAGCCATCGATCACATCACCCCGCAGAAGCTCATCAACCCGAAGTCACTTAGCGCTGTTGTCCGTGATTTCTTTGGTCGTTCCCAGTTGAGCCAGTTCATGGATCAGACGAACCCCCTCTCTGAGCTCACTCACAAGCGCCGTCTCTCGGCTCTTGGGCCCGGAGGTCTCTCCCGTGAGCGCGCCGGTTTTGAGGTGCGTGACGTACATCCGTCCCACTACGGCCGCATCTGCCCGATCGAGACCCCGGAAGGTCCGAACATCGGTCTGATCAGCTCGATCAGCACCTATGCCCGCGTCAACGACTTCGGCTTCATCGAGACCCCTTATCGCAAGATCATCAATGGCAAGGTGACCGATGAGATCGAGTATCT
>CANIBV010000010.1 GCA_947466005.1 Spartobacteria bacterium | reverse complement strand
TTTTTTGGTTTTGCAACCTTTGCGGCTTTCTCGACTTTGGCCGTGACGGCCTTTGTCGTGAGGTTGGGTTTCAGCGGCTTGCCGAAGCGTCCCCGCTTCACGGTGGAACCTTCGCCTTCGAGACCCTCCGCGGCTTTTTCGCCCTTGGGCGCTTTAGGCGCTTTTGGTTCCCTGGGCTCGAACTCGAAGCTGACTTTCTTGCCGTCGAGCTTGAGGTAGGCGGCGAACTTGCGCCCCTTCTTGGAGACGAATCCAGCGATGAGATTCGTTCTGCCGGTCTCCGACAGTTTGACGATTTCTTCGCGTGGGATGGAACGCTGAAGGATGGTCTTGCCAGTGCGGAATTCGCATGACTTCTCTCCGCCGATCGACTGGTCACAGACGTAGCTGGTGACGCCTTCGCGGATCGTTCCCTTCTTGCAGACAGGGCAGGGGGCGATGGGGTCGGCTTTGCGGAGCGCCTCTTCGGCGGCGGGGTCTCCCTCGCGTTCCCCGAAGACGAACTTCAGCTTGAACTCCTGGTCGAACTCGAGCTCTGCGGAGAAGGGTTTGCCGAAGCGGCTGCGGAAGCCGTCGAGCGGACCGACGGCCTTCTTCGTGAGCAGTTCGGTGATCTCGGGGCGCTCCAGCGGGCGCCCGGCCAGGGATTTCCAGAGGCTGAGACCGCACTCACGGCACTTGAACTGGCGGACGTTCTCCTTGAAGGGGCCTTTGCCGCACTTGGGGCAAACGACTTCGAGGTCGGGGAAGGCTCCCTCGGCATCATCGGTGAAGCCTTGCGCCTTGGTGACGATGTCGCGGGTGAAGCTGCGGATCTCCTCCATGAACTCGGGGCGCTTGAACTCCCCTGCCTCCATCTGCTTGAGCTTGTGCTCCCAATCACCCGTGAGCTCGGGGGAGGTGAGTGCGGCCACGCCCATGTGGCGCAGGAGATGGATGAGGGCCAGTCCCTTGCTCGTGGCGGAAAGGTCTCGCCCGTCGCGCAGGATGTAGCCGTCGCCGAGAAGTCCCTCAATGATGGCCGCGCGCGTGGCTGGTGTGCCGAGGCCGCGGAGACTCATGGCCTCGCGGAGTTCCTCATCCTCGACGAGCTTGCCGGCGCCTTCCATGGCGCTGAGCAGGGTCGCTTCGTTGTAGCGTGCTGGGGGACGCGTCTGTGCCTCATGTACCTCGACGGAATCGGTACGGGCGGGCTCAAGGGCGCCATTGGCTGCGGCAACCGGTACAAGGGTCTTGGCATCATCATCGCCTTCAGCGACGGCCTGCTTGCCGTAGACCGCCTGCCATCCCGGATCAGTAAGGACTTTCCCCTCGCTCTTGAAGGGCTCTCCCTCGACGCGCGTGACGCGCGTGGTGACATCGAAGCGGGCAGGGGGGTAGAAGACGGCCACGAAGCGCTGCGCAACCATCTGGAAGAGCTTAGCCTCGACCTCGTCGAGGCCAGCCGTGGAGGCCCCGGTCGGGATGATGGCATGGTGGTCGGAGACCTTGGCGTTGTTAAAAACCTTGCCTGTTTTGATGACCCAATCCTTCGCCAAAGCGGCTTCGGCATGCCTGCGCAGATCCTTGTCCTCAAAGGACTTAAAGGCTGCTTTTACGGCTGGCATCGTGTCCTCGGGAAGGTATCGGGAATCGGTACGCGGGTAGGTGAGTACCTTGTGATGCTCGTAGAGGCGCTGGGCGAGCTGGAGGGTCCGCTTGGCGCTGAAGCCGAAGCGGCCATTAGCCTCACGCTGCAGTGTGGTCAGATCGTAGAGGAGAGGGGAGGCCTGGGAGGTCGACTTCTTGGTCTCCTCGATGAGGCCGGGCTTGCCGGCACACTTCTTCTGGATCTCCTCGGCGCGGCGTTTGTCCCAGAGGCGCTCGGCCTTTTTATCCACCGCGTCCATCTCTTCCTCGGACTTCTTAAAGCCCTCATCGTACCAGCGGCCGGCGTAGCTCCCGGCAGCCACGGCGAATTCGGCGTGGACCTCGAAGTAAGTCTTCGGGACGAAAGCGCGGATCTTCTCTTCACGCTCGACAAGGATCGCGAGGGTCGGGGTTTGGACGCGACCCACGGGAGTGAGCTGGAAGCCTCCCTGGCCGGAGTTCACCGCGGTCAGTGCGCGGGTGCTGTTGATGCCAACGAGCCAGTCACTCTCGGAGCGGCAGATGGCGGCGGCCGCCAGAGGCTGCATCTCGGCATCGTCTCGCAGATGGGCAAAGCCTTCCTTGATAGCGCCTTGCGTCATCGACTGGAGCCAGAGTCGTTTTACGGGCTTCTTGCAACCGGTGAGCTGGATGATGTTGTGAAAAATAAGTTCGCCCTCACGGCCTGCATCGCAGGCGTTGATGACAGCGGTCACTTCGGGCTTCTTGAGCAGCCGCTTCACGACGGCCAGGCGGTCGGCTGAGCGTGCGATCGGCTGAAGCTCGAACTCCTCGGGAATAATAGGCAGGGAATCCAGCTTCCAGGAGAGGCCTTTGCCTCCGGTCATCTTGTTCGGCAGGCAGAGCTCGACCAAGTGACCCACGGCCGAGGTGATGATGTAGTCATCGACCTCGAAGAACTCGGCGCGGCCGGCCTTACCCCCCAGGG
This sequence comes from Spartobacteria bacterium, assembly GCA_947466005.1. GTDB lineage: Bacteria > Verrucomicrobiota > Verrucomicrobiia > Chthoniobacterales > UBA6821 > UBA6821. Next base: position 22,480 of record CANIBV010000010.1, on the reverse strand, counting down.
CGCGGGCCAGATCTGCGGCGACGCTGGGCTTCTCTGCGATGACGAGGGTTTTGGACATGAGGGGAAAAGTGAAAAGCTAAAAGCTAAAAGCGGAAAGGATTAATGGGGAAAACTACAAATAATCACATCAGCTTGATGAACCGGTTGCCCGGTTGGGAGCGGACATGGCGGCCTAGTTCGAGGGCGAGCAATCTAGAAGAGACCGTTGACGCTGGCAAATCGGATTTCGCAATAATCACATCCACGGGGGTCGGTTCATCGCCGATCGCATCGTAGACGAGCAGCTCTTCCCCCAAAAGTTCCACCCTGGGTCGGCTGCGGGCCAGCTCCGGGGGGACGGCATAAATCATCTGCAGATCGGAGAGAATATCCCCCGCGTCGATCACGAGTTTAGCCCCCTGCTGGATGAGGCGGTTGGATCCCAGGGTGCCCGGCTGGTCGATCCGTCCGGGGACTGCGTAGAGGGAGCGGCCCTGCTCGCCGGCCTCGCGGGCGCTGATAAGGGCGCCGCTATTGATGCCGGCTTCGACGACAAGCAGGCCGAATGAGCAGCCGCTGATGATGCGGTTTCGCTTCGGGAAGGTCTGTTTCGTCGGGGTAGTCCCCATCGGGAACTCACTGATCACGGCGCCGTTTCCCGCAGCGATCTTTTCCGCCAGAGGAATATTCTCTTCGGGGTAGATATGGGAGAGACCACTGCCGAGGACGGCAACTGTTCGGCCGTTGGCTGCGAGCGCTGACTGATGGGCGGCCGTGTCGATCCCGCGCGCGAGGCCGCTGTAGATCGTCAGGCCGGCGTAGGCGAGCTGGTAGCCGAGCTTTTTTGCCGACTCTAAGGCGTAGTGGCTGGCTTTACGTGTGCCGACGATCCCGATGCCACGCTGCTGGTCGCGCTCCTCCAGCTTGCCAAGGACGTAGAGGATGATCGGTGGATCATGGATCTCTTTGAGCAGTCGGGGATATTCTGGATCGGCTTGTGTAAGGACCCGTGCGCCGACCTTCTCCATGAGGGTGAGCTCGGCATCCAGGTCGGAGTGGTCCTTCCAGCCAGCGATCACCGAGGAGACTTCGGGGCCTATACCTTCGACGGCCCTGAGCGCGTAGCCGGTAGCCTCCAGAATTGCCGCTGGAGATCCGAAGCGCTCGGACAGCCTGCGCACCCGAACAGGGCCGACCTGAGGGAGCATATTAAGGACAATGGAGGCCTCGGTGTCGGTCATTTGGAGAAGGGGATAAAAGGCTTTTAGCGGTTTAGACTGTAGGCTGTTAGGTCAGAGCCAATGGCGGAAAGTCGGTTGAAGTTCTCAAATCGCAAGAGCCTCTTTTTCGGAAAGGGAAGATAAACCGTCTAATCCTTTTCAGGATTTCGTAGAGGCGGCAGTAACGAGATAAGCCATCCGAGGAAAGCACCTATGGCCGTTCCCCCCATTGCGAAAAACCAGGGAATGCCCTTTAACGAAAACATCAAGACCAAGCACTACCCCAGCAGGTGTAAGCAGGCCAATGATCAAAGGAATGATTGCCGGCAGCGCGGATCGGAAGCGTGTGAGAGTTTTGTGGCTCATGGGATGTGTTTCTCCTAACAGCCTTCAGTCTTCAGCCTAACCCCCTAGCTAAGTTCCCTCAAAACGGTCGTGAGGTAGACCGGTTCGGGGTGTGTCTTTCGGTATTTGGTGATTTCTTTGCGCTCGACCACTTGGAACCCGTAGCGCTCGAAGACCCTTGCTCCGCGACGCGACTCGAAGGTCACAACCTGACCGTAGACCTGTCGCACTCCCTTGCTGCGAAGGTGGTCGAGGTAGGAGTTCATGAGCTTGGTTACATGCGCCAGTCCCTGCGCCTCAGGCAGCACATTGAAGTGGAAGTGGGCGCAGCGGCGCGGAGTCACCGGCACCTCGCGCCAGGAGTTACGCAGGATCCAACCGATGAAGTCACGGGTCTGCCGATTATAGAACGCATACTTCGTCATCCCCCTGCTGAAGAGGGCGAGGTTGTTAAAGAAGTTAAAGAGTTGCTGCCGGCCGGGGCGATAGGAGCCGAGCAGATAACCCTTAACGACACCTCCCTGCACAAGCACGAAGGAGGACTCCGGCTCAATGTCGGTGTAGTAGCGGGTCAGGTAGTCGGCAAAGAGTTCGCGATCTTCAAAGACCGGATCGATCGCCTTGCCTAGAAAGCCGGTTTCGCAGCAGAGGAAACGCACCGCCTCGCGGTCGTGCTGCTCGTAGCGCCGGATGACAACCCCGTGTTCCGTGTTGCTTGTCTTAGGGGCTGAAACGGGCTCGGACGAACTCACCCTATGGGTTGTACGAGGCGATGACCTCCCGGTAAACTGCAAAGAGTCTCACGAAGACGTCATCCCAGCTATAACGTGAGGCCACGGAAGCAGCAGCCTGCAATCCCGTGGATGTCAGATCTTCATCGGCGACAGATCGGATCGCCATGGCCAGTGCCAGGGCATCATCATCGGTCGACCAATTGTGCAGGCCGCTAAAATTGATCGCATCCATGTAGCTGCCGCTGATCCCGACGACCGGGGTGCCGCAGGCTTGACTCTCAAGAGTGACCAGCCCGAAGGTCTCCTTAACCCCCGGATGAACGAAGAGGTCGGCGGCGCGGTAGATATCCGCGAGTTCCGCCGATCCATTACAGTACCGCAGCCAACTGACTGCGCCGGTCGTTTCCTGCAGACGCTGGAGCGCCCCCCGCAGCATCCCGTCACCGACCACAGCGAGATGGAAGCGTCCCGGAGTGCTCTCGTGGAGCATGGCAAAGGCTTCAAGGAGACGGCGGACGTTTTTATCGGGATTAAGCCGTCCGACATAGAGGAGCACCTGTCGGTCTTCCGGCCAACCAAGATGCCTCCGTGCCGCGTCTCCCCTCCCTGCCTCGGGAAAAAAGATGCGTGTGTCGACGCCCAGCTCCAGTGTCTCGGCATTCTCGAGACCCCAGGAGCGAAGGAGGTCAGTGAGCCCATGGCTCGGCACGAGCGTGCGCTCGAAGCGGTTGTAGAGGGAGGTGACATAGCGTCTGCCGATCTCCTCGGCCATCATCACCGAGATGGAGCCGAAGTACTTCGCCACCGAGCGGAAGACAGCATCGGGGAAATGGGAATGGTAGAATCCGACTGTGGGGATCCCAAGGGCTCGGCCTGAGGCGAGCGCCTTCCACGCCACCTGATAGGGATCCCCCGATTCGATGAGATCAGGCCGTTCGCGCTCGAGGGCCTCTTCCACCAGATTGAGATTCAGCAATGCCCGGTAGCGGGCCGTCCGCGAGACCAAGGGCGACTCGATTGTGTAGACTGTCCGAGCACCCTCCTGCGTGCGCTCGGTCTTCGCCCCGGGAACGATGAGAACGTGGCGATGACCACCCGCCTCAAGGTGGGCGGCCTTCTCCGCGACATACCGCCTCACGCCCCCCGAAAACGGGCTGTAAAATTGAGTCAAGTCGCAGATGATCACGGGGAGGAGGGAAACAGATGATGGAGCTAACGGCTGCTATCTCGTTGAACTGGTGCCAGCAAGCTCATGCAGAAGGAGCCGGCTCATCCGAATGCCGCCGAGGAAGTTCTCCACGAGCATGTTTTCATCAGGCGAGTGGATCCGGGAGTCGGGATTGGCCAGGCCGAGCAGGTAGGAGTCGACGCCGAGGATCTCCTTGAGCGTGGCCAGGATCGGAATGCTCCCGCCATCCCGAAGGAGGAGGGGTTCGGTGCCGAAGGCTCCGGCCAGAGCTTTGCGCGCGGCAAGTCCGTCGGGGGAGTTGGGGTCGGACTGGTAGGAGGCACCGGAGTGTCCGGTCACGATCTCTAGAAGGACCCCGGGAGGAGTCTGTCTGCGCAAGTATTCCTCGGCGGCGGCTAGGATTACGGCCGGATCCTGGTCCGCCACGAGACGGAAGGTGAGTTTGGCAAAGGCCTCCCTAGGTAGAACCGTCTTGGTGCCGGCGCCTTGGTAGCCGCCGCCGATGCCATTCACTTCGGCCGTCGGCCGTGCCCCGATCCGTTCGGTGGTCGTGAAGCCCTTTTCACCCACGAGCTCCGTGACGCCGGCAAGCTCGCGGATGGAGTCATCCCCGCCGGTGGCCGCCTCGAGATCTGCAGCCGCTTCGCGTTCCCACGGAGCGAGGAGTCGCACGGCATCGTAGAAGCCGGGTATCCGGACGCGGCCATCGTCGTCATGCAGGGATGCGATCAGGCGGCCGACAATGGCAGCCGGATTCGCCACGGCGCCGCCAAAGAGGCCACTGTGGAGATCGCGCGCCGGTCCGCGCACGATCAGCTCCATCGCCGCAACGCCGCGCAGCGCATAGGTGAGGGCCGGCTTGTTTCCAGGAGCCATCGCAGTGTCGGAGATGGCGACTAGATCACAGGCAAGCTCATCGCGATGTTCCCGCAGGAACTCTGTAAGATTCGGGCTTCCGATTTCTTCCTCGCCCTCGATCAGGAAGATGACGTTCACGGGAAGCTCCCCATGCTCACGGAGCGTTTCGGCAACGCCAAGGATGTGAGCCAGGATCTGCCCCTTGTTGTCGGCTGCACCACGGGCATAAACACGCCCCTCCTCCACGCGGGGCTCAAAGGGGGGAGTGGTCCAGCTGCCCAGTGGTTCTGCGGGCTGCACATCGTAGTGGCCGTAGATGAGGACGGTTCGCTTCGCGGGGTCACGAGGCGAGTGGGCCACCACAACGGGCGAACCGGGCGTGGTGTGGATGGTCGCCGTGAGGCCGATCGCGGTGAGCTTTTCACGCAGCCATTCGGCGCACGAATCCAGATCTGGAGCATGCTCCAGCTGGGTGGAGATACTGGGAAACCGGAGGAAGGCTTTGAGGTCCTCCAGAGGAAGAGCGGGATCGAGAGGCGGGGTCATCCCTGCCACTCTAGCAGACCTCCGCCGTCCCGCGATCATCCTTTGCAGCGGCCCGGAGGAGGGAGAAATGAGATCCGTGAGGAAACGCGCCAGAGCACCATCGGGATGCGAAAAGCCCTGCCGGGCTCAAGGGCTCGCAGGGCTTTGAAAGGGTTCCAAAGGCTACGATTTCAGGTCGATGCCAAGGTCGCCGATCTTGCCGAAGTTGAGTCCGGCGAGCGCAGATGTTTCGGAGGCCATCTGTTTGAAGAGATCTTCCAGCGAGGAGGCACCCTCACCACCAAGAGCCTTGATCAGGTCGCTGAGGGTCTCCCAGTCATCACGGGCCTCGCCGGGAGCGGAAAGCGCACGGTTGAGGCGCTGGAGGCGGCCGTTAACATTAACCATCGATCCGCGCTTCTCGGCGGAGGCGCTGCCGGGCAGCACGACCGTCGCGAACTTGGTGGCGCCATTCGGCAGGATGTCGATCACGACGAGCGAGGAGAGCTTGCTCAGGTCGGTCTCGGTGAGGCCGCAGTGGAGAGGGTTCTCCCCGAGCACGATGAGGGAGGTGACGCTGCCGCCGGCGATGCCTGCGGCGATTTCGGGGAGGCGTGAGCCGGGGGTTGCACCAGTTGCTCCGAGGAGCCTGGCCCCGCGTGTGTTGGGATTGGCATCGTCGGAAACGAGGAAGCCGTCTCCCTTCTGGGCGCGCGGGCGGATATCAATGAGATCGGTGACGAGGGTCTTGGCGAGACGGCGGGCGAGGAAGAGCTCCTCGTTGGTCATGCGGCCGGAGGCGATGATCGCGGTCTGGGAGCCGGCCTGTGCCTTGATGCCATCACCGGCGGCGGTGATGGCATCCTTCCAGCGGACGGAACTACCCTTCACCAGAGGAGCCTTCAGGCGGTCCTCACGGTGGTTGTAGGTGTAATTCAGGCGGTGAGAGTCGGGCATCCAGTAGGCATTCACGGCCTCGTTTTCACGGGGGGTAATGCGGTGGATCTTGTTCTCGCGGCTACCGATCAAGATGTTGCAGCCGGTGCCGCAGTTCGTGTCGATGGTCTTGGTTTCCTTGAGGAACCAGACGCGCATCTTGAAGCGGAAATCTTTGGAGGTGAGCGCGCCGACGGGGCAGATGTCGACGGTGTTGAGCGAGTAGTTACTGTCGAGGCGCTTGCCGGGATGGACCGTGAGGCTCGTGTGGCTACCCCTGTCTACGAAGCCCAGCACATCATCCTTGGCGACCTCCTTCATGAAGCGGATGCAGCGGGAGCAGAGGATGCAGCGTTCGTCATCAAGAACGATGCGCTCGCCGATATCGACGTGCTTCGGCTTCTTGACCTTATTGTCCTCGAAGCGTGAGGCGTCGTGGCCGTACTCGACGGAGAATTCCTGGAGGCGGCACTCGCCGGCCTTGTCGCAGATCGGGCAGTCGAGCGGGTGGTTGATGAGGAGAAACTCCATCACGCCCTTGCGACACTCCTCGACTAGCGGCGAGTTGGTACGGACTCCAATACCCTCGGAAACCTCTAGAGCGCAGCAGATGGCGGGCTTCGGGCTCCAGTTGATCAGAGGCCGACCATCTTCCCCAAGCTCCGGCTTGCGATCGGGGCCCATCTTCGGAGTGCCCATCTCGATCAGGCACATGCGGCAGTTGCCGGGAGAACTTAGCGCCGGATGGTAGCAGTAATGAGGCACGTAGCTGCCTGCCTTCATGCAGGCCTCGATGAGGCGCGTTCCCTTGGGGAATTGTTTCCACTCGCCATCGACCTGAACATTGATCATCGGGACGGATGTTTCGACCTTCGGTTCTGCTGTGGTGGCGGTGGCGCTCATCGGTATGTATGAATTGGTTTTCCTTCAGTGGAAAAGAGAGGCCTTTTATGAACGCAGGGCCGTCTCTGGGCAAGGAAGAAGCTTTTCCAATACCCTTCGGGAAGAAAAATTCGTTCCCCGGCGTTCCTCGCGGCTTGCGTGAAGGAAATTTCGCTCATACTCTTTGCAGTTCAGTTTAGATCAGGATGGGTGGCAGAGTGGTCGATCGCGCACGCTTGGAAAGCGTGTTTACCTTTATCGGTAACGAGGGTTCGAATCCCTCCCCATCCGGTTTACTTGCTCATAGAGCAACAAATTGCATTCTGAGGGATGAAGGACTTCGGTTCGGTAACCATGCCGTGATAAGTGGCCTAAGGTTGAGGCTCAGCCTTCTTGCCGAGCATGGGCATCAGCCAAGGATAATCTCTCCCAACTCCCGGAGAATCCGCTACCTTACTCCCAATCATGAATTCCTTTGCCGACTTCGCCTTGCTCCCCACCCTTCAGGAGACCCTTGTGGAAAGGAGTCTGACCATGCCCACCGAGATCCAGGCGCGTACCGTGCCGGCACTGCTCGCGGGACGCTCCGTCGTCGGGGTTGCCGAGACGGGGAGTGGAAAAACACTCGCCTACGCCCTGCCGATCCTCCATCGGTTGAAGACCCTCGAACTCCAGGGCAAACCGGTAACGGTCTACGGTGAGCCCCGGGCCATCGTGGTGGTTCCCACTCGGGAGTTGGGTGAGCAGGTCGCCAAGGCCTTCAAGCCATTTACCCACACAACGAGGCTACGTGTGCGCGCGCTTCTGGGCGGAACAACAATGGAACAGGCGAAACGAAGCCTGCAGGGGGCCTTTGAAGTCTTGGTTGCCACGCCCGGGCGCCTCATCAAGATGATGGATGCGGGGCTTGTCACGCTGGGGGATGTCCGAACCCTGGTGCTCGACGAGGCGGATCAGATGCTGGATCACGGATTTTTGCCCGATGTTCGGCGGATCGTGAAGAAGTGCCCGGCCGATCGCCAACTCGCGATGTTTTCGGCTACGGTGCCTCCCGCCGTGGAGAAGCTCATCACGGAGCTGTTCGCCGGGGCGGAAGTCATCCGCAGCCAGGGGAGCCACCGGGTCGTCCCGACCCTCACCACCACCCAGTTGGCGGTCGTGGGCGGGAAGCGTTTTCCCCTGCTCGAGCGCCTGCTCGACAAGAAGGTGGAGGGGGGCACGATTCTCTTCACCAACACCAGGGAGCAGTGTGACAAGCTTGCCGATCAGCTGGACCAGGCCGGATGGCCCTGCGTGGTCTACCGTGGCGACATGGACAAGGTGGAGCGCCGCAGGAATCTCAAGGCGTTCCGCGACGGTGAAATTGAGCTGCTGATCTCCACCGATCTCGCCTCCCGCGGGCTCGACGTCGAGCACGTCGGGCGCGTCATCAACTATCATATGCCGCAGCAGATGGAGAACTACCTGCACCGCGTCGGCCGCACGGCTCGCGCCGGTCGCCCCGGGCTAGTGGTCAATTTTGTGACCGAGCGCGATGCCCCCCTCGTGAGCAAGCTCGACAACGTGCGGTCTGCCCCAAAAGCGAAGCGCTAGCCATCGCCTCCCCGTGATGGATGTTCAGCATTCCCCGGATCGATCCCTTGATCACTCCCTCAACCTGGCGCTGGCGGGATTGGAGCAGCAGCAGCTCAGCCGCCGCCTCCGCGTTATCGACTCGATGCAAGGCACGCGCATCACTATCTCCGGGCGCGAGCTAAGCAACTTTTCCTCCAATGATTACCTGGGTCTCGCTGCCCATCCGGCCCTTGCCGAGGCGATGAGCCGGGCCGCCTCCCGCTGGGGGGGCGGTTCGACAGCCTCTCGCTTGATCTGCGGCACCACCGCGGAACATGCCGACCTCGAGGAGGAGCTCGCGGCGGTCAAGGGGACGGAGGCGGCCTTAGTCTTCTCGTCAGGGGTTGCGGCCGCGACGGGAACGATTCCAGCACTTGTAAGGAGGGGAGATGTCGTGATTCTCGACAAACTTGCCCATGCCTGCCTGATCGATGGAGCCCGGGCCAGCGGAGCGAAGATGCGCGTCTTTCCCCACAACGATTTGGAGAAACTCGAGTCTCATTTGAAGTGGGCCCTTGAGACGCACCCGTCAGGCAAGATCCTGATCGTGACCGAATCGGTCTTCAGCATGGACGGCGACCTGGCCCCCTTGAAGGAGATCGTGGAGTTGAAGGAGAAGCACGGGGCACTTCTCTTCTTGGACGAGGCTCATGCCGTGGGGGTGCGCGGCGCCGGCGCCCAAGGTCTTGCCGGAGAGCTTGGTCTTGGCGACCGGATCGAGATCCAGATGGGGACTCTCGGAAAGGCCCTCGGCGTCTCCGGTGGTTACATTGCGGGATCCCGAACATTGGTCGACTTTCTCATCAACAAGGCGCGCAGCTTTGTCTTCTCCACGGCCCCCTCACCCGCCGTGGCCGCAGCATGTAGGGCGGCGCTTCGGATCGTGCACTCACAGGAGGGTGATGCGTTGAGGGCCCGGCTTCGGGAAAACCTCCGCTGCCTCTCAGCAGGGCTGAACATGGGCGAACTCCCGAGCGCCATCGTGCCGTTGATTCGCGGGAGCGAAGAGAGTGCTTTGGCCGAGGCGGGTCGCCTTCTCGAATCGGGTTTCTTTGTCCCTGCCATCCGCTACCCCACCGTTCCCCGGAATACGGCCCGCTTGCGCATCACCGTGAGTGCAGCCCATTCGGCTAAGCAGATCCAAGCACTCTGCAAAGCGCTTGCTCACCACGGGTGATTGCTGGGTCGACCAGCTAAAGCACCGACCAGATTAAGGCCGGAAATACAAGCATAATACACTACTATATAGTTAGTTAGCCCTCCTATTATGCGTCCTGTTTGAATGGCGAGGCAGGCGGGGCCCGGGAAAAGGTGTCCAATTGGCGCTTTTGCGTCCAGTTCTCACCTGACACACACAATATCTAGTGGGTTCTAATGCGACAGATACAATAGATTGTGCTTTTCGGGATTTTTAGTTGTGTCGTCCTACGCTGGGAGCCTAGGATCATCACACCCCATTTCACCCACTTTTTCATGTATCTCCAATCCCTCGAGTTGATCGGCTTCAAATCCTTCGCCCCCAAGACGGTCCTCCGCTTCCACCGCGGGGTGACCGCCATCGTCGGTCCGAACGGATGCGGTAAATCGAACGTTCTGGACGCCATCCGCTGGGTGCTCGGCGAGCAGTCGGCCAAGGCCCTTCGCGGCGGTGAAATGGCCGATGTCATTTTCAACGGCACCGATACCCGTCAGCCCCACAATATGGCCGAGGTCTCGATGACCTTCTCCGAGTGTGAAAAGGAGCTGGGCGTGGAGTGGAATGAAGTCTGCATCACCCGCCGCGTCTTCCGCGACGGCAAGTCCGAGTACCTCATCAACGGCACCCCCTGCCGCCTGAAGGACATCCACAGTCTCTTCATGGACACCGGTATCGGGCGCAGCGCCTACTCCATCATGGAGCAGGGTCGCACGGCGCAGCTGCTCAACAGCCGTCCCGAGGACCGTCGCGCCATCTTCGAAGAGGCCGCCGGCATCACGAAGTACAAGGCGCAGAAGAAAGAGGCCCTCCGCAAACTCGAGTACACCGAGTCGAATCTTCTCCGCGTCTCCGACATCATCAAGGAGGTGAAGCGCCAGATCGGCTCCCTCCAGCGCCAGGCCGGGAAGGCCCGCCGCTTCCAGTCCCTGATGGAGGACCTGCGCGTGCTCGACACCCACCTCTCGCACCGCACCTACCTCGACTTGGAGCGTTCCATCACCGAGGTTGGGGAGCAGGTTGAGAAAAGCGCTGACGCACGCGCCCTCTATGAGAGGGAAATTGCCGAGCAGGAGGTCGAGGTTGCGGGGGCGCGCGAGCAGGTCTCCCTCCTCGACGCCGAAGTCGAGGGAGCCCGTGATACACTGCAGACACTTCGCAACCGCATCTTCTCAGGCGAGAGCCGCATCGATACAAATGCCGAACGCTGCGGAGAGTTCCGTGAGATGGGCATACGCTCACGTGTCGATATCGATGCTACCCACCTCCGTATCCGCGAGCAGGAGAGTGAGATCGAGCAGACTGATGCCCAGCTGACTTCCCTCCTCGACATCCTCCGCGCGGAGGAAGAGTCGCTTCAGGCGGGGGCAGCCAGACTTCAGCAGGCACAGCAGGAACGCCAGTCTTCCGAAGCGGCCACCGAGGCGCTCACCGGACTCCTCCATGGTCTTGAGAATCGCCTCACCGATGTCCGCGGCGAGCTCTCCACCTCAAGCGCCCGCCGCGACGCGGAGCGCCAGCGAGCCCTCCAACTTCAAGAGCAGATTTCCGTCGCCGGGCTCGCCGTCACGACCGCAGCCACCCGCGCCGAGCAGACAGCCTCCGCCCAGAATTCCACGCGCCAGTCGCTCGACACCGCCGAGCTGGAGCTCCTCGCATCCCAGCAGGGTCACGATGAATCACAGGCGGCACGACAATCGGCGGAGGCGGAGTGGAATAACTCCGGCAAGCAGCTCTCCGAGCGGGAGCATCGGCTTGAGATCCTCCTCCAGCTTGAGCGTGAGGGTGAGGGGCTCGGTGAGGGAGCCCAAGCGATCCTTCGCGGGCTCGACAGGCCGGAGTTTTTCCAAGCCGGCATGGTCGGAACACTCGCCTCCCTGATCGAGGTATCCGCAGCCGAGATTCCCGCCGTCGAGGCAGCGCTTGGCGGAGCCAGCCGCGCCATTGTGTTCAAGGACGCCGGGATGGCGGAGGCCGCTCTCCAGACCCTTCGTGAAGCTGTCCAGGGACGTGCTTCCGTTCTGGCTGGCGACCTTCTCCCCATGGTTCCTCCGCAGACAGTCTCCCTTCCGGATGGAGCGCTCTGCTGGGCCACGGATGTTGTCCGCGCGGCAGGCACCATCCACGGTCTTATCGCCCGCCTTCTTGAGGGGGTCGCGATCGTCCCCGATCTGGGCACGGCTTTCCGTCTCAAGAAGCAGCATCCAACGCTCGCATTCGCGGCACGGACCGGTGAGTTCATCGATCACGACGGCGTGGCCAATGGCGGCGCTACTGGTGAGGTATCGAGCTCAGCGCTGCTCCGTCGCTCCCAGATCGCCACCCTCGAGCGCGAGGTGGAGACACTCCGGGAGGAATTTTCCCGCCTCTCGCTTGTCCGCGAGGGAGCGCTGGCCAATCTGGAGAACGCCGTCAACCGCCTCCGCGATGCCCGCGAGCACCTCGGTAATACGCAGGGCCTTCTGGCCGCAGCCCAGGCCGACCATCACCTTGCCAGCCGTGAGTTGGAGAATGTTCGCAACCGCCACGAGTCACTCGATGGCGAAATCTCCACCCTGCAGGAGCATATCCAGCTTCTCGAGGAGCAGATCGCCCGGCATCAGGAGCAACTCGAGAGCGCCACGCTGGAACTCGCCGCCGCACGCGAGGAACGATCCGCAGCCGGCTCCCGCATCACCCTGCTTCGCGATGCCGAGACAGAGGCCGCCAGCGACCTTTCCGAGGCCCGTCTTCGCGTGGCCACCGAGCGCCAGCGTCAGGACGCCCTCGCACGTCAACGCGCCCCGATGGAGGCACGCATCCGGGAACTCGCCGAAACCATCACGGCCCGCGAGCGGGATATCGCCACCCACGAGGAGCGCATCAGGACACTGGATGCCGAATCCACCAGCCTCGCCGAGAGCGTGGAGACTTGGAAGGCCGAGAGCGCCGAGGCTGAGGCCCGTGTCCTCGAACTAGGCGTCCGTCGCACCGAACTACAGGCTGGCGTCGAGGCCCTTGAGATTGCCCTCCGTGGCGCCCGCAAGAATCTCTCCGATCTTCAGGACAACCGCTCCAAGAACGAGGTGCGCCGCGCCGAGCTGAAGCTTCGCGCCGAGTCGATCCGCGACCATGTCTCCCGCCGTTACCAGCTCGATCTTGCGGGATTTGAGCCTGATCGCTATGGACTGCTCAAGGCCGTTGCCCAGCAGAAGGAGAAAGAACGCCGCGCCGCTTCATTGCCTGATTCCAGCGGCGACGGGGATTCCGCGATGCCCGCCAACGAGCGCCCGGAGGAGGTGTCGATCGAGGTGGTCGCTGGCCCCATCCCAGCCGAGATCCCGTGGGAGCGTATCGAGCTAGTCGTCGCCGAGCTGACCGAGCGCGTCGACTCCATGGGCCCGGTCAACCTGGACGCTATCCAAGAATACGACGAGCTGGAGGAGCGCTACAACTTCCTCGAGCAGCAGAACACCGATCTGATCAACGGCAAGGCCGAGCTGATGGAGGCGATCGCCCGGATCAACAAGACCACCAAGGAGCTCTTTGCAGAGACCTTCGAGAAGATCCGCGTGAACTTCCAGGAGATGTTCACCCAGCTCTTCGGCGGCGGCAGGGCCAACCTCCTCCTGATGGATGAGAGCGACCCGCTCGAGAGCGGCATCGAGATCATCGCCAGCCCTCCGGGCAAGAAACTCCAGAGCATCTCGCTCCTCTCAGGCGGAGAGCGGACCATGACGGCCGTGGCGCTTCTGTTCGCCATCTACATGGTGAAGCCCTCCCCCTTCTGCGTACTCGACGAGATGGACGCCCCGCTCGACGAATCGAACATCGGCCGCTTCATCAAGCTGCTCGACCGCTTCATCGGACAGAGCCAGTTCATGGTCATCACGCACAACAAGCGCACCATGTCCCGAGCTGACTCTCTCTACGGCGTCACCATGGAAGAGCGCGGCATCAGCAAGCTCCTCAGCGTCAAGTTCACCGGCCGCGACGAGCAACTGGCGCCCGCCGCCTCAAGCAACAGCACGCTGCGCGACGAGACCCGGGAAGCCGTGGCCGAGGAAGCCTCAGCCTAGAACCTTTCCCCCCCGGCAAGGGGCGGCGTGGGATTGATTTCCTGCGCCGCTCCTTCATGCTGACACAGCTCATGAAGAGAATCGCCGCCTTTGTTCTATTAGCTTTGGTTCAAACGGCAAATGCCCAAGAAACAGCAGCTCATAATTATTACCCAAAAGAGGGGTATGTTCCTGATGCCGAAACGGCAATCAGGATAGCGGTTGCCGTTTGGGAACCGATCTATGGCAAAGAAATAATCCTGACTGAAAAGCCATACAAGGCGTGTGCAAAGGGCGGCATTTGGATCATCACTGGATCTCTTCCAGTCGGATCAATGGGGGGCGTAGCCTTGGCAGAGATTTCAAAAAAGGACGGCCAAGTCCTGAGAGTTAGTCATGGAAAATAAGGGCCTTGGGACGGTCTCCCTAACAGCCTACAGTCTAAATCGCTAACAGCCTCTTCCCCCATCCTTTCCACCCAATGCTCCTCGACGGCTCCCCAGAATGGCAGCGGTACATCTTCATCGCCGCGACGATTTTCCTGATCTGGGAAGTCTGGCGGGGTTGGAGGCTCGGGGCCGTCCGGGGGTTGTTGAGACTGGCCGCGCTCTTCTGCGCATGGATCGGCGGCTCCACCGCCGCGGGAGCCACCGGCACCATCGGCGCCTTTTTCTCCAAGGTCCCTCCCCTCATCGCCCCGGGCGTTGCCGGACTGACGGTCGGAATCGGCATCTACATCGGCATCTCGCTCCTGGCAGGCCTTCTCTTCAAGAAGACCGAGCACCACAAGGGCGTGGTCCGCTGGGGATTCGGCCTCGGTGGGGCGGTGTGCGGCTTCATCTTCGGACTCCTCTTTCTCTGGGCTGGGATCACGCTGATCCGGGGCCTGGGTGCCTGCGGAGAGCTACGCATCATGCAGGCCCGCAACGAGGGCCGATCCGCCGGCACGGAAAAAGCAGCCCTCTTCCTGATCAAGCTGAAGGAGTCGCTGGAGCTCGGCACCACGGGCAAGTCCCTCAAGAGGGCGGACCCTCTTCCCGCGGCCTTCTACGACAACATCGTGAAGATTTCGATGGTCGCGGGCGACCAGCAGGCGCTCGAGCGCTTCTGTCAGTATCCGGAGACACTCAAGATCATCGCCAACCCCAAGGTGGCGGCGATCATCCAGGATCCTGCCTTGGAGAAGGCGGCAGAGAAAAAGAACATCCTCCCACTCCTGCAGAACAAGAATGTCCAGGCGGCAGCCAACGATCCGCGCCTCCTGGAACAGCTCAAGGCGTTTGACCTCACGGCCGCGCTCGATTTCGCCCTGACCCCCGAGGTGAAGCCGGCAAACGGATCTCCCTCGGCGGCCTCTTCTCAGCGCTCGCCTCGGAAGCAGGCCCGCGCTAAAAGCATTTCCACAATCCCTCCCGCAAAGGCTTCCTCCAAGACTTCCGAGACCCCAAGCAAACCGAATTGACGTTTTTCACCGAGATATGAGCACCGAATACACCGTGACGATCGGACTTGAAGTCCATGCCCAGCTCAAGACCAAGAGCAAGATGTTCTGCGGCTGCAAGGTCGAGTATGGCGCCGAGCCGAACACGCACACCTGTCCCACCTGCCTTGGTCTCCCCGGGGCGCTTCCCGCGATGAACGGCGAGGCCCTTCGTCTCACCGTCCGCGCCGGCCTGATGCTCGACTGCAACATTCCCGAGGTCTGCAAGTTTGACCGCAAGAACTACTACTACCCGGACATGCCGAAGAACTACCAGATCTCGCAGTACGACCAGCCCCTCTGTCTCGGTGGCGGCGTCCCGCTGCACGAGACCGCCTATCCTAAGGATGCGCAGAAGACGATCGCCGCGCTGGGCAAGACGATCCGCCTCACCCGCATTCACCTTGAGGAGGATGTGGCCAAGAGCTTCCATCTCGAGAGCTCCAGCGGCATTGACTTCAACCGCGCCGGAACCCCCCTCATGGAGATTGTCTCCGAGGCCGACATCGCCTCACCCGAGGAAGCCTTTGCCTACCTCACCGCCCTCCGGCAGATCCTCGTCTACGGCGATATCAGCGATGCCGACATGGAGAAGGGGCAGATGCGCTGCGACGTGAACGTTTCCGTCCGCCCTCTCGGCCAGAAGGAGTACGGCACCAAGATCGAGCTGAAGAACCTCAACTCCATCAGCGGCGTCCGACGCGCACTGGCCTTTGAGATCGAGCGCCAGATCGCCTTCGTGAAGGCCGGGGGAAAGCTCGACCAGGAGACTCGCCGATGGGATGACGATCGCGGGGAGACCACCCTCATGCGCATCAAGGAGTCGGCCCACGACTACCGTTATTTCCCCGACCCCGACCTGTTGCCCGTCCGCACGGCCAAGCTTGTCGAGGATGCCAAAGCCGGTATGCCCGAGCTGCCGCAGGCCAAGCGAGAGCGCTTTGTCGCCGATTTCGGCATCAGTGAATACGATGCGGCCGTCCTTGCTGACGATGCCTCGCTCGCCGATTTCTTCGAGAAAGCCTCGAAGGATTCTCCAAAGCCCAAGAGCGTCGCTAACTGGATCATCAACGATCTCCTCAGCGCCCTGAGCGCCGCCTCCCTTGATCTCTCGGCATGCCCGATCCAGCCGGCCTCGATCGGTGAACTCACCGTGCTCATCGAGGGCGGAACCATCAGTGGCCGTCAGGGCAAGGAGGTCTTTGCCGAGATGATGGTCAGCGGCAAGGCGCCCGCCATCATCGTCGAGGAGAAGGGACTCAAACAGGTCAGCGATACCGGGGCTATCGAGGCGTTCTGCGACGAGGTGATCAATGCCAACCCCGCTTCTGTTGCCGACTTCAAGTCGGGTAAGGAGGCCGCGCTCAACTTCCTCAAGGGACAGGTCATGAAGCTCTCCAAGGGGAAGGCCAACCCGGCTGTTGCCGGCGAGATTCTGGCCAAGAAACTGGCTCAATAACAACTCCCTTCCATGTCGTTGAATCAGCGCTTTCTAAAACCGAGAGTGCTGATTCGCATCGGGTTGCTCCTCCTTCTGCTCGTAGGCATAGAGCTCTGCTTCCTTAACTCTAAGGGACACAAAGCAGCTGTCCACAAACGCTCCTCAGAGAAGTTCGGAGAAGCGCTTCAACGCATTGGGATCGAAAACCAGCCCAGCCCTTCCAAGTAGAGCGCCATGTCACGGGTTGACCCCAGGTGGGGACTGTGCTAATGATTTCTACAGTTAATGCGGGTATAGCTTAGTGGTAAAGTTCCTGCCTTCCAAGCAGGCCATGAGGGTTCGATTCCCTCTACCCGCTCCATTTCATCTTCCGTTTTTGAAGGGTTGATTGGTTTTTAACGACCGTATAATTCGGTTCGTGAGTCCGCCCTCCGCCCTTGAGGAAAAAAGGAAAAAAGGGAAAAGTTCTTGACGCCTCCATTGTCGGACGGCCAACCTGACCATGCTGGATCTGGAACCCCTCCAACAATGAAAGCTCCTTTTCATACGCGCAGGCTCATTTTTTCCGTTAACAGAGCCTCGGGCCTACTTTTCGAAGGGCCTCTAAGTTCCACGAGTGCGGAACCCATTCGCCCTGTCCTCTGCCGTGCATTTTTCCACGCCGCGTCGGCATACCCGTCACCGCAGTAAACCCATGCAACCACAGAACCCAACCCGCCACTAAAACCAAACCCCACAACAGACTCCCTATGAAACTGAACTTGAAATCCCTAGCCACTAAGACCTCTGCCCTGGCATTGATGACTCTGCTTTTGCCAAGCGAAGCCCACGCCTCATCCGGGGTCGTTCTCAAATCAAACGACTTTGTGGGAATGTCGTTCTGGCTGATCTCGATGGCGCTTATCGCCTCGACGGCCTTCTTCTTTCTTGAAACTCAGCGAGTCGCAGGAAAGTGGAAAACCTCCCTCACGGTTTCCGGTTTGGTGACGCTGGTTGCAGCTGTTCACTACTTCTATATGCGTGAAGTCTGGGTAACGACCGGCGAGACTCCAACCGTCTACCGTTACATTGATTGGCTCATCACTGTGCCTCTCCTCATGGTCGAGTTTTACCTGATTCTTTCAGCCATCGCCAAGGTGCCTGCAGGCGTCTTCTGGAGACTCATCATCGGCACCCTGGTCATGCTGATCGGCGGATACCTTGGCGAAGCCCACTACATGGGCGCCATGCCCGCATTCATCATTGGGATGCTCGGCTGGGCCTACATTCTCTTTGAGATCTTCCTTGGTGAGGCTAGCCGCATCAACGCCAGCAAGGCGCCACCATCAGTGCAGTCCGCATTCAAGCTGATGCGCTTGATCGTTACCTTCGGGTGGGCCATCTATCCGATCGGATACTTCGTCGGTTACCTCACCGGCAGCGGCCCTGAGGAGAGCATGAAAGGCCTGAACATCGCCTACAACCTGGCCGACGTCCTCAACAAGATCGCTTTCGGTGTCATCATCTGGACGGCCGCCGTCAGCGAGACGGAGTCACCTAACAAGTAATTGATTGTCGTTTTTGCTCCGTGTGCCAATTCATGGCACGCGGAGCATTCTCGCCGTCACGGTCTTCCTCCTAGGGCCACTCCCACAAAGGTCACTGCATGCTTTTTGAAGTTTCCCCATGCGATTCGGTTGTCGTCCATGCCGGGGAACCCAGAGTTTTGGTGGATCTATTAGATCTTGTGGAGTCCCGCATGCTGGAGCTCATTGAGCCAAGCTGCGAACCATCTGATCTCGCGAACACAGCCGGAGCCGCAGCTTACCATCTCGCTTCCGGCGGACAACGGGTGCGTGCCCGTCTGGCTCTTTCCTCTGCCAAGGCGCTCGGGCTTTCTGACGCCGATGCCGTGTGCCTTGCTTCATGCGTGGAGCTTCTCCACAACGCCTCCCTGATACACGATGATCTCCAAGATCGAGAACAGTACAGACGCGGTGTCGAAACCGTCTGTGCTGCCTACGGCAACCACATCGCTATCTGCACCGGCGACCTGCTTCTCTCCGCTGCCTACGCAGCTATAGCTTATTTCAGCAATCCGCGAATTCTTCCCCAGTTGATGTCACTGGTTCACGAGCGGACTTCCATCGTGATCATCGGGCAATGTGCCGGACCGACCCCGACGGGAAATGCCGTTTCGGATATGGCCCTTTACGAAAAGATAGCATCTCAGAAATCGGGCTCGCTCCTGAGTCTGCCCCTTGAGCTGGCGCTAGTCGGTTCGGGAAAACACGCATGGATTGACAAGGCGCGCCGTGCCGCGGAGCACTTCGCCATCGGGTACCAGATCGTGGATGATATGGAAGATGTCGCGCAGGATACGGATTCCCATGCGGTTAATGCGGTACTGGTTCTCAAGGCCTCCGAGAACGGCGATATTCGCAGGGCGCTCTCAAAGGCCCAAGAGTACGGGCTCCGTCATCTTGAACAGGCAATCTTAGGCGGCGGAAGCCTCCCCGATGGGTCGGGTGATTTACTCAAAGAACTCGCACGGAATCTACGTGACCGTCTCTGATCCTCAAGGGGCCGTGAAGCGCGCCTTGGTTCTAGGCGCGGGATACGGCGGCATCGCCTCGGCACTGCGACTGTGTGCCAAGGGCTACAAGGTCACGCTGATCGACCGTTGCGCGGAGCTCGGGGGTCGTGCCCAAGTGTACGAACGCAACGGCTACCGGCACGATGCCGGCCCGACGGTCATCACAGCCCCGTTCCTCTTCGAGGAACTCTTCGCCCTGTTCGGGGAACGCTTTTCCGATTACGTGAAACTGGTTCCGATGACGCCTTGGTACCGATTCCGCTTTAATGACGGAACAACCTTCGACTACGGCGGAACCCTTGAGAAAACGCTCAGAGAAATTGGTCGAATCGAGCCCGGTGACAGGGAGGGATACCTTAGCTTGCTTGCCCACTCGAAGCGTATTTACGACGTAGGCTTCGGCGAGCTCTCGGCGGTACCGTTCCACCGGCTCACCACCATGCTCCGGCAGGTTCCTAAACTGCTTCGACTCCGCAACCACGAGACCGTCTGGCAGATGGTCTGCCGTCACCTTTCCAGTCCCAAACTGCGTCAGGCCTTTTCGATCCAGCCACTCCTGGTGGGAGGAAATCCCTTCGAAACGACCAGCATCTATTCGCTTATCCACTACCTCGAGCGAGCCCACGGGGTGCACTTTGCAATGGGAGGAACGGGCGCGATCACCAGCGCGCTCGGCAACCTGATGGAACGTCACGGCGTCACGACGCGCCTACAGACGACGGTGGAGCGTATCCTCGTCGAAAAGGGAGAAGCCAAAGGGGTTGTTCTGGAGGGAGGCGAGATGCTTGCCTCGGACCTCATCGTTTCCAACGCCGATCCCACGCATCTCTACGGAAAGATGATCAAGCCGTCGGCCCGCCAGCTATCCGCACGAGTGAAGCTCGCCGGAGCGCAGTATTCGATGGGGCTCTTTGTCCTTTATTTCGGGACGACCCGGAGTTACCCAGACGTGGCTCATCACACGATCTGGTTGGGGCCGAGGTACGAGGAACTGCTCAACGACATCTTTCACAGAAAGCTTCTGACGGAAGATTTCTCCCTCTACCTTCACCGACCCACTGCCACGGATCCAAGCTTCGCCCCCCCCGGATGCGACAGTTTCTACATCCTTTGTCCTGTTCCGAACCTGCAGGCCGGAATCGACTGGGAGAAAGAAGGCCCGCGTTTGCGAGACCGTATCGTGAAGGCGCTTGAGGAGACGATACTTCCGGGACTTTCCTCCGTGATCACGGCGGATTTTTTCAAGACCCCGGAGGATTTCAAGAACGACTATCTCAGCAATTACGGAGCGGGCTTCTCCATTGCCCCCATCTTCCGACAGTCGGCGTGGTTCCGCTTTCACAACAAGGGGGAGGGAGTCCGCAATCTCTACCTCACTGGCGCGGGAACACACCCCGGCGCGGGACTCCCCGGGGTCCTCTGTTCTGCAAAGGTTGTTGATTCCATGATCCCTCCCCACGGGGTTAGGCTTAGGCTTGGGATTGACCCTGCGCTTAGGCTATCCTGATTCCCATGAGCGGCAGTGACGATCAGGATGCATTAGCCATTGCGGAGGTGCTCCTTGTCGAGAAGGGGCGAAGCTTTCATTGGGCCCGGCACCTGCTCGGCAGGAAACACGCCGCACGCGCGACCCGCCTGTACGGATTCTGCCGTTACCTTGACGATCTGGCGGACGAAGCTGTATCCAGGGAAAGTGCTCTCGCGAAACTCGCTGCCGCCCGCCGTGATATCGCGGAGGGTTCTTCGGCAGATCCCGTGATCCGCGATGGGTTGGCCTTGATGGAAGAGTGCGGCATCGAGAAGACGCTCGTGCTGGAGTTGATCACGGGGGCCACCTCTGATTTGGATGACGTGAGCGTGGCCGACGAGGCGGAGATGCTCCGCTACTGTTACCGGGTTGCCGGCACCGTCGGCCTGATGATGTGCCATGTGCTCGACGTCGATGACCCCGCTGCGTTCCCCCACGCCATCGATCTGGGTATCGCCATGCAACTCACCAATATCTGCCGAGACGTGGGTGACGACGCCGTCATGGGCCGTCGCTATCTCCCGGCCACATTTGTCGGCGACATCCAACCCGGAGAACTCATCGCCCCCGCCCCGTGTCAGCGGGGCGTGATCCAGGAAGGAATTCTTCACCTGCTCGCCCTGGCGGAAAACTACTACCGTAGCGGCGAGGCGGGCCTGGCTTATCTACCGCTGAAGGCGAGGACTGGCATTCTCGTGGCTGCACGGATCTACCGCGCCATCGGGGAGGATCTGCGATCACGGGGCGGGGATTGCTGGAGCCGCCGCGCCGTGGTCTCACCCTTTGCAAAAGCGCTCATCTCTACACGGGCCTTGGCTGTTCTACCCATAAAAAAATCATTCTGGAGCGCAAGCCAATCCCATCAAGGCATCCTGCATTCCTGTCTGGCGGGGCTGCCTCGGGTAGCTCTGTCATGAGCAACGTGATGAAGTGCGAGGCCGACCTTATCATTCTGGGCGGGGGATGTGCCGGACTGAGCCTGGCGATGCGGCTAGCAGAGCTGGGGGAGAAGGCTCCGAAGACTCTGATTCTGGAGAGTCGTACTGAGTACATCCATGACCGCACATGGTGCTTTTGGGGGCATCCGGACGCTGGGATGATGGAGCTGGTCAGCCACGAGTGGAATACCTTCTCCATTTCCACGCCCTCCGACCGGATCGTCCGGCGCTGCCCAACCTCCCCGTACCAGATGATTCCCTCCGGTGCGTTCTATTCCGCGGCTCAGGAGAGGATTGCCCGGATCCCTGGGATTGAGCTGCTGCTTGGAACTGATGTCACGTCGGAACCCTCCAAGAGCAAGGGCAACGGTTTATGGAGTCTCATGAGCGGGCAAGGCGAGCTGTCGGCTAAATGGATAGTGGACACGCGCCCGGGTGGTCTCCACGGCCTAGCCCAGCCTCATCTCTGGCAGTCCTTCCTGGGGCGAGAAATTGAGACCGAGGAGGATTGTTTTGATCCGGATTGCGCCGAACTCATGGATTTTTCTGGAAGTACGCCCTCGGGGATTCTCTTCCTCTACCTACTGCCGTTTGCAAAGAACAGGGCGTTGGTCGAGGCGACTGTCTTTGATCCCCACCCCTTAACCCCTCTGGAGTTGGAGTCGCCACTTCAGTCACTGCTTGAGAAGCGGCTGGGAGGCACTCCCTTTTCCGTCCTGCGATCGGAGCACGGGATCCTGCCGATGGGACAAACCCCCGTAACGCCGCCTAGAGAACTGGGTCTTGTCCGTGTCGGGCTGACAGCAGGAGGGGCCCGACCAAGCACCGGCTACGCCTTTCAGCGCATCCAACGATGGGCGCGAGTTTGTGCGGCGGCTATGGGGGAAGGTCAGCCGCCGCTACCTCATGCACCCGACCCAATCATAACGCGCGCCATGGACGACCTCTTTCTGCGCGTGCTCCGTGCCCGCCCCGAGCTGGCACCCGACCTCTTCCTGTCACTC
>CANIBV010000009.1 GCA_947466005.1 Spartobacteria bacterium | reverse complement strand
GGAGGCAAGCGCGTCATTCACCGAATAATCGAGAACGACCTCCCCAGAGGGGCCGATGGGGTCGATCTGTTTCAGACCGCCATATCGGCTCCCCATCCCAGCGGCCAAGACAAGTAACGTCGGTTTCATATAGCCTTCCATTGAAAACATTACCGAACTCGGGATGCAATTCCCAACTCAGGAAAGGAATCTGAAACTCACGAAAATAAATTGAAGAGGGGCATCAGGCTACAGTTGCTCAGGTGGCTATCCTCTTCTGACTCGCTTGATAGAGAAGCCATTCATTCAACCCATGAACGGTTCTCATCGGCCAGATGAGTGACAAGTGTCTCATTGATAGCCCATCCTGCAATCTAAGAGACTCCTGTGCGGCAGCGCGCATGGTGTGATTGTCATGCTCATCGTCAGCATCATGGTCATGGAGCACCACCCAATTGCGGGCTATCATAAGAAGGGGCTTGGCGCCGGATTGGCCCGACTTCTGGCCCTCATGCTCCACGGGGCAACGCTCGGTTGGGTGGCGAGCCTGATGACTTGATTCCTTCACGGCACACCATCCCTTGTGGTTTTTTTGACAAGATGGGCCTGAAGCCACATGTTTTGGATTGTATTACCAACCCCCCGCTGCAATACAGGGGATGAGTTGACTAACTCCAGTCACCAGATTTTTCGGTGTGGTTTGAGCATCTCCCCTCGGAGATCTCACTGCGGCGCACCCGTCGCTTCATCTCTTTTTCAAGCGTTGTCGCGCACTCACTACAGCCTAAAACGCTGACTCAAGACGGCGGCGGCCTGATTTTACCCACTCAACCAACATACCACTGAGATCTTATGCACAGAACAGCCCCGATGGAGACCTCCGACGAGCAGATCATCCCCCTGTCCAAGAAACTCAAAACCTCCCGCAAGGGCAACGGGGCAGCGAGTCAGGTGAAGAACTTCGTCCTCGATACCAATGTCCTGCTGCACGACCCCCATTGCCTGAACCGCTTCGAGAACAATCACCTCTTCATTCCCGTCGAAGTGCTGGGTGAGATGGACAAATTCAAGAACGAGCAGACCGAGCGCGGCGCGAACGCCCGCTCCGTCCACCGCTTCCTGACACAGACCTTCGATCATCAGACCAAGAAGGTCATCAGCGGGGTGAACACCCCGGGCGGCGGCACCGTGCGGATCTTCATCAATGACGCACTGCACAAGGAGCGCCCGTCCGCTGCGATCCGCCGCTTCACTGAGATCTTCCCCGACCGCGAGGCGGTCGATCACAAGATCATGGCCGCCTGCCTTGCTCTTCAGGAGCAGGAGAAGCTTCCCGTGATCCTCATCACTAAGGATCTCAATATGCAGCTCAAAGCGATGGCCCTCGGGATCACCTGCCAAGATTACCTCAATGACAAGGTCTCCGCTGAGGATGCCGAGGATGGCGAGATCCGGACCATCGTCGTGGAAGGCCACGAGCTTCAGTGCTTCGGTAGCTCCCTCAGCCTCGAACTCGACATCAGCCGCACCGGTCCCCTCGAGATGAATGAGTATGTCCTGCTCAGCGCTCCTGATCAGAAGCTCATGCCCGCGCGCCATGTCGGCAAAGGACACTTCCAGAGACTGAAGGTTCCACAGAGCCTCCAGATGCCGCGCGGCATCGAACTTCGTCCCGCCAACCTTGGCCAACTCTGCTTCCTCGACGCGCTACTCGACCCCTCCATCTCACTCATCACCTGCTACGGACAGGCCGGAACGGGCAAGACCCTCATGGCCGTCGCAGCGGGCCTCTACCTCACGGCCCAGAGGGAGTACAACGGCATGACTGTGAGCCGACCCGTGGTTGCGATGGGTGACACGTTGGGATTCCTGCCAGGCACCTTGAACGAGAAGATGCACCCCTGGCTGCAGTCCATCTACGACGCCTTCGAGGTGCTTCTCCCGATCCACCCCCACCGCAACGAGGGGCCCGGCTCACCCCATGCCTCCGAGCGGAAGAAACAGAAGAAACAGGCCATCGGCCAACAGGACGCGAGTGCTCCTGGCCAGATTCCGCTGAAGCCCTACGAGCAGCTCATCCAGCGCGGACTCCTCGAGATCGAGGCTCTCTGCTACATCCGTGGCCGCTCCATCCCAAACCGCTTCTTCGTCCTCGACGAGGCCCAGCAACTCACCCCGCTTGAAGCCAAGACCGTCGTCACTCGCATGTCGAAGGGCTCCAAACTCGTCATGGTCGGCGACCCCGCCCAAATCGACAACCCCTACGTCGATCGTCGGTCCAACGGCCTCGTCCATACTAGGAACAGACTCCGTGGCCAGAAGCTCACCGCTCACATTTCTCTCACGAAGGGAGAGAGGAGTCAGCTGGCCGAAATGGGTGCGCAGCTGATGTAGGCAGGGGAAGAGGCTGTTGGTTTATTGGTCTGTTGGGAAAGTCGTCCACATCAGCCATAAGAAAGCCAGCCAGAGCCCGCGCTTATCGTAGCTTAGGTGCCAACAGTCAATCTGTCGTGCTGCAGTAACTTATCTTATTGGTGCCAGTTCCTACATAAAATCAGTTTCTGCCATCTACAGCATTTCATCCATTTCTCTCTTCCCTGAGTTCATGAGTTCCAGTTTATTCAATTCTCCTTTCCCCAAGATGTAGTGCCAGATTCGTGAGGCAATACCCATATCCTGCGTTTTTGCCCCCAAAACGGCTAAAAAAGCGTTGCCCCCCTTCCCTCTCATCCCTAACGTCATGGGATCACAAACCACCCCTTTTCAGGGGCAGATCCGATACTCTTCCATGGCTAAAAAAGAACCCGCAGAACCCATCATCCCCCTCGACGACAGCGATATCCCCGAAAAGCAGGATACTGCGGGTGGCGAGGAATACGGAGCAGCGCAGATCGACAAACTCGAGGGACTCGAGGCTGTTCGCAAGCGCCCCGGAATGTACATCGGCGATCCCGATGAGCGAGGCCTGCACCACTGTGTTTTCGAGGTGCTCGATAACTCCATCGATGAGCATCTGGCCGGCTACTGCTCACGCGTTGAGGTCTCGATCCACTCCGACGGATCCGTCTCCATCCGTGACAACGGTCGAGGCATCCCTGTCGAGGTTCACCCCAAGTTCAAGATCCCCACGCTTGAGCTCGTGCTTACCAACCTCCACGCCGGCGGAAAATTCGGCCAGGGGGCCTATAAGTACAGCGGCGGTCTCCACGGCGTCGGAGCCAAGTGCGTCAACGCCCTCTCGACCTGGTTCAAGGTCGAGGTCATGCGCGAAGGGAAGGTCCACTTCATGTCCTTTGCCCAGGGAAAAACCACCCAACCCCTCACCGTTCTCAGCGAGCTGAAGAACAAGAAGCAGACCGGCACTTTCGTCACCTTCCTGCCCGATCCGGAGATCTTCACGATCACCACGACCTTCAAGTTCGAGCGCCTTTCCGGACGTCTTCGCGAACTCGCCTTCCTGAACCCCGGCATCGAGATCGTCCTCACCGAGGAGCGCGACGACGAGGAGCACCGCCCCCGCAGCGAGACCTTCCTCTACAAGCACGGCATTGTGGAGTTCGTCCGCCAACTCGGCGAGACCCGCCAGATCATCCACCCCAAGCCGATCGTCATCTCGCGTCAGCGAGACGAGATCTTCGTCGATGCCGTTCTTCAGTACAACGACTCCTACACCGACCAGATCCTCTGCTTCGCCAACTCGATCCCTAATCCGGACGGAGGCACCCACTTGACCGGTCTGCGGACTGCGCTGACACGAGCCATCAACCAATACGCCAAGGCCAACAACATTCTCAAGGAGAAGGACCCCGCGCTCTCCGGAGATGATGTCCGCGAGGGCCTCACCGCCGTCCTCAGCGTCAAACTCCCCAACCCCCGCTTCGAGTCCCAGACCAAGGTCAAGCTCGTCAATACAGAGGTCGAGGGCGTTGTGAACTCCTCCCTCTACGAGGGACTCATGGATCACTTCGATCAGAATCCCGCTGTCGCCAAGAAGGTGATCGACAAGGCGCTCACCGCAGCACGCGCCCGCGAGGCGGCCCGCAAGGCCCGTGAGACCGTCCGTAAGAGCGCTCTCACCGGCGGTGGACTCCCCGGCAAGCTGGCAGATTGCTCCGAGCGTGACCCGGCCCTCACGGAACTCTACATCGTCGAGGGTGATTCCGCAGGTGGTAGCGCCAAGCAGGGGCGTGACCGCCGATTCCAGGCGATCCTTCCGATTCGAGGCAAGCTGATCAACGTGCAAAAGGCGCGCTTGGACAAGGTGCTCCAGAACACCGAAATCCAGACCATGATCACGGCGATCGGCACCGGCATCGGGGATGGCGACCAGGAAGGTGCCTTCAATATCGAAAAGCTCCGCTACGGACGCATCGTCATCATGACCGATGCCGACGTCGATGGATCCCACATCCGGACCCTGCTCCTGACCTTCTTCTACAACCAGATGCCGCAGCTCATACGCCGCGGACACATCTTCATCGCCCAGCCCCCCCTCTATCAGATCAAGAGGAAAAAGCGTGAGGAGTACGTCGATGACGACATCCAGCTCAACCGCATCCTGATCTCACTCGGCGCCGAGGAGCTCAAACTCGTCACCCTGCCCGACAAGAAGGAGATCGCGGCCGCACCGTTCAAGGAGATCCTGGAGCTTCTCGATAGGCTCGAGAAGTCCAGCGAGGCGGTCCGCCGTCTCGGCGGAGAGTTCGAGGCCTACCTGCACGCCCGCTCACCCGAAGGAGCCCTCCCTTCCTTTCTTGTCGTCATCCGTCACGGCAACGAGGAGACCGTGCAATACTTCCAGAACGAGACCGACCTGCGCAACTTCACGGCGACCAACATCGATCTCAACCTCTTCGACGCGGAGCCCGCTGAAGGAGAGAATGGAGAGGGCGGAACCGCTGCCGAGAAGGTCACCAAGACAGACAAGAACACCCGGCGCCGCCGCGCCCGTCTTGTCGAGATCCACCAGTCCAAGAGCATCGAGAAGCTTATTGCCGAACTCGCCAAGAAGGGCTTCAAGATCGAGCACTACGCCGATAGTAAGACCCCCCTCTTCCACATCATCGACGGCGACACCACCCACGAAATCTTCGCCATTCCTCGCATCATTGAGATGGTCAAGGAAGTCGGTCGCCGCGGCGTCCAGATCAAGCGATTCAAGGGTCTTGGCGAAATGAACGCCAAGGAACTCTACGAGACCGCCATGAATCCGGCGCGCCGCCGATTCCTCAAGGTCGAGCTCAACGATGACAACGCCCTCGCGGCCGGACGCATGTTCGACATCTTGATGGGTGACGTGGTGGAGCCACGAAGGATATTCATCGAGGATAATGCGCTGAACGTCCGCAATCTGGACGTCTAGGTGACGCTTGTGAGAGTTGGCGCATAGCAGCATTGGCCTGCGCTTGCAGTAGCTCTACTACCGCAGCGCTTGCCCGCCTTGCTCTCCATCCAATCTCACTGCGCTTCAAGCATTACATGTATCGAGGGTGTGACCCTGCATCCGACCTTTCAGCCTGCTGAGACTTACACACCTAGGGAATCGGAGGGGGCAACTCCGGAAGTCCCCTCACCATTCCCAGCTTTCTATAGGTGAAGCAGATCAGGAATCCGGCGATGCCACCGCCTAAGTGGGCTAAGTGACCGATCCCCTTCTCAATCCCGAAGAGCCAGAAGAGGAACGAGGTGATCACGACGATCCATGACAAGGTCGCCGCCTTCATCCTTACCGGGATGACAAAGAAGATCAGCGCCGTGATCTGAAGGCGCGGCAACAAGGTTCCAAAACCAACCAGGAGAGCGCAGACGGCGCCCGAAGCACCCACCAGATCAATGCTTCCGGAGCTCACAAAGGTCTGCAGCACTCCTCCGATGACGGCTCCTCCCAGATAGAGCAGCAGATACCGGCAGCCTCCCAGAATCTCCTCCAGGATCGGGCCGGTGAACCAGAGCGCCACCATGTTCACCATGAGGTGGAAGAGATTCCCGTGCAGGAAGGCGTGGGTGAGGAGTTGCCACCACCCTCCCTCCATCAGTCCCTCGCGACTCAGCGCCAGGATAGGGAAGAGTGAACTCTCAAAAAACAGTCGGAAGATTTCCTCCGTGATAAAGAGGGCGAGATTGATCCCGAAAAGAACCAGCGTGACGGGGGATCCCCTGAGTCGCTCCATCGGATCAATCAGTTGGCGGGCGGTACAAAGACGGGCAACGAGGCCGCCTCCAGCATCAGGGACATCGGCAAATAGCCTGCCATCTCGCCATCGAGCTCGTAGGGAACGGGCTCCTCGGAGCGAAGGGAGAGTGATGTCGTCTGAAAATACTCCACATCGGCAAGCTCGCCATGATGCCCCATCAGGATGGCGTGCATGTAGCGGAGAAGATCCCACGGGCTCTGGCTCTGGAAGACCAGAACGTCAAGGAGTCCGTCGTTCGGAGAGCCGTGGCGGAACATCTTGAAGGGCCCTCCGTAGAATCTTCCGTTTCCAAGCAACACGAAGGAACCGCTCCGCGTCATCCCATCGGAGCTCTCCATGGTAATCTGCGGAGGCTTCTGACCGGCCACCTGTGCCAGCGAGAGAAGGTAACTCAGGGGGCCGAGTGCCTTTTTGGATTCTCTGGTGGTACGGCGGACGACCTCGGCATCGAGACCGACTCCAGCCAACTGGACGAAGCAACGGACTCCCTCCTCCGTCGTGCAGACCGGAAGATCGAGTAGCCTGATCTCACCCCGCCGGATGACCTCCCAAGCCTTCTCCGGGGAGTTGAGGGGAATCCCAAGCTCGACGGCAAAGACATTCATAGTACCGACTGGGAGGATTCCTAGCGGGATGCCGGGATTACCCGCCGAGAAGATACCATTCACCACTTCGTTGATGGTGCCATCCCCGCCAGCTGCGATGATGGAGGTGAATCCCTCCTTATTCCTGATGGCGTCGCAGGCGATCCTCTCGGCATCACCAGCCGCGGAGCTCAGACGAATCTCTGCGCCTCCACTCAGATCCCGGAGGCGTTCGGCTAAACGGCCGGCCTTATCGCTATGGGCGGCCGGATTTAGGATGATCAGGGGATTCTTCACGCTTCACAATTGCTGCTGGTCTCCTAACTTGGTCCTGTGCGCACGATTTCCAAGCCCATTCTTGCGGTGGCAGTCCTTCTCCTTGGAGTGATCGCTGCTGTCATTCTCTGCCTGAACTTTTATCTCCGGTCTTCCGGAACACAGGAGCAGTT
The DNA here is from genome assembly GCA_947466005.1 of Spartobacteria bacterium. Classification (GTDB taxonomy): domain Bacteria; phylum Verrucomicrobiota; class Verrucomicrobiia; order Chthoniobacterales; family UBA6821; genus UBA6821. The sequence continues at coordinate 19,345 of CANIBV010000009.1, read as the reverse complement.
GAGGCAAGTGCTTTCCAATGCGGCCGGAGTGCCCGTCACGATCCAATCGAGTGATGCCCTGCCGGTTCCTCCACTGGGCGCTATCAGACTCAGCGGCGTCAAGGGCGTGCAGGAGGGAAGGATCCCTCTCTTCTCTGCGGACTCGATCACCCTTCGTCCGGATTATGCAGAACTCCTCCACGGGAGACTCCTCATCGCAGGACTTGTCCTGAATCATCCTGTCGTCCGCCTCACCTTGAGTGAGATGCCCGGCACCCAGCGCCCGGACAGTGTCCGCGCCACCAACTTTGACTCGTCCTCTACCGGCAGCATGCCACAAAAAACCATTGGAATCACCGGCATTCCAAGCATCACTCCTTCTGGTACCATTGCTCCGACCGAGGCCCCCTCAGCAAAGCAAACAACAACCATCAACATTCCGTTGCGTCATGTGACGATCAATAACGGTGAATTCACTCTCATTGATGAGCGAGGACTTCCCGTCATCTCTGCTTCCGGAATTCACCTCAAGGGGGCTCATGATGCAGCCGGTGGCTGGATCGGAAACCTAAACTCCACTCAGGTGGTGCTAAGTGACCGGGTGATCTTCAAGGATCTCAAGACTCCCGTCCGACTCTCCGAAAGCCTCGACACCATCTCTCTTGAAACCCTCACTGCAACTCTTGGGGAAGGAAAGCTCGCCGGCAACACCACGATTGATCTCTCGCTCGGTGCCCCGCGCTACTCGCTTGCCGTTAGTCTTGCAGGGGCTTCGTTGAAACAATTGCTCACCGACGCCTCCTACGGCGCCTCCTCTGCGGAAGGTGCCGTTGCAGGAGAACTCCAACTCACCGGCACCGCTGGAGAGGGATCATCCATCCAGGGCAAGGGGGAACTCTTCGCAAAGGATGCCACCATACAACCCGTTGATTTCCTGAAGCAGATCGGCCAGATTCTCAACGTCGATGAGCTTAAGTTGCTCCGTCTTTCCGAGAGCAAGTGCCTCTTCCACCTCGCCGCTGGCCGTGTCGTGATCGATGACCTCTTCCTGCGTTCCGAGAATCTCGTCCTCTCCGCCAAGGGGCCGCTCAAGCCAACGGGCGAGCTCGATCTCGACTCGCGACTTCTCTTCAATGACAAACTCACGGGCCGCCTGAGGGGACTGCTTGGCTCCCAGCTCTCCCCTGCCCCCGAGCCCGGCTACTCACAGGTTTCCTTTCATGTCTCAGGCTCTCCCATGAACCCCAAGACAGATCTTCTGGAACGCCTGACCGGCATCAAAATTGGCGGCGATCTCGGAGGAATCCTCCAAAGTCTCTTCGGACGGCCGGCAAAATCACCACAGTCACCTCCAGCGCCCGATTCCCCGCGCTAAGGAGCTCAAGATCATGCGTGTGATAGCAGGATCTGCAGGCGGACTGACTCTTCATCCCCCGGGCAAGGAAACACGACCAACCATGGATCGCGTGAGGGGGGCCATCTTCTCCTCACTTGGGGATCGCGTGCCCGATGCGCGTGTCCTGGATCTCTTTGCAGGAAGTGGCGCCCTCGGCATTGAGGCGCTCAGCCGTGGTGCTGCATCGGCTGCTTTCGTGGAGCAACACGGCCCCACAGCAGGACTCATTCGAAAGAATCTCCACTCCACCCGCCTTGAAGGGGCGGGAGTAAGCGTTCAGCAGATGGATGCGTTTCGCTTCCTTGATCTCTACGCCCCGGAGGAGAGTGCCGACCTTATCTTCGCAGACCCGCCTTACCTCAAGGACACCCGCCCCTCCGCCGCTGATCTCGTGAACTTAGCGGATGCCGTGCTTGCTCACCCAAAAGTGTCGTCAGCCCTGGGAGACGAGGGGTTACTCATTCTGGAATGCGAACGTCGCCAACCCCTACCCTCGCTGGGCTCTTGGGAGATCTGTTCCGACCGCAATTACGGCGAATCACGCATTCTGATTCTTCGGCGGACTTTATCAATGGCTTCATGACGAGAATCAGCCTGTTTCTCTACAATCTTCTCTTTGCCCCGATCCTGGCAGTCCTCCTGCCGGGGTACCTCCTACGGATCAAAAGACGAGGTGGATACGGGCATAAGGCAGGGCAACGCCTCGGCATTCTGAACCGCGAGACGGCGGAGCGTATCGGCACGGGAAGGATCTGGCTCCATGCTGTGAGCGTCGGCGAGGTAGGGATCGCGTTGAAGTTTGCCGCAATGTTTCGCGAGCGTAATCCGGAGGCTCGCTTCCTTGTGAGCAGTACCACCTCCACGGGGCTCTCGATTCTGGAAGAATCAGCCTCCGAGTGGCTCGAACCGATGGCCAACCCGATCGACCTCCCGATCATCACCTCGCGACTCGTGAAGCGATTGCGACCCTCGGCGGTCCTGATGGTGGAAGCCGATCTCTGGCCAAACAGGATCGAGGCATGCCATAGAATGAGGATCCCTGTCTCCTTGATCAATGCACGTCTCTCCCCGCGCTCCGAGCGACGCTTCCGATGGGCGCGCCTGCTGACCTCGCCTTTTTTCAATCAACTGGATCTCATTACCCTCACCGGCAACGAAGACCTTCCCCGTTGGCTCTCGCTCGGTGTCAGCAGGGAGATCCTCCATTGGACAGGGAACATGAAATATGATGTGGCACAGACAACGGCTGTCAGGACATCCAACTCACCCCAAATCCCAACTGCGTTGGGATGGAAAACGACTGACCCTATCCTTCTTGCCGCAAGCACCCACGAGGGAGAGGAACTTGAGATAGCCCGCGCCTACATCTCCCTGAGGAAGGAACATCCCTCACTGCGACTGGTCATCGTCCCCCGACATGTGGAGAGACGGAAGTCACTACGGGAGAATCTCCTGAAGCTGGGCCTGACCTGCGCCCTCCGTTCCGAGGGAGACACACACGCTGCGGACATCCTTCTGCTAGACACCACCGGGGAACTCTCAAGTTGGTACGGACTCTCGACCATCGTCTTCGTCGGCAAGAGCCTCCCCTCCTCGGTGAACCGGGGAGGTCAGAACATGATCGAGCCTCTCCAGTTGGGAGCACCAGTCCTCATCGGGCCTCACACCGGGAACTTCGAACCCCTCGCCACGGAACTCTGCAAGGCTGGCGCACTCCTTCGCGTGACCGACTCAGCCAACATCGCCTCCGCTGTTCACTCACTCCTTCAGGATTCCCAAAAGCGGCGGGCGATGATCGTGGCGACCAGTCACGTTCTCGAGGCACACCAGGGAGCAACCCTAAGGAACTGCGAACTGGTGGAAGCTCTACTAATACCTTGAATCTATTAGCTTTCCCGTCAGCTACTCTCCGCTGCCTTCCCAGAACAGGGTCGCCGCGTGAGACCAGTCACGGCCGGCTACGCGGGCGCGTGATGCCTCGCCCATGCTCTGCCTGAGGGTGGCATCAAGAACGAGCCTCTTCACCGCGACGGTCAGGGCATCAAGGTCGAGTCCTTTGGTGATAAACCCGTCGCCCCCGTCCGCGACAAGATCCTTCGGTCCGCCGACATCGGAGACAATCACCGGAAGTCCGCTCGCCTGCGCCTCAATCACCACGTTCCCGAAGGTGTCGGTGGTGCTCGGAAACACGAAGAAGTCAGCCGAGGCAAAGGCAGCGGCGAGTTCTTCCCGGTGGAGGCTGCCCGTGTAGATCCCCTCGGGGAGAAGTTCATTCATCATGCCGGCGTAGGGCCCGTCGCCGACGATGAGTGGGCGCACGGGAACTCCTGCGGCAAGCAGACGGCGCATGGCGGCGGCAAAAAGGTCGAGATTCTTTTCCCGTGAGACGCGGCCGACATAGAGGGCGCCAACCTCGCCGTCACGCAATCCCCTCGTCCTCCAGAAATCGTTACTCCTCTTCCTCGGATGGAAGAGCCCAGTATCCAGACCACGAGGGAGGATCTTCAACTTCTCGGGGGAGATGCCCCGGTCGATCCAGCACTGGCGGTAGTGATTGGAGTTCACATAGATGGTATCGAGCTGCGAATAGAACCAGTGCATGTAGTTCCAGGTCAGCGACTCCATCAGGCCATCCTCGGTCAGGATGCGGACATACTCGGGAAAGTCGGTGTGGTAGATGCCGGCAGTGGGTAGACCGAGTACTTTGGCGGCAGCCAGCGCGGCCAGTCCCACAGGACCAGGAGTGCTAATGATCACCTCGGTGAAGTTGCCGGCCTGCAGGTGGTCGATAATCTGGAGGAGCGGGGGGAAACTCAGTTTCTGCAACTCGTATTCGGGCAGTTCGAACTCTCCGATCGGAGGGAAGTTCTTCAGCGGGATCTCCGGCACCGAGACCTCCTTGCGCGAGACCATGACCTGAATATCCCGGCCTCCCCCCTTGAGGGCGCAGCTCATGCGTTGGATCGTCGTGGAGACGCCGTTCACATCATCAAGTGTGTCGGTGAACCAGGCCCGGCGGTTGTTACGCAATTCCTCAGGAAGCTTCCCTCGCAGGGCCATCGAGGCCTCGCGAAGACTCGCTCGGGGCGGTGAACGGAAAGCATAGAGGTAGGGACTCAGCAGGGCGACGAGCGGCACCACCGGACCGACCATCTGAATACTCTCCAGAAAACGTCCTTCCAGAAGCTGTTGCAGGAACTGCAGCGTCAGGCGGTAGGCAAGCCGGCTCGCCATCATGTTTGCCATGAGAAAAGCACGTCTACTCGGATCCTCCACTCCCTCAAGTTCCTGATTAAGCTCCGCGCGCATCGCTGGCTCATGCAACGCGGAGGAGAGCTCCTTCCAGAGTGAACGCGGGCCCGGATTGGCGAGCTCGAAGATCTTGCCGCTGGCGATTCCTTGGGCCAGGAATGCAAACTTCTCCCCGGCAGTGAAGACGGTCGGGTCACGCCCTTCCATGAAACGGGCGAAGGCTTTCTCTAAGAGTCGGAGAGTCGGAGATGCCGCGTGTCCGGCAAGCCTTTCCTTCGCGTGGGAGAAGGCGACCTGATAGGTGTCGAGCGCGGAGGAGAGTGGCGTTCCCATTGCGCCTTGTGCCTCGCAGCGCCCCTCACGCAGATGATCCAGGAACTGAGTGGCATCCCGTGCCTCGGGTGTCTGGGTGTAGGCGCGGGCCGGAATCGTCCCTCCATGATCGTCAGAGCCACCAAACCAGACCTTACGCCATGGCTCCCTATGTGTGGGAGCGATTCCAGTCACGGCGCTGAAGCGTTCGACATCCTCGGGTGTCAGATCGAAGAGGTGCCGAGTGACCGTGGAAAGAAAGGCGGCCTCACGTCCATTGATCCCCTCGAAGTGACGGAAGAGCAGGGCCAGACGCATCAGGTGCATGGGCTTCAACTTGTCCGCAAGTCCGTTCAGACAACCGGCGACGCCATGGGCAATTCCTTGATCGGCAAGGTATCCTTGAAGCTCGTAGATATTCGGGCGGAGCTTCTGGATCTCACGGTGATGGGTCTCGTTGATTCCCCAGACTAGCAAGGGGATGCGACAGCCATCCTCGGGGAAGAGCGCAGTCACTGTTTCACTGATGAATGTCCCCGGGAAATGCGCAACCTCCAGGCATCCCGCGATCGAGTCATCGTCAGTGAAGGTGACGAAATCCATTCCTTCCTTAAGGAGCTTTTCGTAGAGATCCTTGGGATCGGAGACGCTGGCAGGCACCTCGAGTCGACGGAGCAGCCATTCGGGAGAGCGGAGACTGTGACGGGTATGAAGATGGAGATCGACGCGTGCCATGGAGTGTGAACTAACGCACCTCTTCATGAACCGGGGAACGCCGGCGGTCGAGCCAATACGCCGTCCCAGGACGGAGGAGTGCGGGACGATTTCAAGAGGAACCCGAAGGGCTGTCCGAGTGGGCGCGAGCGAGCCAATCCTGATACGTCGTGACACTCCGTTCCCTCGCGGCAATCCGGATAAACTTCAGGATTTGCCGCCTGATCGCCTGATGCTCCCAGTCGGGAGGATGGAGCCCTATCCTCAGTAGGGGAGCCTCCCCCATTCGCAAGGCTCGGAAGAGCACTCCGTTCCAGAGCAGACTTAATCCCCGCCGCCAGGGAGCCCGCACGCTGTACACCATGCTGCGTGCGGCAAACTCTCCCTTCTCCCTGCAGTCGATCACCGACCCGAGGCGGGTTGTGTAGTCAAAGCCCTCGTTTCTCACCGCCTTCTCCGCCTCTTCACCGAGCAACCAAGCAGGAGCGATAAATCCGGTGGGTTTGATCCCGCAGGCATGCAGAGAGGCCCTTCCTTGTTGGAGCAGCGCGGAGGCTTCATCAAACGTAAGATCATGAAACTCCCCTTCTCCCGCGGTGTAGGAACGGGTGATCAATTTTGTCACCACCCCTTCCCCTGCCTTTGAGGGTCTGAGGTGATAAAAGCCATGCAGCACCGCCTCATGCCCTTCAGCCACTCTCCCGCGAAGCCAGGCGCCAAAGTCCGGATCGGCATCGATTCTCCCCGTGTGATGATGATCCGGTATCACCAGCAGGGAGGTCACAGGAACCCCCAAATCGCCGAGGTCTGCAAGCATACGAGTCACGGCTCCCCTCGTCACTGTCGAGAGGTCGTGGATGGAGACGACCAACGAGGGAGCAAGCGCAGAAGAATCCGGCGATGACCCCTGAAAAGCAGGCTGATGAGCTGGATGACTGGGTGGTGCAGTTTGCATTGGCCGCAGGGTGTGTTATCTGATGTAGTCAATAGCTTCCAGCAATGCCAGACGAGACACCCGAATCCAATAACAGCAACTCACCCCGGAACAAACGTCCAGAGAGATCTCAGCGTGACCCCGGCGGCCAAGAGCCCCAGTTTAACTGGAGAGGACTGCTCCTTTTTGCCGTCGCCTTTGCCCTGATCGGAGGTGCGTTACTCTTTCGTGGAAATAGTCTTGTCTCAACCGACGAGATAACCCTCCCCAAATTCGAGAATCTCCTGAAGGAGGGGAAGATCGTCTCCACACAAGAAAAGCCCCTGGAACTCGTGATTGAGGAGGGTCGCAACACCCAGTACCTCTCCGGATTCTATCGCAAGAAAGCAGTCCCTCCCGCCACTGAGGAGATACCCACCCCCTTCAAGACTTCTGTCTACATGCCCTTCAACGGCACCACTCTCGAGAAGCAGCTTGCAGCCGCCGGCATCACCCCGAATGTCCGACCCGAGTCGAACATGCTCGCATCGACCATCCTCAACATCCTGCCGATTCTCCTCTTCCTGGTTGTCCTCTATTTCTTCTTCCGATCCCAGATCAAGATGGCCGGACGTGGCGCCATGAACTTCGGCAAGAGCAAGGCCAAGATGCTTGCCCGCGAGAAGAACCAGATCACCTTCAAGGATGTCGCCGGCGTTGAGGAGGCCAAGGAAGAGGTTCAGGAGCTCGTGGAGTTCCTCAGGGATCCAAAGAAATTCCAGAAGCTCGGTGGCCGCATCCCCAAGGGCATCCTCATGATCGGTTCGCCGGGTACCGGTAAAACCCTCCTTGCCCGTGCCATAGCCGGAGAGGCGGATGTCCCGTTCTTCAACATCAGCGGATCCGACTTTGTCGAGATGTTCGTCGGCGTGGGCGCCTCACGGGTCCGTGACATGTTCGAGCAGGGCCGCAAGAGCGCCCCCTGCCTCATCTTCATCGACGAGATCGACGCGGTCGGCCGTCATCGCGGGCATGGAGTCGGCGGTGGACATGACGAGCGTGAGCAGACGCTGAACCAACTCCTTGTGGAGATGGATGGCTTCGATGCCCAGGACGGGGTCATCATCATCGCCGCAACAAACCGCCCCGATGTCCTTGACCCCGCGCTCCTGCGGCCGGGTCGCTTCGACCGGCAGGTAACCGTCTCGCTTCCCGATGTCAAAGGGCGTGAGGAAATCCTCCGGGTCCATGCCAAGAAGGTGAAGCTCTCCGAGGAGGTCAATCTCAGCCTGATCGCGCGCGGCACCCCCGGTTATTCCGGCGCGGAACTCGCCAATGTGTTGAATGAGGCCGCCCTCACCGCGGCACGCAAGGGCCAGAAGGCCATCGAGCAGACTGATCTTGAAGAGGCACGCGATAAGGTGCGCTGGGGCAAGGAACGCCGCAGTATGGCAATGAGCGAGCAGGAAAAGACCTCTACTGCCTGGCATGAGGCCGGTCACGCCCTGCTTAACGTGGTGATTGATCACACCCATCCCCTTCACAAGGTGACCATCATTCCCCGCGGACAGTACCTTGGAGCGACCATGTACCTTCCGGAGGGCGACAAGTACGCCACCCAGCGCAAGGAGGCCCTCGCCATGCTCGTCATGACCATGGGTGGCCGCATCGCCGAGGAGATGTTCACCGGTGACGTCTCCAACGGTGCCTCGGGTGACATCGCCCAGGCCACTAAACTGGCACGACGCATGGTCTGTGAGTGGGGCATGAGCAACCTCGGGATGATCCGTTTCAGCGAGGAGAACGAGATGGTCTTCCTAGGACGTGACGTCTCCCGTGCCCGAGAGTACAGCGAGTCAACCGCCCAGCAGATCGATGCCGAGGTGAAGCGCCTCATCGATGACGCCTACCGCAAGGCCACGGAGATCCTTGAGGCTCAGAAAGAAAAAGTTAAGCTGATCGCCCATGCCCTGTTGGAATTCGAAACCCTCGAGGGATCACAGGTTGAGGATCTGATCAACCTCGGTTACATGAAGAACCCTCCGGTGATCGCCCAAAAGCCACCACCGCTTCCTCCCCCACCGAGCAACACGCCCGGCGCTGAAACCAGCAAGCCGATCGAGCCTGATTTCCCGACAGGGGGATTGGCGGCACCGGTGCCGGCATGATGCGCCAACGTTAAGAACTTAGCTCCGAGCTAAGTTAAGAGCCAAAGTTTAAAGCCTTGGTGAAAATTGGGGTTCCTCGGCAGTCTCCGCGATTTCTTACTCGCAGCTTATTTGCGACTAGAAAAATCAAGAGGATCAGCAATGATGTCGACTATGAAACGCGCTCGCCATTTCCTTACACTCATCGCTTCCGTCATCCCGGCGATGGCTCACCCTCCACAGTTTCATGCGATGGATGGCATCGGCGCGACTCAGGTCGGCTTCCTTCACCCCATTTCCGGGCTTGATCACCTGCTTGTGATGGTGGCCGTGGGCCTCTGGGCAGTTCAGATCGGAGGACGTGCCCTCTGGGCGCTTCCTTGCTCCTTTGTTGGATCAATGATGCTAGGGTGCGTTGTGGGGCTTTGCGGAACTCATCTGCCCATTGTTGAGCATGGCATCCTGGCCTCGATCATCCTGCTCGGCGTCTCCCTTTGCATGGCATGGCAGCCACCCCTCCTTATTGCAGTCATCTGCGTCGGAACTGCCGGCCTCTTTCATGGATATGCCCACGGATCCGAGATGCCTTCGGGAGCAACCCCTATACTGCTTTTGACAGGCATGGTTGCCTCAACTGCCCTCCTGCACACCTTTGGTGTTGCTGGGGGACTGCTCTTTCGGAAGCAAAATTTTGCCACGCTGATGAGGGCAGCCGGACTCTTACTGATCGCCTTTGCGGTCTACGACTTCTATTCCCCGGTTTAATGCCAGGATCACGGCCGGGGCATCACGGAACTCATCGGACTTTCACTTTTTGGGAGGTATCCGTAGAGTGAATTTTCACTCATGAAGGGAAATCCACTGCTCCGGCTTGTCATCGTTCTTCTTGTGCTTGCAGCCGTTCTCTGGCCGGTTTGCCGCCTGACAATGCACAGGGTGGCTCTACAGGCAATGGAACCGCTATCAGTCACCAAGAAAACCAATGAATCCGCTCCCTCGGGTGCCTCTGAAGCATCGATCCAGGAAAAGAGGCCGACCCTGAGTGTCACCCTTCTCCTCCACGCGGCCCCCTCCCCTCAGCATTGCCTGATCACTCAGGCCGGCAGGAAACTCCTCACCGAGAAAGATCAGATCTCGCCTGGCGAATACCGAACAGCCGTTGAGATGGCCAAAGGTGAGGATCTACTGATCTCCGCTGATTGGGGCGACGAAGAACCCCATGCCCTGCGTCTTGAGGTGCTGGTTCATGGCTTTCAGCCACCCCTTGAAAAGAGCTTCTGGGGGAAGAAGTCCATTGAAGACAGCCTTCCTATTCCGGCGTCATTCCTGCCATGAGCACACCGCACAAGGATCAGGATCCGATGCTCCGAATCGAAGATCTGACGATCAGTTATCACCGGGTTCCCGCGATCCATCATCTTGGACTCTCCTTGAATGCGGGGCACTGCGTAGGCCTCTTTGGTCCCAATGGTGCTGGCAAATCGACGCTACTCAAGGCCGTGGCCGGACTGCTTCCGGCGGAGACAGGGCGGATCCTTATCGAAGGAAAGGAACTATCCAAAGCCGCCCCGCTGATCGCCTATCTCCCGCAGAGGGAATCCGTTGATTGGGATTTTCCCGTGACCGTACAGGGATTGGTCGAGATGGGACGCTACCATCACGTCGGACTCCTCGGCACATTCACCAAACGTGACGAGGAGGCGGTCCGGCAGTCTCTGGAGCTCTTCAACTTGCTTCCCCTGGCAAAGCGTCAGATCAAAGAACTCTCCGGAGGACAGCAACAACGGGCTTTCCTAGCCCGGGCCTGGGCCCAGGAAGCCGACCTATACCTCCTTGACGAGCCCTTCGCCGGCCTCGACCGCACCAGCACTGAATCCCTCGCCACCGCCCTGCAGACGTTGAAGCAACGAGGGAAGCTCCTGCTTGTTTCCCACCATGCTCTCGCGGAGGCCGAGGCCATCTTCGACACAGCCATCCTGCTGAATGGTGAGCTCATTGCCTATGGGCCGACGACGGATACCCTTTCCTCCATCCATCTGGAGTGCGCCTACGGCACCGCTGTCTACTCCGGCGAGCATCATCACCACGCTAAACAATGAGCTGCCTCATCCAGCCTCTCCACTCGCTGCTCGAGCCGCTTGACTACGCCTTCATGCAGAGGGCCCTGCTCTCTTGCGCCCTTATTGGATTCACAAATGGGTTCCTCGGCACGTTCATCATTCTTCGGCGTCAGGCCCTTCTGGCTGACGCCCTCTCGCACTCACTCCTTCCAGGTCTTGCGGTGGCCGCAATGATCGTCGGGCTCTCACCCGGAGGACTGCTGCTTGGGGGGCTGGTAGCCGCCCTGCTTGTGGCGCTGGGTGGACAACTCATGGCCCGCAACTCACGCCTCAAGGACGAAACCGCTGTTGCCTCCCTATACATCATTGCCTTTGCCCTCGGAATCGTTCTCATCCGTTTCGCCCGCGTGAAGGTCGACCTAACCCATTTTCTTTTTGGCAATATCCTTGGCGTCGCCAATGGTGACCTCTGGATCGCCTATGGAGCAGCCTCCCTCACGCTCTCGCTGCTCGTGCTGTTCCAGCGCCCGTTGCTGCTCGTCCTTTTCGACGCCGCCGTCGCACGAGCCTCGGGCATCAAGGTGGGTTGGATAGAGACGGGCCTGCTGGCACTCACCGTCCTGGGACTCGTTGCCTCCTTGCAGGCTGTCGGGGTACTCCTCTCGCTCGGACTACTGATTCTACCGGCGGCGACCGCTTACCTCCTGACCGACTCCTTCACCCGCATGCTCTGGAGCGGGGCATTCTTGGGAATGACAAGCGCCGTGGGTGGTCTACTCCTCTCGTTTTTTGCCAACATTCCTTCGGGACCATGCATCGTGCTATTGATGGCGGTTTTTCTCGGTGCAGCCTACCTCTTCTCTCCCCGCTACGGGGTGCTCAGCCGCATGATCAAGGGAAGGCACTTCCATAAGGAGTCACTCGAGCGCTGGGAAGGCCACCAAGGGCATGATCATCAGGTGCCTGGATCCGATTCCAAACACTAAGGGCGCCTCTCATCCTCCCCGCTCCTTCTCTCCTGTTTTACTTTTAGCTTTTTACTTTCAGCTTTTCCAAACTCCCATGCCCTCTTTCAATAAAAGCTCCTCACCCCCCCCGATCGGTGTCTTTGATTCGGGCATTGGAGGACTCACCGTCGTGGCGGAGTTGAGACGCGCCCTGCCCCTAGAGAGAATCCTCTACCTCGGCGACACGGCAAGGGTTCCCTACGGCGGCAAGAGTGCTGAAACAGTCACCCGCTACAGTCGCGAGATCTCCGATCTCCTTCTCTCCGAGGGAGCCAAGATGATCGTTGTCGCCTGCAACACGGCCTCGGCCCTAGCGGTGCCGACACTTGCGCCGGCGTACCCGGTTCCCATGATCGGTGTTCTGGAGCCGGGTGCGGCGGCGGCAGTGAAGGCCACCCGCAGCGGAAGGATTGGAGTAATCGGCACGCGTGCAACCATTGGCAGCGAGGCTTACAGCAAGGCAATCAACTCCCTGAACCCCGACCTCTCCGTGACGGCAATAGCCTGCCCTCTGCTTGTCCCCCTCATTGAGGAGGGGCTCTTTGATGACGAGGTCACCAAGACTGTTCTGCAACGCTATCTTGACCCCATGCTCTCTCAAGGGATCGACACTCTGGTTCTGGGCTGCACACACTATCCATTGCTGAAGAAAGCTATCCGCACGATCTGCGGCGACGGAATTCAGCTCGTCGACTCAGCGGAGAATTGCGCCATCGCCGTGAACTCCCTCCTCGCGGCGGGTTCTGGGAATGCAAGGGGACCCCGCCTCGACATCCTACTGACCGATTCCTCCGAGGGATTTCTCCGTATTGCGGAAAAGTCACTCGACCTAAAAATCGACTCCCTCAGCGTGCGTAGCGTCGGAAATTAACGTCCGCAAACGCCTTGAGGGATTAAGGGGCGATCGTCTCAACGTAGGCGAACTTTCCGTTCTTCACCTGGAGTATCACCGCCGGCTTGTTGGGATTGCGATGCTCATCAAGCGTGATCTTCCCGGTGACCCCTGGAAAGTCCTTCGTTATTGTGATGGCGGCGTTTACCTTGGCCGGATCGGTCGTGCCGGCGCGTTTCATGGCATCGGCCAGAATGCGTAGCGTATCGTAGCCGAGGGCGGAGATCGCGTCGGGATCGCTTCCGTATTTCTTACGGTAAGACGTGACAAAAGACGTGACCTTGGGATCGGTGCTCTGGTTTGAAAAATGATTGGAGAAGTAGCATCCCTCCACCGAGTCTCCGCCCACGGCGACAAGTTCGGGAGAATCCCATCCGTCGCCACCGATGAACGGGACCGTGATGCCGAGTTGGCGCGCCTGACGGATGATCAGGGGGGCCTCCGTGTAATAGGCCGGAAGGAAGATAACTTGAGGATTGCCCGCCTTGATCGCGGTCAACTGGGCACTGAAGTCCTTGTCCCCGCCACTGTAGCTCTGCTCTCCGGTGATCACACCTCCACCCTTCGCAAACTCGGTCCTGAAGCTCTTGGTAAGCCCCAGGCTGTAGTCCTTGGAAACATCGGTAAGAATGGCTGCCTTGGTTACTCCAAGACCACGGGCAAACTTTGCGCAGACCTTCCCTTGGAAGGGATCGATGAAGCAGACGCGGAAAATATGATCCCCCGCTTCGGTGACCTTCTCGCTGGTGGATGAGGGGGAGATCATCGGGATGCCGCTGCGCTGGGCGATCGGAGCGGCTTCAAGGGAGCGGCCCGAGGCCACTTCCCCGATTAGGGCAACCACCTTGTCACGGGTGATCAACTCCCTCACCGTCGTGGATGTCTCACCCGGTTTTGACTGATTATCCCTTGTGATCAGTCGGATCTGCTGCCCGAGCACACCTCCGGAACCGTTGATCTCCTCGAGAGCAAGCTGAACCCCCTTGTCGGAGCTCTCTCCAAAGGTGGCCTGCGCGCCGGTCAGTGATCCGAACTGGCCCACAGGGATACCTGTCTGCACTTTCTTGGAGCAGGAAGTGATTGCCGGTAAAACAGTCAGGGCAACAAGTAGGAAGAACGATTGGGAAGAGATTCCTTTCATGGTGATGAAGCTAGAAAGTCAGCACCCACATGCCAAGTACCAAGGAGGGCTGAGCTTAGAAGAGCTCCCCCTGAGGGTGCTCTTCCGAGGTGCCCGACATCCCTTCCGGCAGCAACTCGAAGAGAGGTTCTGCAAGCAGTGGCATGCGAGGATGTTGGAAGCGTCCCAATTCCTCCAGACTCGCCGCCCTCGTCACCACCTTGAGCAGCGGCTTGCCTGATTGCACATCCAGGAGTCCGCGCAGCACAAGGTGATCGGGAACATCATCCCAGACCAGATGGCCCGTCTGATCGGAGCGTTCCGCAAAGCGATCGATAGGAAGATCAAGCAGCACCCCTCCTTTCTGCAGCCACCAATCGAGGGATTCATTCCTGGCAAAACCCGCCCAGACATAACGCACGATACCGCGCCTCGATTGGGCCGTGACCTCGCGTCCTGGCCGGAAGGTTTGCTTCTTAAATTGGAAAACAGAACACATGGAATGCGGTAGAGACGATGTCCATCCCTCGTTTTGTATCCAGTCCAAAATTGCTGGAACATCCAGCGGCGGGTATCTCTTTCTCCATCAACTGGAGAGACAATGGATCAACCACACCGGGAAGTGGCGGAGGGGAGGGATTATCCCTGCTTGCGCAGGGCTCTGTAGAATGGTTTCACAACAAGGTAATGCCGCTGATCGCGGCATGGCAGTCGAACCAAGGTTCTCATCCCAAAAGAGTGGCGGAAGGGGAGGGATTCGAACCCTCGGTGGGAATAACCCCACGTTCGATTTCGAGTCGAGTGCCTTAAACCGGACTCAGCCACCCTTCCTAAAAACTAGAAGGGAAACCATACCTCCCAGATGCAAGAGGTCAAGTCCTCCTGAAAAAACCGCTCTTCATCATGATTACTCTCCACAACACTCACGCTGCACGTGGCAGTGCGCGACTACCGTGACCAGTCGAGGGCTCCCTTTTTGATGGCGTAGACATAACCAACCATCAGAATCGCCGTGAAAGTCATGAGTACCCAGAGGATCTGTAGGCCGAACTGCTGGAGGTACTCCCGATAGACGACCGCCCATGGGAAGAGGAACACGATTTCAATGTCAAACAGGATGAAGAGCATCGCCACGAGATAGAACTTCACGCTGAAGCGTGGCTGAGGGCCGGGTGCCGGAAGCATGCCGCACTCGTAAGCCACATCCTTGACCCCCGTACGACGCCCGATGCGGCCGAGCAGAAGGCTGCCGACCCAGGTCGTGAGCGCAAAGCCAACGCCCACAACGATGTGAATGAAGAGAGCCGTGTAGTTGCCGGGAATTGTTTCCATGGAAGATCTCTTTCTTACCCTGCTTTTGCTTTAAACCGAAGCCCCGGTTACTTGGATGACTTCTTGGGCGCCTTTTTAGCAACAGCTTTTACCACTGCCTTTTTATTAGCGACTTTCTTAACTGGGAGCTCCTTAGCCGAAGGCTTCGTGGCCTTAGCTGCAGGCTTCGCTGCCTTAACCTTGGCTACAGGAGCCTTTACCGGAGCCAGCTTCTTAATTGCAGAAACCACTGCGGGTGCGCCAAAGATGACCGCTGGAGGAAGGGGCTCTTCGGGAGCAATGGCATGGGCAAGGGAGGCAAGGCCCTTGTACTTCTTACCGCTCTTCTTGACCATGTTACGGGAAACAAGGTGCTGAAGCTTCTCGTAGGCGCGAAGGCGGAGCATTTCCTCTCCACCGCTTGCCGCGTTGCGCTTCTTCAGGCGGTCGTGAACGACGTCGAAGAGTTGTTTGAATTCAAAGGTTGCTCCTTTTTTTGAAAGAACCGCCACGAGTTCTTCGGTTACCAGATCGGGGAGTCTGCGGGAGAAGGCACTTTTTCGTTGCATAACAATTAAGGTGCGAATGTATCACCACGCTTACGTTCTGTCATTAAAAATATAATGCCTTCCCGTTAAGCCGTTACAAGTAATTTTAGATCTTATGTTATTTCCCATGAGAAACCAACCAGCTCACTCTTAAGGTCGGATTGACTTCGGACTCCCGACATCTATGCTAACGCGGATGTCATTCCAGAGCTACAGAGAGGCAGGCGAGTCATGAAGACCATCCTCTTTGTCTGCACGGGGAATGTCTGCCGGAGCCCCATGGCTGAGGGACTCATGCGAAATTTCCTACGAGAGCGCACCGATATCACCATCCTCTCGGCGGGGATGAACGCCCCCAATGGGGCATCGGCCAGCCAACCGGCTGTCGCCGCACTTTCCGAGCTTGGCATCGACCTCCGCTCGTTCCGTAGCCAACCGGTCACGGAGGAGTTGCTGGAGCGATGCACCCATGTCTTTACCATGACGCGTGACCACCGGCGCATGATTGACCTCCTTTTCCCCGAGCATGGGGAGAAAGTCCGACTCCTGGGCGAGTTCTCCCGTGGAGGGGGCGATGTCCCTGACCCGATTGGTCAGGGGCTTTCCACCTACAAGCGCTGCCGCGATGTCATCAAAAGCGCGCTGGAACAAATCCGCGATTTTGTGGATCAATCAACAATCACCATGTCCAAAGCACACGACCCTAACTCAGCCTGCGACCGCACCAGCGCGCTCGCGCAGACCGACCCTCAAATCGCCGAAGCCATCGATGCGGAACATCATCGCCAACTCGAGCACATCGAGCTCATCGCATCCGAAAACTTCACCAGCCAAGCAGTGATGGAGGCCCAGGGCTCGTGCCTCACCAATAAGTATGCCGAGGGCTACCCGGGCCGCCGTTGGTACGGCGGTTGCGAGTACGTCGATGTGGTCGAGAGCCTCGCCATCGAGCGCGCCAAGAAACTCTTCGGAGCCGATCATGCCAATGTCCAGCCCCACAGTGGCAGCCAGGCCAACATGGCCGTCTACTTCAGCGTTCTCCAGCCCGGTGACAAGATCCTCACCATGGACCTCGCCCACGGAGGGCACCTCACCCATGGTCACAAGGCCAACTTCTCCGGCAAACTCTACGACGTGACCCACTATGGGGTCTCCCAAGTCGATGGCCGCATCGACTATGATGCGCTCGCCAAGCAGGCCGAGGAGGTTCGCCCGAAGATGATCACCGCCGGCGCCTCCGCCTACCCTCGAGAGATCGACTTCGCTCGTCTCCGCCAGATCGCTGATTCCGTGGGCGCCTATCTCTTCGTCGACATGGCCCATATCGCCGGCCTCGTTGCAGGAGGCGTCCATCCGAATCCGGTTCCCCTGGCCGACTTCGTCACCACGACCACGCACAAGAGCCTCCGTGGTCCCCGCTCCGGCCTCATCCTCTGCAAGGAACAGTACGCCAAGAAGATCGACGGACAGGTCTTCCCTGGCGTCCAGGGAGGCCCTCTCATGCAGGTCATCGCGGCTAAGGCTGTCTGTCTCCTTGAGGCACTTCAGCCATCGTTCAAGGAGTACGCGAAGCAGGTAGTTTTGAATGCCAAGGCCCTCGCCGCGCGCCTCAGCATGCTCGGTTACACGATCAGCTCTGGCGGCACCGACAACCACGTCCTCCTTGTCGATCTCCGCTCCAAAGGCATCAACGGTCTGGAAGCTCAGGAGGCGCTCGACAAGGCGGCCATCACCGTGAACAAGAATGCCATCCCGTTTGACACAGAGCCGATTACCAAGACCGGCGGTATCCGCCTCGGAACTCCCGCCATGACCACGCGAGGACTCAAGGAAGAGGAGATGATGCAAGTCGCAGACTTCATCGATACAGGACTCAAGGCTAGGAACAATGAAGCAGCCCTTGCGAAACTCCGCAAGGAAGTCACGGCCTTCACTGCCCGATTTCCGCTCCCCTGACGGGGAGTCGGAACGAAAGCTGATACCTGAAACTTGAAACCCGAAGGGGCTGGGGGATAGGAATTAGGAAACCGCCAATCCTCCTTCCCCTGACCTCTCCAGAGTTGTTTCATCATTCGGAAGTAACCACACTTCCCGGATAGTTCGCATCACTTTTTCTAACACATCTCTTCATTCAGCTTTCAAGTTTCAGGTCTCATTCTTCTCTTCCCATGCCCACTCCACTCGTGAATCCTCTCCGTGAGGGGATTGCCAACCGACTCTTACCCGAGTCCTGCACACTCGTCATTTTCGGCGCGACCGGCGATCTCACCCACCGCAAGCTAATCCCCGCGCTCTATAACCTTGCCTCCGAGGGTGCACTTCCCCCCGCCATCACGATCATCGGCTTTGCCCGACGGGAAAAGACCTCCGAGCAGTTCCGCAAGGAGTTGGAGGAATCGACGCGCAAGTTCTCCCGCACCCCGATCAACGATGAACTCTGGGCGCAGTTCGCCTCGTCGATTATCTACCATCAGAGCCCCTTTGACGATGCGGCTGGATACGCCTCACTTGCTCGGGAAATGGATGAAGCCGACCGTCAACGCGGCACTACCGGGAACCGCCTCTACTATCTCGCCGTGGCACCCGACCAATTCCCCGTCATCCTGAGTCATCTACGAGAGAGCGGACTCAACGCTGCGGCACCCGGAAGCTGGGCCCGCGTGATCGTCGAGAAGCCCTTCGGCAAGGATCTCAAGAGCGCACAACTCCTTAACTCGCTCGTCAGCGAGGTATTCCCGGAGCGCGACACCTACCGCATCGACCATTACTTGGGTAAGGAGACAGCGCAGAACATCATGGTGATGCGCTTCGCTAACTCGATTTTCGAATCCATCTGGGACTCAAGCCACATCAGCCACGTCCAGATTACGGCGGCAGAACCTCTCGGCGTCGAAGGCCGGGCCGGCTACTACGACACCTCAGGGGCCATGCGAGACATGATCCAGAATCATCTTCTGCAACTCCTCACCCTGACCGCAATGGAGCCGCCGACCAGCCTGAGTGCCGATGCCATCCGTGACGAGAAGGTGAAGGTCTTGCGTTCCCTCCGACCTCTCCGTGGTGATGATGTCTTCCATCATGTCGTCCGCGCCCAATACACCGCTGGCCTCATCAACGGCCAACCGGTGCCGGGTTACCGCGAGGCCGATGGAGTCCCCAAGGATTCCACCACGGAGACTTATGTCGCCCTCCAGGTGAACATCGACAACTGGCGCTGGGCCGGCGTCCCCTTCTTCATCCGCACCGCCAAGCGCATGCCCAAGGGAGGCACGGAGATCGCCGTCACCTTCAAGGGCGTACCGCGCGTTCTCTTCAACCAGGGCGACGAAGTCCTTGATGAGAATGTCCTCGTTATCCGCATCCAACCCGATGAGGGGGTCTCACTCCGTATGAGCGCCAAGATGCCGGGATCCAGCCTCCGCATCGAGCCTGTGAAGATGGATTTCCATTATGGGACCTCCTTCGGTAAGGCAACTCCGGAAGCCTACGAGCGACTTCTGCTCGATGCGATGTCGGGTGACGCCACCCTTTTTGCCCGCCGCGACGAGGTCGAGGAGGCCTGGGCCTTTGTCGACGGGATTGAGGAGGCTTGGAAGACACGCTCCGACGACCTTGCCTTCCACACCGCAGGATCATGGGGACCGGCCGAGGCGGCGGAACTTGCAGCACGTCACGGTGTCACCTGGAGGAGGAT
>CANIBV010000008.1 GCA_947466005.1 Spartobacteria bacterium | reverse complement strand
GTGAACATCCCTAGGATCAGATCAGCGGCGTTGCAGTTCTCCCAGTGGGTGAAAACGGCGATGAACTCGTTGCATGTCGAATTGGTGAGTGGGGCGATGATTCCACAGAAACTCCTGAGTTGCAGGATCATCACGGAAATTGCAATTCCAAGAGTGAAGCCCGCGATCACGGGAAATGAGATGAAATCGATCAGCTTTCCCAATCGCAGCAGCCCCAGAAGCAACAGAATCACCCCCGCGAAGGCGGTGGTTATCATCAGGCCAGCGGGGCCGAATTCCCTGACAATCGGAATCAGGATGACGATGAAGGCGGCGGTCGGACCCGAGATCTGGTATTTCGACCCTCCAAAAATTCCCGCTACAAGGCCGCCGATAATGGCCGTATAGAGTCCTGCCTGGGGCGACATGCCCGAGGAGATGGCAAATGTTATCGAGAGCGGAAGCGAGATCGCGCCAACAACGATCCCGGCAATGGTGTCGCGAAAAAGGCGGTTGGCGGAGAGACCCTCGCGAATGCAACTTCTCCAGGCGGTACAAAAATCGGCGAAGTGGGCTAGGTTCATCCCGATTCGGAGATTAGTCAGTAACGCCGCCGGCATGGCAACTCTCTTTTGGCTGACGATGATCGGGTTTCTCTCAGCGTTGGACGTTGACCCGGGACAGGAGTCGATTATTCTAAATTCAAATGCGGGGGAGCCAGCTGGCTGAGAGGTCTGGGATATACCGGACGACCCTTTGAACCTGACACAGGTCAGGGAGAAGACTCAGGCCACGCTGTACTCACTACGCGTGGCTCTTTTATTGCCCTAATCCTCACCTTTCCCCATTTCCGACCCAACAGCCTAATAGTCCAATAGTTCAAATACCCTCTCCCAATGATCGCACCAAAAGAATCCCTTGAACCCAGCTACGCAGACCCTTCAAGTGCCGACGCCCTTCCTGCCAGCACCCGCGTCTATGTCGGGGGCGCTCTCCACCCCGAGGTGCGTGTCCCGATGCGCGAAATCAAGCTCTCCCCAACGAAGAACTTCTCCGGAGAACTGGAGCCCAATGCCCCAGTCCGCGTCTATGACTGCAGCGGTCCCTGGGGTGATCCCTCCTTCGACGGTGATTCTTCGGAGGGGCTTGCGGCCCTCCGTCAGAGCTGGATCGAGAAGCGCGGCGATGTGACTGCCTACGAGGGGCGCGAAGTCCAGCCGATGGATAACGGATACCTCTCCGGCAAGCATGCCGAATACGCCAGCACCTCCGAGCGGAACCGTCTGATTGAGTTCCCTGGTCTCACCGGCAATAAACGCAAACCTCTTCGCGCCTCGGCGGGCCATCCCGTCACCCAACTCTGGTACGCCCGCCAGGGGATTATCACCCCCGAGATGGAGTTCATCGCCATCCGCGAGAATATGGGCCGCGCCCAGCAGACCAGACTCTCCGATCTCTCCAGCGACATCGCCCGCAATGAGTTGGGCAAGCAGCATTCCGGCTCCGGCCAGCTCCCCGACAGCCCCTACACCCCATCGATCTTCGCACGCTTCCCTCAGCGTATCCCCACCGAGATCACGCCTGAGTTTGTCCGCTCCGAAGTGGCCGCAGGGCGCGCTATCATACCGGCCAACATCAACCACCCCGAGCTCGAGCCGATGATTATCGGCCGCAACTTCCTGGTGAAGATCAACGCCAACATCGGCAACAGCGCCGTCGCTTCTTCGATCGAAGAAGAAGTTGAAAAAATGCGCTGGGCCACCAAGTGGGGAGGCGACACCGTCATGGATCTCTCCACTGGCAAGAACATCCACGCCACCCGCGAGTGGATCCTGCGCAACTCCCCCGTCCCGATCGGTACCGTTCCGATCTACCAGGCTCTGGAGAAGGTGAACGGCAAGGCCGAGGACCTCACCTGGGAGATCTTCCGCGACACCTTAATCGAACAGGCCGAGCAGGGCGTCGATTACTTCACAATCCATGCCGGCGTTCTCCTGCGCTTCGTTCCGCTCACCGCGAAGCGCATGACCGGCATCGTCAGCCGTGGCGGCTCGATCATGGCGAAGTGGTGTCTCTCCCACCATCAGGAGAACTTCCTCTACACGCACTGGGACGACATCTGCGACATCATGGCCGCCTACGACGTCAGCTTCTCGATCGGCGACGGCCTCCGTCCCGGCTCGGTGGCCGATGCGAACGACGAGGCCCAGTTCGGCGAGCTCATGGTCCAGGGCGAACTTACCGAGCGCGCCTGGGCCAAGGGCGTCCAGGTCATGAATGAGGGTCCCGGCCATGTCCCGATGCACCTGATCGAGGAGAACATGGCCAAGCAGCTCGAATGGTGCCACGAGGCTCCCTTCTACACGCTCGGCCCCCTCACCACCGACATCGCCCCCGGTTACGACCACATCACCAGCGGCATCGGCGCTGCGATGATCGGCTGGTACGGCTGCGCCATGCTCTGCTACGTCACGCCGAAGGAACACCTCGGCCTGCCGAACAAGAAGGATGTGAAGGATGGTGTCATCACCTACAAGATCGCCGCCCACGCCGCCGACCTCGCGAAGGGGCACCCCGGCGCCCAGTACCGCGACAACGCCCTCTCCAAGGCCCGCTTCGAATTCCGCTGGGAGGATCAGTTCAATCTCGGCCTCGACCCGATTACCGCCCGCGAGTTCCACGACGAGACTCTGCCGCAAGAAGGGGCCAAGTCAGCTCACTTCTGCTCCATGTGCGGTCCCCACTTCTGTTCGATGAAGATCAGCGAAGACGTCCGCCAATACGCCGCAGCCCAAAATCTCTCGGAAGAGGAAGCCCTTAAAAAAGGCATGGAAGAGAAAGCCCGCGAATTCGTGGAATCAGGGGCGGAGGTCTTTGCAAAAGCATGAAAAACAAAGGGGCGAGCCGCCGGGATGAAGGGGATAAAAGTAATGGGGAAATATTGAGGGAGGCCCGACCTCTCGCTCCTAAGGATTTGGCTTCAACCTCAACTTTTCACATCAACTTCTGATTGGATGAAGAAAGTTGTTATTCATAGTGACGGTGGCTGTCATGGGAATCCCGGACCCGGAGGTTGGGCAGCGACCCTTGCCCACGGTCCGCATCTGCGCGAGATCAGCGGTGGAGATCCCGCCACGACGAACAACCGCATGGAGCTGCTGGCGGCAATTGAGGCTCTCAAGACGCTAAAGGAAGCCTGCCATGTCGAGTTTCACACCGACTCCACATATCTGAAAAACGGCGTCACCTCGTGGATGGTGACCTGGAAGCGGAACGGTTGGCGGACGACAGCCAAGAAGCCGGTCAAAAACGAAGACCTCTGGCGCGCATTGGATGAAGTCACGCCGATTCACCGGGTGGAATGGAAGTGGGTCAAGGCCCATGCCGGGCACGAGGGGAACGAACGCTGCGACGAATTGGCCAATGTGGAAATCGCTAGAATCAAAGAGACCTTCACCTCCGCCCAGCTTCAGGAGTTTTTGCTTCTCTTCAATGCAAAGGATGCGGTCACTGAATCGGTAGCCGACAGCTTGTTCTAATTCAATTAGCAAGACCTTCTAGCTCTCTTCTAAAATCCCAAGCCTCCGCTAGTTCCGCTTGCGGGAGAGCATGATCTCGTTGCCCTCTGTATCCACACACATCGCCAGATGTGGCGCTTCCCCATTCTCTGGCTGCGGCTCGCGGAGCAGTTGGCCGCCAGCGGCGACGATCTCAGCCGCTCCGGTGATCACATCGGCCACTTGGAAACTGAGGCCGGTCCAGGTGCGCTTGCCCTCGCCGCCCCCATGGATGCCGATGATGCCGTTGCAGACTTCGATATCGGTCACCGCTGGATTCTCCCGGATGACCTTCCCTCCGAAGACGGAGGTATAGAACTTCACCGCTCGAGCCGTGTCCGCAGCCCAGATGATGTATTTGAGTCGTTCGACATTCATGAATCTGAGTTTGCTGCATGATCCGCCCTTCCCCAATCAGATTGTGAAAACGCCCTTTCTCTCTATTTTGATGAAAGAGGACTAATGACAGAGGAAATGCACCCTATGAAACATCGTCTCCTTTGGCTGCTGCTGATTCTCGTAGTCATCAGCATCGGACCAATCCCACTCATACAGGACGGGGCAACGCTCACCCACTGGTTGATCTTTCTTCTCGTGATCTGGGCTGCTGCTGCCTACCTGCTGATTCCCCGGATCTGGAAACTCTACTTTCGACATCACACCGTGGCGGCTTTTCAGATCACCCAGACAGCCGACAGCCATCCGGGTGATCCCGTGAACCTTGCCATTGAGGGGCGTGAGGAGCTTCTAATCCGCGCGATGACTTCGGCTGGCTGGTATCCGGCGAACCCCATCACCTTCCTAAGCAGCGTCCGCATCGTGAAGGACACCATGCTCAAAAGAGCCGACAACAACGCCCCGGTCAGCAACCTCTTCCTTTTTGGGCGGAAGCAGGATCTGGCCTTCGAGCTTCCGGAGGGAAAGAGCCCCCGTCAGCGCCATCACGTCCGTTTCTGGCGGAGTGAGCGCCCGGAGAGGAAAAAGCTACTCTGGTACGGCGCCGCCACCTTTGACCGGAGCGTCGGCCTGAGTCACACGACAGGCCAGGTCACCCACCATATAGGCCCTGATGTGGATGCGGAGCGGGATCTCATCATGAAGGGACTTCAGGAGCAGGGATACGTGCAGGTTGCCTCCTACAAGGGTGGATTTCACCGGCGCCTAGAAGGACGCAATGGAGGTGGTGACCCTTGGCGGACGGACGGGCGACTCGGCTGCGTGGTGCTGTCACAATCTCCGTCTGTACCGGCGACATGACCCCCCTTCAGCCTTCATCCTAGGAAAATATTTTCACTAGCGTTCGGAAGCCCTCGCCTTAGGGTTTGTCATTACACATTTTCCCAACACTTCATTTATGATCATCATCCACGGCTCCGTTGTTCTCTTCGACTATACCCTCACCGATAATGAGAAGGACGTGATTGACTCTTCCTCAGAGGGGGGGGCGCTCGCCTACCTGCATGGCGAGGGTCAGATCGTGAGAGGTCTGGAGAAGGCCATGGAGGGGAGGAACGCCGGAGACGCCTTCCAGGTCACGGTGGACCCGTCCGAAGGATATGGCCTCCACGACCCCTCGAAGATCGTCGTCGTGCCCGCCGATGAGATCGAAGGGGGTGACGAGCTTGAGGTCGGCATGCAGCTGGAAACAGAGAGCGATGAGGGCGAGCAGACCGTCCTGATTACCAAGATCGAGGGGAACAATGTGACCATCGACGGGAATCATCCCCTGGCCGGCATACCGCTCCACTTCGACATCAAGATCCGCGAGGTCCGCGCTGCCACCGCTGAGGAGACCGAGCACGGCCACGTACACGGCCCCGGCGGCCATCATCACTGAGAATATCCCGAAGTTTTTCCCGCTGAAGCGCAGAGTTTTTAAGGCTCTTAGAGGAGGGGGGGATGTTCCGAACGGGGGAGATTTATCCCTGCGTCAGAGGGCTGGAAGTTTGGATGAAGAAGCTAGGCGGCCAAGGGAAGCCGTAGTCATCCTACGGCAACCGCGGGCCAACACCGCTATCTGCCAAAACCCCAGCCGACCTCAATTACTTGAGGTCGAAGCGGTCGAGCTCCATCACCTTCGTCCAAGCCGCCATAAACTCCTTCACAAAGAGTTCCTGTGAATCGGCACAGGCATAGACCTCGGCGAGAGCACGGAGCTGGGAGTTTGAGCCGAAGACCAGATCGGCAACAGTACCGGTCCACTTAAGTTCAGCGGATTTACGGTCACGCCCTTCGAGGAGGGATGGCTCCGTGGTCGACTTTGTCCACTTCGTTCCCATGTCTAGCAGGTTCACGAAGAAGTCGTTGGTCAATGTCTCGGGACGCTTGGTGAAGATGCCATGCTCGGAGTGATCAAAGTTGGTATTGAGGACGCGAAGTCCACCGATGAGCACCGTCATCTCGGGAGCGGTGAGCGTCAGGAGGTTGGCACGGTCGATCAGGAGATCCGATGTGAAACTTTCGGCACCCTTCCTGACATAGTTGCGGAACCCATCAGCCGCAGGCTCAAGGACGGCAAAGGAGTCGATATCGGTCTGCTCTTGAGAAGCATCCATGCGTCCTGGAGTGAAGGGGACCTTCAGATCTTGGCCTGCATTCTTTGCTGCCTTCTCGATGGCCGCGCATCCTCCGAGGACGATGAGATCGGCCAGGGAAACCTTCTTTCCTCCTGTCTGTGCGGAATTGAATTCATTTTGAATGGCTTCCAGTGCCTTCAGAACCTTGGCGAGTTCCGCAGGCTGATTGAGGGCCCAATTCTTTTGCGGGGCTAGCCGGATGCGAGCACCATTGGCTCCGCCGCGCTTGTCACTTCCACGAAAGGTGGAGGCAGAGGCCCAGGCAGTCGTGACAAGTTCGGAGATCTTGAGGCCGGAGCCTAGGACGCGGCTCTTAAGATCAGCGATCTCGGCTTCACCGATGAGCGGGTGGTCGACTGCAGGGATGGGGTCCTGCCAGATGAGCTCTTCGGCTGGAACATCCGATCCTAGGTAGCGGGCCCTAGGCCCCATGTCACGATGCGTGAGCTTGAACCAAGCCCGTGCGAAGACATCAGCGAACTCCTCGGGGTTCGCGAGGAATCGGCGGGAGATTTTCTCGTAGGCAGGATCAACCTTCAAGGCGAGATCCGTGGTGAGCATGGTCGGACGCTGACGTTTGGCCTGATTAAATGCATCAGGAATCACATCAGCGGCATCCTTAGCCACCCACTGGTGGGCGCCGGCGGGACTCTTGGTCAGTTCCCAGTCGTAGTTGAAGAGATTCTCAAAGTAATAATTGCTCCACTGAGTCGGAGTCTGAGTCCAGGTAACCTCCAGTCCACTGGTGATCGCATCAGGCCCCTTACCACTGCGGAAGCTGCTGATCCATCCGAAGCCCTGCTCCTCAATGGGGGCGGCCTCAGGCTCGGGACCGACATGGCTGGCTGGGCCAGCTCCGTGAGTCTTTCCGAAGGTGTGTCCTCCAGCGATGAGGGCCACTGTCTCCTCGTCGTTCATTGCCATGCGGGCGAAGGTCTCCCGAATATCTCGCGCAGAAGCAAGGGGATCAGGATTACCATTAGGCCCCTCGGGATTCACATAGATGAGACCCATCTGCACAGCGGCAAGAGGGTTCTCGAGCTGACGATCACCACTGTAGCGCTGGTCAGCGAGCCACTCCTTCTCAGAACCCCAGTAGATCTCCTCCGGCTCCCAGATGTCCGCGCGGCCACCGGCAAATCCAAAGGTTTTGAAACCCATGGAGTCTAGGGCAACATTTGCTGTGAGGATCATCAGATCGGCCCAAGAGAGTTTGCGGCCATACTTCTGCTTGATCGGCCAGATCAAGCGGCGTGCCTTGTCGAGGTTACCGTTGTCGGGCCAGCTATTGAGCGGTGCAAAGCGCTGGCTACCGTTGCCGGCGCCGCCGCGTCCGTCCGCGATCCGGTAAGTGCCGGCGCTGTGCCACGCCATACGAATGAAAAGAGGGCCATAATGCCCAAAGTCAGCAGGCCACCACTCCTGGGAGTCCGTCATCAGCGCATGCAGATCCTTCTTCACGGCCTCGAGATCAAGGCTCTTGAACTCCTCCGCATAATCGAATCCCTCCTCCATCGGATTAGTGAGGGGGGACTGCTGGTTGAGAAGCTTGAGATTAAGCTGATTGGGCCACCAAGTGGAGTTCATCGAAGCTCCTGCGATGGTTTTTTTGCTGGTTGTGCCCGAAAAAGGACACATGGATTCTGTTGATGAGGTGCTCATGAGTGGAATGGAAAACTAAAGTTTTCTTAAATAATAGCCCACTCGGCAGCCATTGTTGCAATACTTGTTTCCTTTGATTATCATAGGATTTTCCTATGGAAATGCACCAACTCCGCTACGCCGTCGCCGTGGTGCGTGCTGGAAATTTCTCCCGCGCCGCCGAGCTATGCCATGTCTCCCAGCCTTCGCTCAGCCAGCAGATCATGAAACTGGAGGAGGAGCTCGGAGAGCGACTTTTCGACCGCACGAAGCGTGAAGCACGTCTCACACCTCATGGAGAAGCTTTTCTCCAACGAGCCGTCCGAATCCTTGAAGAAGTCGACGCCGCAAAAAGGGAGGCCAGCGATGCCAAGGATCTTCTCTCCGGGACCGTCACCCTCGGCGTGATCCCCACCGTTGCCCCCTACCTCCTGCCTGGTGTGATGGCCACCTTTGCAAAAAAGTACCCCGGCGTGGAGATGGTCGTCCACGAGGAGCAAACAACACGACTTTTCAAAATGCTGCACGGGTACGAGATCGATCTGGCGCTGGCCAGCCTCCCCCTGGAGAGCCGCCAGCTCGAGATTCAGCATCTCTTCACCGAGGAACTCCTTCTGGCGCTACCGCCAAACCACGCACTCGCCAAGAGAGCGGTCGTCCCCGATACCGAACTCGACCAAGAACACTTCATCGTGATGAAAAAGGGGCATTGCCT
The DNA here is from genome assembly GCA_947466005.1 of Spartobacteria bacterium. Lineage (GTDB taxonomy): Bacteria > Verrucomicrobiota > Verrucomicrobiia > Chthoniobacterales > UBA6821 > UBA6821. The sequence goes on along the minus strand of CANIBV010000008.1, from coordinate 19,974 downwards.
AGGAGATCAGGTGATTAGTTTCTGCAATCGACGCCATGTCCGTCCGAAGATCAGTTTCCGCAGCGCGCAGTTGGAAACCATCCTCGCTCTGGTCACCGCTGGGATGGGAATATCCCTGATTCCCGCAATGGCTGTAAGCGCCGGGAAAAAACATCTTCCAATATTTCGTTCCCTAGGTCCCCGGAAACCGAAACGGAGCATCGTCGCCGCTTGGCCGAAGCACCGCCCTCTTGGCAGAGCAGCCGAAGCGTTTCACAAGGTGCTTCTCTCCTATCTTGAGAAAAAAGAGGGCAGCCACTCATGAGCTCACTCGCCGAACTCGATCTCCTGCTACTGGAACCAGCACCGGTTCTGGCATTGGCACCGATGCAGGATGTAACCGATCTTCCGTTCTGGAAACTCATGACCCGCTACGGCGGAGCGGATCTTTACTACACCGAATATTTCCGGGTCACTCCCAGTTCCGGCCTCGACAAGCCGATCTTGGCCTCCATCACAAAGAACCCCACCGGCCGCCCAGTCATTGCGCAGATGATCGGTAACGACATCCCCTCGCTCGTCCGCACGGCCCGAGAGCTTCAAAGTCACCCGATCGCTGCAATCGACCTGAATCTCGGCTGCCCGGCTCCCGTCGTTTACCGCAAGTGTGCCGGAGGAGGACTCCTTCGTGATCTCCCTCGGATCGACTCCATTCTCGGGGCGCTGCGTGATGCTATCTCAGGAAAGTTTACGGTGAAGACTCGGCTCGGTTTCGATGACGAGGACGCTATCGAGGCATTACTGCCACTCTTTGCGAAACACTCGATCGACCTGGTTACCGTGCATGGGCGCACCGTTCTTCAGATGTATCGGGGTGGCATTCGCCATGACCTTATTAGGATGGCTTCGGAATCACTTGCCTGCCCGGTCCTCGCCAACGGGAATGTCTCGACTCCCTCCGAGGCGCAGTCCGTTCTCCGTGTAACGGGCGCACGCGGCCTGATGATCGGCCGGGGCGCCGTGCGCAATCCGTGGATCTTTTCTCAGATCAGAGAGCATCTTGCAGGCAAAGCACTCACTCTCCCGACTGGCCGGGATGTCCTGACGTATATTCACGAACTCTACGAGGCGGTCTGCGACCTGGGCATTCCTGATCCCAAGGGGGTCCAGAAGATCAAGAAATACGCGAACTTCATCGGGGAGGGGATCAGTCCGGAGTTCCTGCATGCCGTCCGCCGCATCTCCACCAAAGCCGATTTCTTCAACCTCTGTCGGGAGCATCTTGATCATGATCGGCCGATGCAACTTGATCCAAAAATAATATGGAACTCAGGAACTCAGGAAATGAGACCAAATGACGCCGAGGTGAATTCCCTCAAAGAATGAGATGCGCCGAAGCAATCATGTCAGATGATAAAGATGTGCGATGGTATTGTCTACTGGAGTACATTCCCTTGCCTCCATTCCTGAGTTCCTGAGTTCCATATTATCTCTTCCGCCTAAAGCCTCCCCAAATGTTCGAAATCAAACGCCGTGATAAAATGGTCGAGCGCGCCCTACTGGTTGGTGCCTACACAGCGACCGACGATAAGGGGGATGCCGAAGACCTGCTCGGCGAGCTCGGGGAACTGGTCCGCACGCTCGGGATTCCGGTGATCGAGAAGCTGCTGATCTTTAACCGCGAGCCCCAGGCCCGCCTTTTCGTGGGATCGGGCAAGGCGGAGGAAGTCTGCGAGCGGGCCCGCGAACTCTCGTGCGATATCATCATCTTTGACAACCAGCTCTCCCCCGCGCAACAGCGCAACTGGGAGGAGCTCGCCAAGATCACCGTGATCGACCGCCAGGAGATCATTCTCGATATCTTCGGCTCACGCGCCCAGACCCGCGAGGCCAAGATTCAGGTCGATCTCGCACGCATGTCCTATTCCCTGCCGCGCCTCACGAGGGCCTGGAGTCACCTCGGCAAGCAAGGAGGAGGCATCGGCTCCAAGGGCGAGGGCGAGAGCCAGCTGGAGCAGGACAAACGTAAGATCCGCGGCCAGATAGATCGCCTGAAACGCGATCTGGTGGAGGTTCGCCGTAATCGTGCAAACCAGCGCAAGGACCGCAAGCGTGCGCCCGTCCCGAATGTCGCGATCGTGGGTTACACGAACGCCGGCAAGTCCTCCCTCCTCCGCAGACTCACAGGCGCGAACGTCCTTGTAGAGGACTCCCTCTTCGCCACGCTCGACACGACCACCCGCAAGATCGATCTGCCTAACAAGCAGCCCCTCCTGATGACCGACACCGTTGGTTTCATCCGCAAGCTCCCCCATCAACTCGTCGAGTCCTTCAACGCGACGCTGGAGGAGGCCGTCATGGCAGACTTCCTCGTCCACCTTCTGGATGCCTCCCATCCGCGTGTTCTCGAGTTTTACGACACCACGATGAAAGTCCTCTCGGATCTGGGCGCCGACACCAAGAAGACCATTACCGTCTTCAACAAGATCGACCGCGTTAAGGATCCAATGACCAAGGCGATGCTGAGGAACGCACATCCCGACGCGCTCTTTGTCTCGGTCCACTCTGGCGATGGAATGGACACGCTGGTGCAGCATCTTGGTGATCTCGTCGGTGACGGAAACAAGGAGATCGAGCTCCTGTTACCTCACGATCGCACCGATCTGCTGGCGCGACTCCACCGCGAAGGGGTCGTCCATACAACCGACTACGAAGAGGAAGCCATCCGAATCCGCGCCACCGTTCCCGAGCGCTTCCGCGAAACGTTGATCCCGTTTGTTGCCGCGTGAGCCGAATGCATCTTTCCTGCTTTCCCTAGACACTACTCCTCGTGATAGCGTGAACGTTCCATGAGCGACGATTCCACAGCACCAGCAGATCTTTCCAACATCGGGATCGACCTCACCCAGATGTTCCGGCCTGCCTGGACGACCGAGACCACTGACACCTCCGCCCGCCTTGCGGCAAAATTCGACGAGGGAGACCGTCCCGAGCGCCGCGGTGGAGATCGCGGCAGGGATCGTCATCAAGTCCGTGATTCCCGCGGGCCACGTCCTGAACGCGGAGCGGGTGGACTCAGTGGGCCCGGCGGTCCACGTCCGGAGGGACGAAGGGAAGGCCTCGGTCAGGGAGGAAGAAGTGGGGGCCCTGGGCGCGAAGGGCGCCCGGGCGGACGCGATCGCAATGACCGCGGCGGATCGCGTGATCGCGAAGAGCGCCGCCCCGAACCCGTAACCAAACACCTCCTCGAGGGATGGAACCTGCAGTTGATACCCGAGGCGCCGGCTATCGAGGGGATCGCCAAGCAGATCCGCTCACGCGCCAAGGCATATCCGCTCTTCGAATTGGCTCGGCTCATCGTGCAGCTTTCTGATCGCTACAGCGTGAAGTTGGAGTCGGATCCCGAGAAGACCACCGAACTTTTCCGCGCAAAACTCGACGACTCCCTTTGGACCTCCCGCAAGGAAGCGGTCAACCATCTCCTCTCCAAACATCTCGGAAAGTTCTACCGCAGCACCTCCGTCACGACCGAGGCCCCGAAGGGAGCGTTCGCGGTGGTCGCCCAGTGCGGCATGAGCGGCGTCCTGCTCGGGCCTCCTAATCATCACGAGTACACGAACCGCCTGATTGCCCTCCATTCCTCGCGGTTCAAGAACATGCCCTTTGAGGTCTACAAGTCACGCATCCGCATGATGCGCGACGAGGCGCTGATCGAGCAGTGGAAGACCGAGCAATCCACCAAGACCATCTACATTCCCCTCACCCCGGGTGAGGCCCCCACCGAAGAGGTCCCGACGGCGGATCCAGAAACTCCCGCTTCCGAAATCGACTCCACACTCCCTGCTGCGGAGGTTGTCTCGACCGAGGCGACCGTCTCCGTGGAAGAGGTTGCAGAAGAAGCCCCGGGAGAGGTGGCTCCTGAGGTTCCTGCCGAGCCGGCTATTGAGTCCTTCGAAGCGGCTTCAACCCCTTCAACGGACGAAATTTCGGAGGGCACAGAAACTGCCGCCCCCTCCTCCTCGGAAGAAACCGCTGCACAGGTTGCAGAGGTCCCGAGCGAGGGCGGCCTCTCCCTCGAACAGGCCAACGCTCATTTCCATGAGCACCATGCGGCAAACGAAGTGGAGTCCGTCGGCAAGGAGATCACGCTTGAGGGTCGCGTTGCGCTCCATGGATCGACCCCCCTCCTCCGCGAACTCCTGCTTAAGAACCTCCAGGAGATGGACCACTTCCCGCTCCCTCTTGCACAGATTGTCGGCAAGGAACTGACGAACCGCGGCCTCCAGCTCTTCAAGTCACACAAGAAGATCATCAATGTCTCCGTGGCACGCCCGCGTTACCTTGATCGCGAGACCTCGGCGATCGGTGAAGGATTCCGCTCCATTCTCGAGTACCTTGAGGCTCATCCCAAGCAGCACCGTGACAAGCAGTGGGCAGCACTCCTTGCCCTCCGCACGGAGACATCGGCATCCGCTTCTGCGGACCCGACTGCTAGCATAACGCCTGAAGTAGAACCGGCAGCCATCACCTCCGAAGCCGTGGCATCCGCGGAAGCAAACGACCCCTCCGTGGCAGTTGAGCAAACGACTGAAGCGCGGAAAGAAAAGGCAGCAGCCCAGTCCGCTCCGACCATTGACGAGGAGACCTTAAAACGCCGCGAACAGGCCCTCGGCGCTGATCTGCTCTGGCTCCTCCATCAGGGCCATGTCATCGACTTTGCCATGGGGAATCTCCAGGCAGCCACGCGCCCAGTTCCCAAGACTCCTCCAGCTCCCAAGAAAAAGGAGAAGACCGACTTGCAGTCCGCAGAGGCCGCTTCGACGGATGCCACGGATCTAACGCTCGCGGGCGATACTGACGAGGCTCTCCAGGGAGGTGCGGCGACAGAATCCGCGGAAGCTCAGGAGGATGTGATCAATGAACCTGCAGAGCATCACGAACCGTTGGAAATCCCGGCGGGGACGATTTTGAAAAGCTCTCCTCCAGTCGATCCCGGACAGGCCCTTCCGAGCTGAACGTGTCCTCGCTTTACGAGTCGCCCAAGCTTCTTGGGGAATATCTCCTCCTCCACTACGGAGGGGAGACGGAGCTCCGCCACCCGGCCCTGCCTGTCGATTCATCGATCTCGTCGCTCCCCTTCCCCGTCCGGTGCGTTAGGGAGTTACTTGATCCTTCCCTGCTCTCACCCGATGCCACGGCCATGGAGGTCGGTTGCTCTGTCGGAGCCTCCGCTTTTGAGCTGGCACGAACCTGCAGCCACGTGGAGGCAAGTGACTACTCCCAGTCCTTCATCACCGCCGCGCAGACTCTAGCGAGGGAGGGATGCCATGCCGCGAACCGTATCGTGGAGGGCGTCATCACCGCCCCCTTTGAAGCCCTCGTGCCCCGGGAGATTGATCGTAGCCGCGTCTCCTTCTCCGTGCAGGATGCAACCAACCTTCCCTCTTCGATCGGCCCTCATGATGTCGTGCTGGCAGCGAATCTGATCTGCCGACTCCCCGATCCCGAATCCTTCCTTTCACGATTGCCCGGTCTGGTGAAACCAGGTGGCCAACTCCTTCTCACCACTCCCTTCACATGGCTCGAGGAATACACGCCGCGAGAGCGCTGGATCGGAGGTGTCGATGCTGATCGCCGCAGCGAAGAGGAACTCATCAAGAGGCTCTCGGGCGAGTTCAAGTTGCATCGGCGCGTCGATCTGCCATTCCTGATACGAGAGCATGAACGTAAATACCAACTCGGCATCGCCCTCGGGACCTCTTGGATCCGCCTCTAATTCGGGATCCAAGCAGGCCGATCCCGTTGATTGGGAGGCACGCTACCGAGTCGGTGACACTCCTTGGGACGAGGGATATGCGGCACCAGCCCTGACGACTTTCCTTTCCAAGCACCCGATGCGGGGAGAGATCCTCGTGCCGGGATGCGGAACTGGTCACGATGTGAGAGCCATCGCCATGCTCGGGGGAAGAGTTCTAGGCCTCGATCTCTCTGAGACCGCTCTCCGTATGGCGCGCAGTGCACCGCATGTGGCGGAAGAATCTTACGAGCAGGCTAAACTCTTTGATCTTCCGGCATCATGGAGCGGCCGCTTTGACTGGGTGGTGGAGCACACCTGTTTCTGTGCGATCCCGCCTGAATCCCGAGGTGACTATGTTCGGGCTATTACCGCAGTGCTTAAACCGGGCGGCCACTACTTCGCCATCTTCTACCTCAATCCCGCGGCCATCGAGGGGCCGCCCCATGGAACCTCACGTGAAGAGATCAAACAGCTCTTCGAGGCTGATTTTGAACTGCAGGAGGAATGGCTCCCAAGCGAGGCCTTCGAGGGCCGTGAGAGACGCGAGATCTGCCAACTGTGGCGGAAAGGCTATGAGACTATTAGTCTGTTAGACTGTTAGGAGGGACTCATGCGCGACCACACAAAACTAAGGGCATTCGTCTTAGCCGATGAACTTGCCATTTATATCTATACGTTGACGCAAAAATTCCCGAAGGATGAGATGTATGGCATCACATCCCAAATGCGGAGAGCTGCCGTTTCAGTTCCCTCGAATATCGTGGAAGGATGCACTCGCCAGGGAGAAGTGGAATATCTCCGATTCCTTGAGATCGCATTCGGCTCGTTGCGGGAGCTACACTACCAACTAAGCCTCGCACAGAGGCTCGGGTATTGTGATCCAGCCCTCTTTCTCCTTTGTGATGCAAAAAGTGAGGAATCAGAAAAGGTCCTCGCTGCCTTGATCCGCTCGATCCGTACCAGCTAACAGTCTATTAGCCTACAGCCTAATAGCCCCCCCTTCCCCCCTTATGAGCGACTGCTGCCACAATCACTTGGAGCAATCACCGCATGGGGCAATCCCCTCGGCTGAGGGCTCGCTCTACACCTGCCCGATGCACCCGGAAATCCTTAAGGAGGCTCTAGGAGATTGTCCAAAGTGCGGCATGGACTTGGAGCCGCTGATCCCGACCGACGATGACTCCGAGTCCATAGCCCTGGCCCGTAGGCTCTGGCTTTCGGTGGTTTTGGGGATTCCAGTGGTCGTACTGGCCATGGCCCCGATGCTCGGGATGACTCTCCTTGAAGGCCCGTGGACGGGTTGGGCCGAGTGCCTGCTTTCGATCCCCGTAGTTTTCTGGTGCGGGGCCTCGGTCTGGGTGAAGGGCTTCCGCTCTTTTACGACGCGGAACCTGAACATGTTTTCCCTCATCACCCTCGGCACGGGCGTCGCCTTTCTCTACAGCGTGACGATGCTGGCGTTTGGCCGGGTGATTGTTCCCGGTGCTGCCTCCGGTGATTATTATTTTGAAGCCGCCACGGTGATCATGGCCCTAGTTCTCATGGGCCAGTGGCTGGAAGCCAAGGGTAGGGCGAAGGCTGGCACCGCGCTCCGCGAACTGCTCGACCTCACCCCCTCAACGGCCCTGCTTGTGGGTAAGTCCGGGGAGGCCGACCGAGCGGTGCCTGTTGCTGAACTTCAACCTGGAGACCACCTCAGGGTTCTTCCCGGAGGGAAGATCCCTGCCGACGGGGTGGTTCTCGAGGGGGAAAGCTCCATCAATGAATCGATGCTCACCGGGGAGCCTCTGCCGGTGGAGAAGTCCTCGGGATCGACCGTTTCGGCCGGCACCATGAATGCCTTAGGCAGCCTTGTGTTCAGTGTCACGGGTACCGGTGCGGGGACGGCTCTCTCCCAGATCATCAGCCTCGTGGCTCAGGCCCAGAGGAGTCAGGCACCCATTCAACAACTCGCCGATCGCGTCGCCTCCATCTTCGTACCGATCGTAATAGGTATCAGCATCGTGACCTTCGTGGTCTGGATGATTGCGGGACCGGAGCCGCGCCTCTTCCATGCCCTCACCGCTGCCATGGCCGTGATCATGATCGCTTGCCCCTGCGCCCTCGGGCTAGCCACCCCCATGGCATTGATCGTGGGTATCGGAAGGGCCGCCGGAAACGGCATCCTAGTCAGATCGGCCTCTGCCCTCCAGAACCTTGCCTCCACGAACCTCCTCGCCCTCGACAAGACCGGCACCCTCACCGAGGGAACTCCAAGGGTTGTCTCAATCCGCCCGCTGGGTGATTTTACCAAGCAGCAACTGCTGGCGCTCGGCGCCGGCGCGGAACTCGGTAGCGAACATCCGCTGGCACGGGCCCTCCTTCTCCATGCTCGGGAAGAAGGGATTCAGATTCCAAAGGCCTCCTCCTTTGAGGCGTTCCCGGGTGGAGGGATTTCTGCCGTGGTGGATGGCGTCAACCTTCTGATAGGGACACCCAGATTCCTGTCCGAACGCGGGGTGACAACCGAATCCTTGAATTCTATTCACCTTCCGTCGGGCGAGGGACTCGTGGCCATGGCAGTGGCGGGAGATCCAGCAGGAGCGTTTCTTTTCCGGGACACCATCCGGCCATCGGCTGGAAAGTTGATCGCCGAACTCAAGAGTCTGGGTATCCGTGTGGCAATGCTCACCGGGGATCGCACCAGCACAGCAAACGCCGTGGCCGGAGAACTTGGCATCGACGAATGCCATGCCTCGCTTTCGCCTTCCGGTAAGGCTGACAAGTTCAGGGAGTGGAAGGCGGAGGGATACCGCACCGCCATGGCAGGCGACGGAATCAACGACGCACCGGCCCTTGCCGTTGCGGACACGGCGATCGCGATGGGGGCAGGATCGGATGTCGCCAAGGAGACAGCTGGCATCATCCTCCTGAAGCCCTCGCTCGAGGGGATCGTCTCCTCCATTCAACTCAGCCGAGCAATCCTCAAAATCATCCGGGAGAATCTCTTCTTCGCCTTCGCCTACAACATCCTCGGCATCCCGATCGCGGCAGGCCTGCTCTACCCGTGGACCGGCCTCCTGCTGAGTCCGATGATCGCCGCCGCCGCCATGAGCCTCAGCTCCGTCTCCGTGATTACGAATTCACTGCGGCTGCGGCGAATGAGGTTCTAGGCGTGGAGGAAAATTATCCCGCAGAGGCGCGGTGAGGAGACGGGACGAGCTCCCAGAACACTTTTTTAAAGACTCAGAAGATCGGATGGAGAGCAAGGCGGCCAAGGGAAGGCGTAGTTTTCCTAAGCCAACCGCAGGCCAACACAGCTATCCGCCGATATCCTGAGTCTTACAGGCTACGAAGGAGGGTGTAGGAAAAGATCCCCGTCGCATGCCCATCCGCCCAACTCAGCTTGAGCCCATAGCCCCCGACAAACTCATATCCCTTCAGCTCAAAGCTCCCCGGTTTGTAATTCCTAGAGGGAGCGTCACCGCGGCCCATCACATCGGGTTCACCACAGCAGACAGCGCAGGGGCAGGCCCGGCGGAGATTTTCGAGCGTCAGGAACTGCTCCACTCCATCCGACCAGGAAAGAGCGAGTTCGCTACCAAATGGCGCGACGGCGATGATCTTGAGTGTCTGCTGCATTTTCCTCCTAACAGTCCAATAGCCTAACAGCCTAAACCTCTATGACTTCAGCAGCGTCATCACGGCCTTCTGAGCGTGGAGACGATTCTCGGCCTGCTGGAAGATGGCATCCGCGTGACGCTCGAAGACTTCAGCCGTGATCTCCTTGCCACGGTAGGCGGGCAGGCAGTGAAGCACATGGGCTTTGGGCGCTGCTGCGGCCACGACGCTGTCATTGATTTGATAACGGGTAAACTGGGCGGTGCGGTACTCGGCCTCCTCCTCCTTGCCCATGCTGACCCAGACATCGGTGTAGAGGATGTCGGCGCCGTGAGCGGCCTCCTCGGGATCATTGGTGATGGTCACCGCGCCTCCGGCAGCTTCCGCGCGCGCGATGAGCTCGGCGGGTGGGCGGTAGAGTTCGGGGCAGGCGAGGCGCAGCTCGAATCCGAGCCGTGCCGCGGCCCAGATCCAGGAGCGGCCCATGTTGCAGTCGGCGTCACCGATGAAGGCGACCTTGAGTCCATCCAGCGACCCGTGAAGCTCTTCGATCGTGAGCAAGTCGGCGAGAATCTGGCAGGGATGCTCCTCATCGGTAAGGGCGTTGATGGTCGGGATGCCTGAGAGGGCGGCGAAGGTCTCTATGTCGGACTGCTTGAAGGTCCGGATCACTGCTCCGTGAATCATCCGGCCAAGCACGCGGGCGGTGTCCTCGATCGGTTCGCCACGGCCGAGCTGGATCTCGCTGGAGGAGAGGAAGAGGGCTTCACCACCAAGTTCTCGGATGCCGACCTCAAAGCTGACCCGGGTCCTGGTGGAGGACTTGGAGAAGAGAAGGCCCCAGCACTCTCCGGCCAGCGGCTTAGAAGTCTCCATGCCCCGAGTGGCCTTGAGCTTCTTGGCCAGATCGATGGTTTTTAAGATCTCGGCGGCGGTGAGTGACTCAATGGAGAGGAGGTGCTGCATGGGGAAAAGGGGTCTGGTGAAGAGCTGATCTATGGATGAAGGCGAAGCGAATGCCAAGAGGAGACCATCTTGGGAAGTATCAGAAACTCAGGAATACTGCCGGAATCAGAGCCCTTTTTGGGAACGGCGCCGGAAGGCCAGCCAAGCTGCAAGTGACGCTGCCACCGTGAGGGCGAGACAGGCGTGAGCAAAAAGGTCGCCGTGACGCGTGTAGAATGTCTGCACCGGATGCACTGGGACCGGCACGTTCACCTGCAGGATCCCCTCGATGAAGGTGTTGCCGTTCGGACCGCTGAGCGTGTCGCGGATCCGTCCGAAACGGTCCACCAGGCAGGTGATCCCGGTGTCGGCGACGCGCAGCAGGGGCAGGCCTGTCTCCACGGTGCGAAGCTGGGCATTGGCAAGATGCTGTCGCGTCGCGGTGGAGTGCTCGAACCATCCGTCGTTGGTGAGGGTCACCAGGAGCTGTGCTCCCAAGGCGGCGGATTGCCGCGTGAGCTCTCCGAGCGTGTCCTCGAAGCAAAGCAGGGGCCCAAGCTTCGCCGATGCGGCGCCGGGCGCATGCTGGGAGAGCTCGAGGAGAGCCGGTCCCTTTCCGGGATCGAAGTCGTAAGGAACACGGTTCCCGACGATCCAGCTCAGCAAGGGAAACCCTTTCCGGAAGGGAACGAACTCACCGAAGGGCACAAGGTGCACCTTGTTGTAGATCTGTGCGGCACCGGCGTGGTTGGTGAGCAGGATGGCCGAATTGTAATCTCCGCGCGGCTCCTGCTCGTAGTGGACGCTTCCGATCAGGAAATCGGCCCGGGTGCCGGAGGCCAACTCCTTGACTTGGTTGAAGATGATCTCGTCCAGCAGGAGGGGTCGAGGCGTGGCTGCCTCGGGCCAGATCACCAGATCGGGATCCAGCGTGAGGGCCATGCGGCTCTGGCGCAGATAGTCCTCCATGATCCGGATCTCGCACTTGGGATTCCAGTAGTCGTAAACCGGCACATTCCCCTGCAATCCCGCGACACGCAGCGGCGTCGTCTTGATAGGGGGGGCAGTGATTTTCTTCACCCCGTAGCCGAAGGTCAGCACCACCAGCAGCACCGCGATCATGAAGTCGAAGTGAGGACGGGTCCGACGCAGGCGGATCTCGCGGCGGAGGCGCTCCACGGTGATGACCGCGGTGGCGGCCATGAGAACGCTGAGAAAGGTCAGTCCGGCCGTTCCGGTGATCCCCGCAATCTGGATCAGGGGAATGCTGTGACGGAGGGCGACGCCGAGGGAGTTCCACCCGAAGCCGCTGAAGAGTGTCCCTCTCAACCATTCGACGGCAACCCAAGCGGCGGCGGCAAGCAATGCGACGATGAGGTTCCGCAGTGATCCAAGCCAGGCAGTGGCGGGATCTTTCGTTTCCCCGAAAGACCGGAGCACAAGCCCCGCAAAGAGCGCCCAGAGAGCGGGGTAGAGACCGATGATCAGGGAGAGAGCGATCCACCCGGGGGAGGTCACCGTCGTGATCCACTGCAACGAGATGAGGAAGGAGATGGTCCCGCTAAGCCACCCAAGAAGAAAACAGTGCCGCGCCCAGGCCTTGGCGTTTGACGAGGCCGGCCGGGGCAGCATCCAGAGTGCCCAGCAGAGCGGGGCGAGAGCCATCCAGGGAAGCCAAGTCAGCCAGCGATGCTCCCATGGCGGGAAAGAGCCACCCACCATGATGCCGGAGAGCACGGCCAGCAGCCAGGGAACCAACGGGGTGAGATCGCGGGACGGCTTGACTGGATTGCTTGCCTCCCCCTGTTGTCCACCCTTACTCATTTCGCGGAAGGAGAGGTGGCACGGGGAGGCACCGTGGTGTCGATCGTGACGCTGCACTGCACACCCGTCGGCAAATACTGTTGGGTCTGACCCGGTTCATCCAGCAGTCGGACGATCACCGTGGCATCCCCTTTTGCTTCCCCTCCTTTCTTTGGCATCACGGAAACAACCTCCCCTTGGTGCACCTTTGTCTCCTTGCCGACCGTGATGCGGGCCCCATGCCCAATGAGGATTTGTTTGGCCTCATCTCGGGGCAACTCGACGGCGATGCGGTTCTCGGGCCACTGGGGCTCGAGAACAATACCTTGGGCGCTGGAGTACACCTGCCGGGAGTAGTTCCACCAGGTCAGCCCAGTTCCGGCCAAACAGAGCAGGATCAAGGCGCTCACGAGGATCCATCCGCCGTTGAGTCCGGGCTTTTTCTTCGGCGCTAGTGACTCGTTCATGGCGCGGTGGCTGTAGGTGGGGGAGCGGAGGCATTCCGGAGCTCGGAAGCTTTTGGCGGGAGCATGATGTTGGTAGGGGAGAAGGGCTGCTTTTTTTTCTTTTGCGCCGGGGAGTTTTCCTGGCCCATGAGGGGGAAGGCATTCACGAGGCGCGCCTCCTCGGCCATCGTCATCCCCGAGGGGACGACGAAGATCCCGTCACGCACCGGGGCGTCGACCACGAGATTGGCCACCTGCCGCCCGTTCATCATAACGGCCAGCACACTGCTGCGCCCCATCTTCTCAATTGAATACTGGGTCAGCAGGTTCGATCCGTGCGCGTCGAGCCGAAGATAGGCTCCTCCCGTACCGTCGGCGGCCTTGAAGGGATAGACGGACTTGATGTCATGCTCGTTGAGGAGAGGCATGATGGAGAGCGTCGTCTGTCTCCCATCGAGCAGCACCACGGGCACGGTGAACTTCGCCCCATCCTCGGGGCTTCCTTCACCGTGCACTCTGACAGTGAAGACATCCTTCTTCTTGTTGGATGCGCCAGCCAAGGATTGGGGCTCGAGTGCCACCAAAAGCCCGAGCACGCAGAGCACGACGAGGATCTGTTTCATGAAGGGGCACCCTATCCCGTTGGGATAACATTTGCAACCGATGCCCCCATCGGGTTACGCCTCATGGGATGTTCCCGCTCGCCTTCACCCGCCTTTCTCTCGCCGCCCTCCTGCTGGTGGGTTCGTGCATCGGTCTCCCGGCCCAGAGCACCGACACCGTCAGCAAGGCCGACGTGCAGGATATTTCGCTCAAAGGCCCCCAGGCAGACAGTCCCTTTTTCATCGAGCGCCAGGAGGCCAAGGCCGCCGCGGCCCAAGCAGGACGCGAAGGCTTCGGGATGTACGTTCCCAAGCCTCCCCATCCCCCTATCCAGCAGCAGGTGAAGAAGTTCTTCAAGGGGATGTTCGGCTCCGTGAAGTTCGGAAAGAACGGTGGCGTCCTTCCGATGACCCTGACCGTCGAGCCCTCCGGCTTCTCCCTTGCCCAGGTGAGTGAACTCGATGTCTCCCTCAAGATCTCCAACTCCCAGAAGCAGGAGATCGAACTGCTTTACCCCAATGACCAGCGCCTTGAAGTCCTCACGAAAGACTCCGCAGGGAACGTGATCGACCGCTGGTCTCAGGATCGTGCCTTTGACCCCATGGAGGGATTCGTGGCGATCAATCCCGATGAGTTCATCCTCTACGCCGAGAAGATCTCCACCTCAAAGATGAAAGCCAACGAGACCTACACCATCGAAGCCTCACTCGCCAATCAAGAAGGGTACACGACAAGAACAACGGTCACGCCAACGCCGTAGGGAGGCGGGGTGGGATGGGGGATCGGCAACGGAGTATAGGTGATGGGTGGCGGAGACTAAAATCAACGTCTCCCTCTTCGGCTCCGGATGGAGAGCGCGATACCCTATTGCCTATCCCCCGGCCTTCCTCTCTTTCGCAAAATAGGCCGCCGTCGCTTTGTGGCGTGCGAGGAACATCGCCGTGAATACCACCTTCATCACCGTGGCATCGAGTAACCGGCCGATGATGCCCAGGGAGCCAAGGGTGCCGAATTTCAGCGCGTACTCGACCCGATCGGTCATCACGGTGCCCGAACCCTCCCCGCGAAAGAGATGCTGATGACGCCAGTGCCGGAACGGCGACTTCCTGGCACCATCCACGAGACGCGAGTCGGGTGCCGCCTCCTCCCAGATACCGATCCATTCCAAGGGCAGGCCGAACTGACTCACCCTCAAACGGAATTTCTCCCCCGCCTTTGCGGGCACGGAGCATTCGACCCTCTCCACCTTGAGAGAGGGAGGTGAGATCTTCGTGATGTTCCGGGGATCCTCATGGAAGGCATACACTTCGGAAGCCGGGGCATCGAGCAACACACTGCGTTCAAAAATTGAATAATCGGTCATGTCTTCCCGCAGGGGATCACAGTGCGAATGGATTTGGGAGGCGTAAAAATTATTGCTATCCCTCTTCAGGATCTTTACTTGTCCTCAGGTACCCGATAACTAAAACAACCATGTCTGAAAAAACCATCGAAGAAAAAGTCCGCGACATCATCGTCGAGCAGCTCGGCGTGACCGCTGAACAAGCCACCATCAACGCCTCCTTCATCGAGGACCTCGGAGCCGATTCCCTCGACACCGTCGAGCTCGTCATGGCTTTTGAAGAAGAGTTTGGTGTGGAAGTTCCCGACGAGGACGCTGAGAAGCTCCAAAAGGTCGGCGATGTCGTCAAGTACATCGAGGAGAAGCAGGCCAAGTAAGCCTCGTTCCATACACCCTTTCTAAAAAAGCCGCATCCGTAAGGGTGCGGCTTTTTTCTTTTCACGGAATCATCACACGGCGTGAACAGAGGATGGCTGCGAATGCACTGAAAAGGTTGCAGGGTTGCTCCGGCAACACCCCTCACATCTTTCTTAAACGATAAGAAAGATGGTGGCTAAGGAGGGAATCGAACCCCCGACACGAGGATTTTCAGTCCTCTGCTCTACCGACTGAGCTACTTAGCCCCAATGAGACCCGTCCCGTGACAGGAGGACGAAAATCTCTCATTACTCCCCTCTCGGCAAGCCTCTTTCTTGTTTCCGAACACAAACTCCGTGACTTCATGAAAAATCACGGGGCAACATCAGCACGCCTATGAAGCACCTCCATGCCCATGCATTTGGACTGATCGCACTTCTTTGTGGACTCGGGGTGGAGTGGCCCCTCTCCATTCAGGCCGCCGAGCCGTCTAGGGGAGGAACTCTCCTCACCAGTTCCCGGATGGACCTGACGAGCGAAGGCCGCCCTGTTGGCTTCATTACAATTCCCTCGGGCACAAGAGTTCTGGTCGTTTCGGAACTGGATGATGGGTACATGGTCGCACGCACTAGGGAGGAGGCACCTTTCAAAGTATCGAAGGGGAGTCTTTCACCGGATCCCATCAGCGTGGCCGCGGCAACTCCGGCCCCTTCTCCCTTCGTCTCCGCTACTCCTCCCCCCGCTCTTTCCTCAACCACTGCAGGCCGCTCTAGCGAATCCCCCCAAAGAATCACGCCCTCTGTGGCCTCTTCCTCCACCATCTCTACAAAGACCCCCACGACCGAAGAAGTGAACAAGGCTCTCGGCATCCCGTTGTTTGGAAGTGGTAGCCTCTGGGAGGAGAATGATGCCATGGTTGCCAACCGTCTCCGCTGGCCGCAGGAGTCGAAGACAACCTATGAGGCCGGCTACCGGCGTTACCCCTACACATTCAATACCGAAACGCGCGTTCTCGGCGCCCGCTCGCTCGCTCTTTTCCTTCAGGGCGTGAATGACAGGCCTGCGCGCGCGACCATCCTTTTTGCCAACAAAGGGGACGTGGCGTTCTTCAGTTCTGCGAGGGATGCCCTGCAGCAGGCCGCAAATCCCAAGCAACCCCTCAACGTCACCGACAACATGCTCAGGGGATTCCAGGACGCCATGAGGAAAGACAAAACCACTATCGAGTCATCTCTGAAAGCCCTCTTCGGAGATGCACAGCCCGCGAGAACGGGCAGATTCATAACGATGGCCGAAGCGGGCCAACGCTGGGACTGGAAAGGCCATACCTTCCTGCTGGTCGCCCCTCCCAACGAATACGTGGCTCTGCGGATCCTTCCGACCTCCTCCTTTGCCGACGCCGACGCAGACAGAAAGTCGTTTTTATCCGCCAAGGCCAACCTCCCCAAGCGGGTGGAACGACGGGAGAACGGCGATGTGCTTATCTCGGATCTCCCGATGGTGGACCAAGGAAGAAAAGGTTACTGCGTCCCCGCGACCTTCGAGCGGGTCCTTCGCTACTACGGCCTCTCGGAGGACATGAACATCCTGGCAACGGCAGGGAAAACGGCGGCGGGCGGCGGCACCAGCGTCGACGCCATCCAGTCAGCCACCTACAACCTGCTCAGGGATGCGGGAGCCAACATCTCGCAAAAAACCTTTTCCGGCAGCATCCAGGAAATCAAGCCGATCATTGATGCAGGGAAGCCGATCCTTTTCACCCACTACAGCACGGTGGAGTTCAACAAGAGGGTCGATGAGCGGATGTCGCACCGCGTGGCCGTGACCAACTGGGAGGAGTGGAAAAATAATTTCCTACCTTCCCTTAAAAAAACGATTCCCCTTCAGCCGGACCCCCTGTACGGCCACATCTGCCTGATTATCGGATACAACGAGAAGACACGGGAGATCGCGATCTCGGATTCCTGGGGGCCTGCCGCCACCGAGCGCTGGATGACTGAGGAAGAGGCACGGCAAATCAAGCAGACCTCGGGCGTCACGGTCATTGAATAATCCCTTGCCTCGGGGTGATGCCTCGCAGGCACCGGAAGACTATCCTCAACGCCCTTGCTGCACCTGATCTAGGGCGGCAACTTTACCCCACTTGAGGGCTCCCGAGATGGCCCGGGTGATGAACTCCTTTGCCTCGCCGACCGCCTTGTGCAGTGGCAGTCCCTTCGCAAGCCCTGCGGCGATCGCCGCTGAATAAGTGCATCCTGTGCCATGGGTCTCCACTCCACGAATGAACGGGGCGCTGTATTCGCGCTCTTCCCAATCCGGAGTCAGAAGGATGTCTGTCGCCATGCGGGAGCGAAGGTGCCCCCCCTTCAGTAGAACAGCCGAGCCCGTTGCCGCGGTCAGTTTTTTCCCGGCCGCACGCATCGCGGGGAGCGAGTCGGACTGGAGCCCGGTCAGGATGCGAAGTTCGTCGAGATTCGGCGTGATGAGTGTCGCCATCGGGAAGAGATGCTTTTTATAAGCCACAATGGCGCCTGATTTCAGAAGCGGATCACCACTTGAGGCGACCATCACGGGATCGATCACGAGCGGCGGGAGTTTTTTGAGCCCTCCAAGCACCTCCGCCACCACGCGAATGATTGGGGCGGAAAAGAGCATCCCCGTCTTGATCGCAGCTACCGGATAAGCAGCCAGCAGAACCTCCAACTGATCGCGCACGATCTCCGAACGCACGGCTTGGATCGATCGGACGTTGCCGGGCGTCTCCGCGACAATGCAGGTGATCGCCGTGAGCCCGTGACACCCAAGCGAGGAGATGGTCTTGAGATCAGCCTGCGCACCGGCCCCGCAGGAGGAATCGGATCCGGCAATGCTGAGGACGACGGGAAGGGACATGGGGAAACGAAGGTTGAAACTGGAGACCTGAAACCTGAAGGGATCCAAAGAAATCGGAAAGCCTGAACAAGAGGAATTCCCCGATCAGGGGAAGCGCCCTCAGGCACCCTATTACTCAGGTTTCAGCTTTCAGGTTTCATCCCTCAAAAGCTACCTCTCGTCCTTTCTGGCCATCAGCAGGTAGATCAAATTTCCGAGCGCGGCGACGAAGGCCGCAACATAGGTCAAGGCGGCGGCGTTGAGCACGGCATCGACACCCTCAGACTCCTTGCCGGGTTGGATGATACCCATCTGCTGGAGGATGACCCTAGCGCGGTTTGAGGCATCGAACTCCACCGGCAGGGTGATCAACTGGAAGACCATCAGGACCGCGTAGCAGGCGATGCCGACATTGATCAACCCAGTCATATGGAAGAAGAAGCCCCCGATGATCACGAAGGGGAGGATCTGGGAGGCGAACTGCGTCGCTGGGACGATCTGCATGCGGAGATTGAGCGGGCCGTAGTTTTTCTGATGCTGGAGCGCGTGACCGCACTCGTGGGCCGCGATGCCGACCGAGGCGATCGAAGCGCCGTTGTAGACATCGGTGGAGAGGCAGAGCTTTTTGTCGGAGGGATCGTAGTGGTCGCCGAGCATGCCATTGATCTCTTCCACCCTCACGTCGTTGATTCCCGCATCCGCCAGAATTCGCCTCGCGGCCTCCGCGCCCGTGACTCGTGAGACGGCAGGGATCTCCTTATAGGTCTTGAAGGCCGAGGATACGCGAAACTGAGCCCAAAGGCCGAAGGCAAGCGGGACACCGATCAGAAGAATGTAGAGTTCAAAGGTCATGGAAGTGATGGGTTGCTATCAAGAGACACCCAAGGCGGGAAAACGTTCAAGAACGATGGGGCAAAATGCTCAGAGCTCCAGGGGCTTCGCGATCCGGCTCAGGAGTTTGTATCCCTTCGGCGTGATGAGCGCGACATCCTCGTGACGCACCCCACCTAGGCCCGGGATGTAGAGGCCAGGTTCGATGGTGAAGACTTGGCCGACCTTCAGCTTCGCGGCTCCGAAGCGTGGCGACTCATGGAGATCAAGGCCGAGGCCGTGTCCCGTGCCGTGGAAGAATCCACTCCAGCGCCCTCCATCGGCATCCCTTTCACCCTTGCCACGTTCCCCCTTTTTCCCACCACCCACACGCTCGGTCGGATATCCGTTGTCAGTAAAAAACTGCGTCACCTCCTTGTGAATCCCCCCCCCGTCTGCGCGGGCCCGGAGGGATCCGAGCGCTAGCTTCTGACCCAGCAGGCAGATCTCCCAGAGTCGGGTCTGAGCCTCGCTTGCTTTTCCCCGAACGACCGTTCGCGTGAGATCTCCGTAGTAGCCGCTCTTCGCGGCACGGGGGAAGAGATCTAGGATGATCAGTTGGTGCGCTTTGAGCAGACCATGACCCCGCTCGTGCGGATCGCAGGCCTGCTCTCCGCAGGCCACGATCGAGTTTCCAGCGGAGATTCCGCCAGCCCTGAGGATCGCCGTCTCGATCTCGACTCTCAGCCTCTCCGCCGTGAGGGCGGACCCGCTCCACTGCAGCACATTCCGAGCGCCGATCGAGGAGGCGCGGAGCACTTCGAAGCCCCTCTCCATTCCCGCCTCCGTGATTCGGGTCGCCTGTGTCATGAGTTTGATCTCCTCCGCCGTCTTGATCTCGCGCTCTGGTCGGAACATGCCGACCGCGGGGGTCACGGCAACGCCACAGCCTTCAAGTTCACGGGCCAGCCCAAGCGGGAAATCCGCAGGGACCACGGGGCGCGTTCCTCCCCGTGCTTTCAGGAAGGCCGCGATCACCTCCACGCTGGTCGGCTTGGATCCGGTCTTCTTGGCGATCGTTTTCTCAAGCTCACTCGCTGAGATCACCTCATCAACCCGCGCCTCCCGCCTGCCGCGGTCAAACTCGAGATCACTCAGGAGGATTGAACTCTGTCCGTAACTCTCCAGATAGACAAAGGCATCGGGAGCCCTGAATCCCGTGGCATGAAGCATATCTGCCCCCTGCTCGCTCTCGGAAATGATGAGGCGGGCTGCCGTGCTTCTCCTCCTGTTAATGAGCGCATGCTGCTTTCTGCCCTGTGTTTTCTTCTTATCCTTACTCTGGGACTGTTTGGTCATGGCTTATCGATGCCGTGAAGGCCCCCCGGGGATCAACCAGAAAGGGGAATAAAGATTTCACG